>CAVODE010000084.1:0-7306 GCA_963694535.1 Dehalococcoidia bacterium
CGGATCTTGGGCAGGAGCTATGGGCCAGCTGCAATTTATGCCTTCGGTGTTCTCCTTGCACGCGGTAGATGGCGATGGCGATGGCAAAATCGATATATGGAATAGTTTACCTGATGTGTTTAATTCAGCAGCGAACTTTCTCTCCAAGTCGGGCTGGAAGGGTGATGAACGCTGGGGAAGGGAAATATTACTTCCCCCTGACTTTGATTTCGCACTCGCTGGCACTAACTCGCGCAAATCGCTGCAAGAATGGAGTGATATAGGGCTTTTACGAATATCAGGTACCCCGATACCGGTAGCAGACATGCAGGCCTCGGTAGTTATTCCGGCAGGTGCACAGGGTCCAGCCTTCCTTGCCTATGACAATTTCAGAGTCACGCGTGTCTACAATCCACCAATTTTCTATGCTCTGACGGTAGGGCATCTAGCCGATAGATTTGCCGGTGGCCCCCCAATACAGCGCATGCCGGAAAATGAACAGGCGATGAGCATCGCTCAAGTTCATGAATTACAGGAATTGCTAAACGGACTTGGCTTCGATTCAGGAGAGCCAGACGGCCGAGTAGGAAGTCGAACCAGAAGCGCCAT
The DNA here is from genome assembly GCA_963694535.1 of Dehalococcoidia bacterium. GTDB lineage: Bacteria > Chloroflexota > Dehalococcoidia > UBA2979 > UBA2979 > UBA2979. The sequence goes on from CAVODE010000084.1 coordinate 589, forward strand.
TCGAGCGTATCAAGAGCAACAGGGTTTGCCGATGGACAGCTACGCATCGATATCTCTGCTGGAAGCCCTGCGCAGTTAAAACTATCAACAATAATTTTATTAGAATTGGCTTTGTCCAAGTTGGGCTTATTCAGAGGTCTTCTCAGGTTTTATGATTATGGAAACAGATAACCCCACTCTTAAACGCTATCGTCGCATGGCTTGGATAACCATAGCTGCGGTTTATTTTTTAATTTTGGTAGGTGCCACAGTGCGCGCATCAGGTTCTGGTATGGGCTGTCCAGATTGGCCTACATGTTTTGGTAGTTGGGTTCCACCGACGAGCGAAGCGCAGTTGCCAGTGAACTATCAGGAGATATATGCGGAGCTAGGTTACTCTGACACGCGTTTCAACGTGGTTAAGACCTGGACGGAATATGCTAATAGGCTGCTAGGTGTAAGTATTGGTTTCTTAATATTCCTAACAGCTATCTACTCCTGGTCCTGCCGAGCGCATGACACACGGATATTTAAAGCGTCAGTCGCAGCTTTCCTAATGGTGGGTTTTCAAGGATGGCTTGGTTCCAAGGTGGTGAGTTCGAACCTACTGCCCGGGATGATCACTATACATATGCTGGTGGCGTTAGCAATTGTAGGCACGCTGCTCTACGCAGTCGCGCAAGCGCGGAGGGGGATCATGGCTTCACAGTCCGTGGGTAACATAGATCAGCGCTTTGGAAAATGGCTTTATATAGTACTTGGGCTCACGGTCTTGCAGGTGGCTATGGGAACACAGGTTCGGGAGATGACAGACTTTATACGTGAATCCCAAGGTGAAGAGCTGCGGTCGAGCTGGATAGACGCAATGCCTTGGTTTTTTTATGTGCACAGAAGTTTTTCCGCTGTTGTTCTCTTTGCTAATTTGTGGCTTGCTCGGTTATTGGTGATGTCGCTAGGATGGCAGCATACACTGAGTAGGCTCACCCTAACTATGATCTGTGTAATAGGTGCTGCTGTGTTTTCAGGGGCGGCCTTGGGTCACTTAGGGATGCCAGCGCTTGTTCAACCTACGCATTTATTAGCAGCATCTTTGCTCTTCGGGTTGCAGTTTTTAATTTGGATGAGCTATCGGCATTCACGCGACGGTAATATTAGTAATTCTTCTTCAAAGAGTGATTTTAATTTGCCGGTAGGCGACGAAGTTACAGTTTAAAGTTCAGGGACAGGCAAAATGGTTAATAAAGAATTCGATATTGTAGTGTTCGGTGCGACTAGCTTCGTCGGTAAAATTCTCTGTAACTATCTAGCAAACGAATACACTGAGCCGAATTTAACCTGGGCTATGGCTGCTCGTTCAAAGGGAAAATTAAATGAACTGAAAGCTTCGTTAGGAGGGAAAGCAGCAGCGATTTCTCTCATTATTGCAGACTCCTCAGATGAGCAGACACTGCAATCTATGTGTGAGAAGACGGAGCTCGTCATCTCCACGGTTGGTCCTTATGCCTTGTATGGTGAGTTGCTGGTAAAGACTTGTTGTCAACTCGGTACTGACTACTGTGACCTCACTGGTGAGCCGCAATGGATCCGCCGAATGATTAACCGTTACGAAGGTGATGCAAAGCGTAGCGGTGCTAGAATAGTGAACTGCTGCGGATTCGATTCCATTCCTTCTGACTTAGGTGTTAAGTTTCTGCAAGATCATGCGCTGCGACAATTTGGTAGCTATTGCGATGCGGTTAAACTGCGTGTGAAGACTTTAAGGGGTGGTGCGTCGGGAGGAACTATAGCCAGTGCTCTAAACCTTTATAAGGAAGCATCTACCGATCCGGGAATTCGTAAGGAAATGCGAGATCCCTATTCACTCTGTCCGGTGGAGCATACTTTTGCGGCGCGCCAGCACAACGTATCTGTGGAATTTGATGAGGATTTTGACTCATGGGCAGGCCCGTTTATCATGGCGTCTATTAATACTCGGGTTGTGTTGCGCAGCAATGCGCTGCTCGATGGACACTATCATGAAAATTTTAAGTATGACGAAGCAATGCTCACCAGTGTGGGAAAGAAAGGTGAAAAAGCGGCGAAGAGAATATCCACAGGCACAAAAGTGTCGATGTTTATGATGGCTTTCTCCCCCATGCGCTGGTTGGCGACTCGTCTCTTCCTGCCTAGCCCAGGAGAGGGTCCAACTCCAGAACAACAGTTAAAGGGCTGCTATGATTTGCGGTTGCTTGGAAGGACTCCGCGGGGGGAGAGTGTGAGCGTTAAGGTAAGCGGTGATCGTGATCCTGGCTATGGATCCACGGCAAAAATGTTGGCTCAGGCTGGAATAAGTCTGCGACGTGATGTTGATGAGAGTGAAGTCGGTGGTGGTTTCTGGACGCCAGCAACTGTATTTAATGACAAGCTGATTACGCGCCTAATAGACCATGCCGGAATGGGCTTTGAATTAGAATCTCTATCGCCGGTAATGGCTAAAATCGATAAATCGACCGTGTTCGCAGTTGATGAGCCTGTTTCTCTCAGCTAATTAATAGGGATCCGACGATAATTGGCACGGCAGTCTTACGCATAATAGGACACTATTCTCTAAAATTTTTATTCTATGAGCTCCGCATTAATCATCCCCCGTGTCCTTAAGCAATGGAAAATTCGATTAATCTAGTGATTTAATTAGGAACAGAGGAAACGTGGGATGTTCTTGGTATGGCACCATGGGTGAAGTCTGATTTTAAGCCCTAGAGAATTCTACCTGAGAAAATATTATGCATTCTTCAATCGATCAGTGGGTCCTTTGAACTTTGTCAGTTGATCGGTTATTGTCATACTTGCTAGCACATAATTGTAGGAATTCCTTTTGCCAAACCCACTTTTTCTTTTTACTGTACAGATTGTAGCGATAATTGCCGTCATTCTCCTAGCCGCGGGTTACTTGAAGGCTGAACCGCGTGCGGGAAGTGCTAGGGTGTTTTGCCTAATGGCGGTATTCATAATTTGCTATCTATTGAATGGAATGGCAGGCCAGCATATCGATCCGCAGTTTCGACTAGACCTAACTCAATGGCAATTGATAATAGAGATAGGTGTGAGTGCGGTTCCGGGACTGTTCATGATCTATTGTTTTCTAGTCTTTCAAGAACAACAGAAATTCCCAAATTTGTTGATTTTTGCATTTGCTACTCAAGTATTTTTTGACTCTATTCTTTCGGGCGTACCTCTTTACTCTAGTAGCAGTATTAGTCTGGATTCACTAACATTCCTAATCGCCTGTATGGATTTCATACAGTTGACATTCGTTGCCTCCGCGATGATTTGGACTCTCAAAGGCTGGGGGGCAGATTTAGTAGATGATCGCAGGATTCTGCGATGGTTCATTATTGGTGTGCAGGGTGCACTTATCTTCAGTGTTGTATTTGTTGAAAGTTTTCTGCTTGACGGTAGTTCAAATAGCTATGCTACTGCCCAGACAATTATTGTTAGCTCGGTAGCATTCTTAGCTATGGGTATGTTACTGGTGGCGATGCGTTTTGATTATGTTTCGCTTGGGAATGTGGTTCGCAAGGTCGCAGAACTGACAGAGGAAGCGGAGCCAGAAAATGGAGCCCCGTTTGATAATGACAGTTTCAATAAAATATTCGAAGAAGGAAAAATGTACAGGGAGGCCGGCTTGACAATTTCAATGTTGGCAAAAAAATTAAATCTTCCCGAATATAGATTGAGGGCCTTTATTCACAAGCAATTAGGCTATAGAAACTTTAATGCAATGCTGCATAAATACCGCATCGCAGATGCTGGTGAAGCGCTAGTAGATAAGGGTAAACCGAATTTACCTGTGCTGACGATAGCTCTTTCTGTAGGCTATCAATCGATCACGCCATTCAACAATGCTTTTCGCCAGATAATGGGTGTGACTCCTTCCGAGTACCGAAAACAAGAAATCTTAGCAAAATCCTAAGTTATGGAATTCATCTTGCTTTGATATATTTGACATCATTGCGGTGGACTATGTGCGTAAGGATGTTTATTCTTCAGTAAAAATAATATTCAGAATATTTATTCTAAGAAGCAAGGGGTCTATCGGCGTGATAAATGAGTTATTACTGCAAGTTGCTCAGTATTTAGAAGCGCAGGAATATAGCCAAATGTTGGTTTCGGGCTATTACAGCTGGAACTGGCTTGAAGCAACTCACGTTCTCACATTGATGATTAGTATTGGCTCTCTCTTCATCATTGATTTTCGCATGCTCGGTTGGGTACTGCCTGATGTCTCAGCAACCGCTATTGCCGATAGATTGCATAAACCAATGATTATTGGTTTTGCCATCATGTTTATCACCGGGATATTGCTGGTGTATGCGAAGCCAGTTGAAAACGTTCAGAGCCTCTGGTTTCGCATTAAAATGATACTGTTGGTATTGGCCTTTATTAATGCTTGGGTTTTTAATTCGAGGATGAGAGAGGCAGACGGGACCTGGGATTCAGCTCGTGTCGCACCGAAGCCATTGCGAACAGGTGCGATTATATCTCTTTGTCTTTGGTGCGGTGTTGTTGCTATGGGCCGTTTTATTCCTTACGACTGGGTAGATTGTCCAAAAGTGAGCAACACTGCACTTCTTTGGGCTTCAGGTTGCGTGGAACAACTGAACGCGCTGTAGAGAGTTAGTCGAATAAAATTCGGAGTTTTAGATGTTAAGTAATTTTCTGAGTAATTATAGGAGCGTGACGAGCCTGGCATTCATTGTGCTGGCCGCTGTATTGGTAGAATTCTTCGAAGTCAGGGCATCGATCTATCCGAGCTTACTGCCATTCTTCGAATGGCTGAAATATTCCTCTTGGATTGGCTATTTGGGGATAACGTACGGGTCAGTGTATGCAACTGTCCAAGCTGGGCATCTTATTGCCATGGCGATCATCGGCGGAACTGTATTGGTTACCGATCTTCGATTGCTGGGAGTGCTCCTTAAGGACATTCCGTCTGAGTCCATCACTAAGGGAACTCATCAGTGTTTCAAGTATGGCTTGAGCGTAGCAATTGCTACTGGAATCTTCTGTGCAGCTGGCGTAGCCGACAAGGTTTATTACATGCCAGTGTTCTGGATTAAAATGCTAGCTTTGCTCGCAGGCTCCGGTTTCATGTTCTTTATCAAGCAACCCCTGTTGAATAGCCGACCACATAGTGAAATAGGTCCATGGACACTGAGATTACTGGCAGTGGCATCTATTTTTATATGGTTTACAGTCGCCGCTACCGGTCGCTGGATAGGGTTCAGTTAAGAGAAAACTCGGCTTAATTGCTAGGAGTAGGTATGAACAATAGTAAGTGGGATGACAGAACAATCGCGGCTGCGAGTTCTTCTGTGATTATATTGGGTGCCTTGCTGTACTACTGGGCAGGTGAGGTGCAGTCGACCGTAGAATTATTGGAATTAGCATATGGCTCATTCAAGTTTTTTAACAATCCGATGATCTTCTAAAGTGCTGCCGAATTTGTTCGCAGCCTTATTTGGTTTTTCGATATTATGGGAATCACAAAACAAATAAAAAAGGGATAGCTAAGATTAGCTATCCCTTTTTTATGCCGCAGTTATTTCAGGGGCGAATAGTCTGTCGCCGTCATATAACGTCGCTCGACACCTGCTAATATAGGTCCATTCGCATTGGAGGCGTCAGAGACCGCTTTCCACTCTGGGTCCTGCCCGAATGCTTGCCACGAAGCGTTAGCGGCTTCCTGACTTGCGTGTTCTAGTACGTATATCAGTGTGTCATCCGCATCCTCTTCGCTAGTGGGCGACCAGAAACCGACTATTTTCATGCCATTATTTTCAAATATTCGGATAGTGTGGTCGCGGAAACGAGCATGAAGATTTTCCAAATTGCCTGGTGTCGCCGTGTAGATCCTAAGCTCATACACCTTACCGGCTTCCTGCGCAGACGAGCTGACGAAGAAACCAGCGCCTAGGCCAATTATCAGTGATAGTAGGGAAAAGCCAACGGTTTTTCTGATTTTGCTCACATTACTCTCCTGTATTCAGTCGTTTTTTATTAACCTTAACGAGTATAATCAAGCGACTAGTAAATAGCGACTCACAGAACCTTCCAAAAGTGCGGCTTTACAGGATGAGACTAGTCGCTATTTAATCCGAATGTAGCCTGATATCTTGCATGTAGCTTAAAGTGTTGAGCAGAGAACTACTATGAAGAAGCGACTTACCATAGCCTTGCTTATTTTCCTCGCAAGCCCACTTGGGCCTGTTTACGGACAATCTGAGTCATCTTTGGATTCCTTGGATGAAATAGCGCTTTCGCGTGCTTTGTTAAATGATCAGCAAGACCGCTTTGGAACTTTGGATTCACGACTAATAGAGCCGCTCGAGCAATTGGCGGATGTGCTGATGCAGCTAAATCAATTTGATGAGGCGCACGCCATCCTCGACCGGGCCATGCAAATAGCCCGTGTCGAGAATGGTCTATATACCGAAATTCAACGGCCCCTACTTGAAAAGAAAATCGAAAACTTTGCCAATCGAGGAGATTGGGACAAAGCTAGAGAAAATATGGAGCACTTGCTCTGGCTCTATACCAATAAGAGCTTACATGTTGATCAGGTATTGATCGACGATCTTCTGGTATTGTCGCGATCGCACCTGCGCGCCCTAGCCGAAGATAATAGTGCATGGCAGGGCTACCACTTTAGACAATCATCTTGGATTAGATGGCTCGCGCTTGGTGTGGCTGAGAATCT
>CAVODE010000085.1:0-7163 GCA_963694535.1 Dehalococcoidia bacterium
TGAGCCTCCAGCAATATTGCGCGCAATCAATCAAGGAGCTAAAGGCGGACGTTGGACTGAGCTTCATATGTACTCTTTGCTTCCGTTAGCTGCCACTCGAGAATACTTGCTTGCGGAAGACGTGCGGGACGTTATTCACTGGCATTCACTCTATGCATCTGCTGGTGATAGAGACATGATTGCATCAGGTGTTGCTGACTTTATTCCCAACTATTTTCACCAGGTTCCAAGACTGGTCACTGAATTTATTCAAAATGACGTGTGTATTACTAGCGTGTCACCGATGGATGAAAATGGATATATGTCATTTGGAGTCTCAGTTGATTATACGAGCACAGCTGCGCGCGTGGCTGGCAAGACTATTGTGCAAGTGAATGAAAACATGCCTCGAGTTCACGGTGATTCATTTATTCATGTGTCAGAAGTTGATTCGATTGTTGAGGAATCAGCGCTAATTCCTGAGCTGCCCACACCGGCACGAAGAGACGAAGATGATGCTATGGGTTCAATCATTGCGGAAATGGTACCTGATGGGGCGACCATTCAATTAGGCATTGGTGGAGTTCCAAATGCGGTAGCTCAGTCTCTAAATCAACACAAAAATTTAGGTATCCATACCGAAATGTTTACGGACAGCATGGTGGATCTGATTCAGGATGGCGTTGCGACCGGATCGAATAAATCATTTCATCCAGGAAAGGCTCTATGGGCCTTTGCCGCTGGCAGTAGAAGAATGTATGACTTTTTGGATGACAATCCAGTAGTTGAAGCTCGCCCGGTTTCGTACACAAACTTGCCGGCAAACATAGCAAAGAACAATTCTCTGGTTTCAGTAAACTCTACTATTGAGGTTGATTTTTCAGGTCAATGTTGCTCGGAGTCGATTGGAACTCTGCAATATAGCGGTACCGGAGGGCAGCATGACTTTGCGAGAGGTGCATTCGATTCGCCAGGTGGAAAATCAATTGTAGCTTTTTATTCGACAGCAAAAAGTGGCACATTATCGCGAGTAGTACCTGTCCTAAAACCAGGAGCAGTCGTTACAACGCCACGGATGGAAGTTAATTATCTTGTTTCTGAATTCGGAGCGACTCAACTTAAGGGAAAAACTATTCCAGAAAGAACTAGGGCAATTATCGGATTAGCACATCCACAATTCCGTGATGAGTTAACAGGTGAAGCTAGGAAAATGGGATATCTCTAGGCGATTATTTTGAATTCTGTGAGGAACCTATGTTTGATGATTTAGTCGTCGTTGATTTCACTCGAGTGGTTGCTGGTCCTTATTGCACCAGAATGCTAGCCGATCTTGGGGCACAAGTGATCAAGATTGAGGCGCTTCCAGAGGGACTTATTAAGCATGAATCTACCATTAGTGTGGAAGACGCTGGTAGATTGCGTTCAGCAGGGGGTATTTCTAATAACCTTGGTAAACGTTCTCTTTCAATAGATCTTAAAAATGTGGGCTCAGAGGATGTAATCAATCGTCTGTTATTGCGTGCTGATGTCGTCGTGGAGAACTTTAAGCCTGGTGTTATGAAAAGCTTGGGATATGGTCCAGATGCATGTCTCAGGATAAATCCACGATTAATATATGCGGGACTTTCTGGATTTGGACAAAATTCTTCCCGACGGGCGTTCGGCGCAACAGCCCATGCCGAGTCAGGATGGCTCTGGGTACAGAAAGAGTCAGCTTCTGTGGATGAAGTGTTTGCCCCAGGAGTTACCGTGGCGGATTTAGTAACAGGGTCGAACGCATTTTCGGGAATACTAGCAGCGCTGTATGCTCGAGAAAAAACTGGTTCTGGTCAGATTGTTGATATAAGCCTGATGGATTCTCAGTTTCAGATGCTAAATTCAGTGATGGAACCGATTTTGAATGGTGCAGCGGAGGACGAATTCAAGTCATTTCGCCATCCACTTTATAAATCCCAAGATGGCAAGATGATTTCCATTAACATTGGTAATTCTAGGAATTGGGACAGAATTACCCAAGCGATAGGTGAACCAAATACGCAAATGCCCGACTCATCAAAGTCGACTGATGCTTTGGTTGGGACTTGGGTCGCTAATTTATCGAGTAAGGATTTGGCGAGACGAATGGACGCCCACGGTGCTCCGTACGGGATAACGCTGACAGCTCATGAGGCTACTTCACATCCTCACTTCCAGGACCGACGAATGATAGCTGAGGTCCCTGATCCGATTAAAGGATCTATTAGAGCGGTGAATTCACCTTTGTTTTTTTCTGAGATTCAGAGCGAGGCAACACAAGGTGCACCACTGATAGGCCAGCATACGGAGGCTATCCTAGGCGAAATCGGACTATCTGATGAGCAAATTGAGAAACTTAGTTCTGCTCGTGCAATCTTTCAACTGCCACCAATAGAGCAGGAATAGGTGCTGGAATCTTGAGATCCCTCAGTAGTAATAGATCTAGCGACCGAAGAGGTCGATCTCGAAATAATAATGAGAGATCGGGTGAAGATCGATCAGTGAACCTAAAATTGCGAAATCCACATACGATTCTGGCAGCTTTGGCTGTGCGCCCCGAAGACTTTACAGAAATTCGAATTGCTCGACGGAGTGATCATTCGGGTTCATGGCTTGAGGTTATACAGGCTGCTGAAGAGGCCGGAATATCAATTGAGGTAGGAGGAGCAGATCCACAGAGTTCCCAGGCTCGATCCTACGTTGGAGAAGCAGAAGTCAAAGTTAGGGAACCGATATCAGTCACCGAAATGTTCTCTGACCCTCAAGTGGGTGATATTTGGCTTGGTCTCGATGGCGTCCAAGACTCTAGAAACATTGGTGCTATTGCTAGGACCGCTCAATTCTTCGGTATTCGTGGAATTGTTTTAACTCGTGATCGAACGGCTCCAATAACCTCGATATCTCATGATGTTGCAGCTGGTGGATTAGAACTTTTACAAATCAGCCAGCCACCGAATCTTTCCAAGGCATTATCAGAGATTCGATCGATGGGAGTTTGGATAGTAGGAACGGCTGAAGACGCCGAGGATAATCTTGAATCCCTTAAACCTGATCGACCGTGGATGATTCTGGTGGGTAATGAGGAGAAAGGACTTCGTCGCCTCACTCGGAATGCTTGTGATTTGATGGTTAACATACCAAGTGGCAATGATTTCGTTTCTTCCCTCAATGTTTCGGTAGCCGCTGGAATCACAATTTCCACTCTAAGGCTCTGATTCAAGCAATATTTATGATTCTTTTCGGTCTATATACGTACCTAAAAGGTCTCGAGCCCATGTGACGAAATCACCAGTTGCATCTCCAAGTGCAACGACTTGCTCTTCTTCCAAGGGTATTGTTGCCGTCACAGGATTGCCGACTAAATCAGAATTATAAAGTTTAAGCATTGATTCGTTGGCGGCGATTTTATCGTTTATTACCGTTGGCGGCCCTCGCTCATAGAGTGAAATGGGAACTGCATACCTTAGTAGCTCACGGGTATTTAGAAATTCTTCAGCAGTTTTTAGTGGCCCATTCTCCAGTCCAATTATTTCAAGTAATTCCTCAGGTGATGCCTGTGCTTCGACAATATTTATCATATTTTTCCAGTCGTTCGCGGTTGGCAAGGTTTGCTTCAGAAGAGTTGCTAGATCGTCTCGAGAGTTTTGTAGAGCCAGGAATACGGCAGATAATCTCCGCGCGGCCTCAGCGCATTCTTGAAGCATCAATGTGGCAAGGGCAGCTCTGTACGAGGCGTCTGCAAGGTATATACCTGTTAGCACATTGTCAGCTACAACTTGAGGCTTCCACAATGTTGTTTCCCAGTAGCCGCGCAGGAAATCAAGATCTTCAATTTGACTTTGGTTAGCCACTTATATACCTCTAATTTTCTTTAGTGCTCGTTATAGTTACGTACGCTGGCTTGGGTGACTAGTCGGATTCGGTTATTGAATTTGGGGTTCTAAACTCCTGCCAGAAATCCTTAAACCGTAATTTAATCGCATTTCTTCGACTATAAATCAATACGAATGTTAGCAAGATATAAAGTATACCGATTGCGAGTCTAATTTCATCGTAAGGAAGTACCGCTTGGATGAGGAATAAAATTACTAATGACAAAGTTGCCTTCATATCCACCTTAAGGTTCATGAAAAGTGCCACCGCAAACAAGCCCTGGGCAGCAGTTAGGAAAATTTCCAGCTGCTGTCGATCCTGCAATGGTAAGGTTGCAATTTCTCCACTTGATGCGCTGAAGACAAGGGGTAAGCTTCCAAGGAGCAGTGTCCATTGATTCAATTTTGATGAGATCAGAGCAGCCATAGCTAACGACGCATGACCGCGAAAGGCTAGTATTCCGCACACCAAGAATTCTGGTGATTCTGAGGCTAATGGTGCTACAAATTGCAGAAGCAGGAACTTATCAATACCCAGTTCCTCACCTGTATGCTCCAGACCTTGAGCGAACGGATCTGCGGCTGTGAATACTATTCCGGCAGAAAATAGAAACAGAAGTACGAGAGATAGTCGACGTTTGTTAGTTGGCAATGTGCCGATCAGAAGAGCTGGCCCCATGAGATCGGGCGATTCAGATGTTTGGCGACCAATGAGATAAAGATATCCCCCGAAAATACTAAACAAGATGGCTGTATCAATAATTGTGATACCGCCCTTAAGTGGCAAGATAAAAGAGTAAAGAACCGCCGCAAGAAGCAAAATAAGCTCGACTGACGTGGATCGCGGCATTTTTAAAATTGTAATCGGAGTCGACGCATCGCTAGCTTTTGATTCAGTGGAACTTTTCTTATTCCTCAGTGAACGCCAGAAGATGAAGAAAATCATTGGCAAAGCGAGACCGATGAGTATTCTATTTGCACCCGTCATATTTGCGACTGCCAGAGATATTATTTCAGGATCTTTGGCTGCTCGCCAAGTAATTGAGGCGTCTACGGCATATTCTGGGAGTACGGCTATGAATGCAAGAACTGCAACAGCAAGTCCCTTGGAAATATCAACTTCCGCTGCCTCAGTTGTCCATGACAAAAGAAAGGCTGCTCCTAGTATTGCTAGACCATAGAGTATTGATTCAGTAATCGTTCCCAGATGGAGTCCTACTTCTGGCGCTATGAATCGTGTGAACGGTCCTATGGCAGCGACTGCTGCTGCGATTATCAAGAAATATATCGCTCGTCTGGAATCCGAATTCATTTTGCTCCATTTCGTTACTGGACCTACTGCAGTAAGTATTGCAGGAGTTCGGAGCTCGGACAAATGATTAAAAGGAAACTAACTGAGTGCCTAAAGGTGATCTCCAAACCAATTGAGTGTGAGTCCCCAAGCGTCAGTAGCAGCATCCTGATTGTGCCCTGATGTGTTTGTGTCATTAAAAAAACCGTGCGATGTATCCGGATAAGTGATGAAGTGAAAATTGTGCTGTCGGTCTGCTAGCGACTGAGCAAATCCATTTAGTTGGGGGTTTACCATATCGTCATGTTCCGCCCAAATACCCAGCACGGGGGCGACGAGGTTATCCCAGTCGTACTCGACGTTGGGATGTATTCCATAAAAATCAACACAGGCTCCTACTTTGTTTGAGTTTTGGCAAGCTGCGAATAGGGCTAACGCTCCGCCCATGCAGAACCCAGTCACACCAACTGGTGAATTAGTTTCGCCAAAGAGCATATCGATACCTCCCCGAAGTTCCTTTTCGGTTTCAGCGATATTTAATGCCATAAAAAGTTTGCCAGCTTCGTCAGGCTCATCAGCAATTATTCCGTGATAATGATCTGGAGCTAATGCGATATAGCCCTCGTTTGCAAACCGATCTGCGATGTCTTTGATGTGGTCATTTAGTCCATTCCACTCTTGAATGACTATCACAGCTTTTCCATTACCTTGTCCTGAAGGCCGAGCAAGATATCCGGTTCCGTTATTCCCATTTGCGGGATATGTAATCATTTCACCCATTTTAAACTCCCTAATTTTTAAGAATCATAGCTGTTTTTTAGTAAAATAGGCGTTGAGTAATCTTTAGTTTAAAGACAAGGTTTCGGTTGGATAATATTCAGTAAGGCCGCCGAGTTGTCTCCGAATTACTTTTTCATACAGATTTTCTGGTCTGAGTGCGAATGGATCCGATGTTTTTGCTTCAGTTATCAACCAGCCCTCAGCTTGAATTTCGGCTTCTAATTGCCCTGGTGTCCAGCCTGAATAACCTTTAAATAGCCTGAGATGATGTAGCGCTTTTGTGTCATCCACCGACGATGCTTCCAAATCTAAGACGACTAAATTATTTTCTAATTGGTAGAACCCTGGATTACTGGTCAATTCATTAGTGGTATGACCCAGCCCCATGATTACGTCGTGCTCAACTGGGCCACCCCTGAAAATGTTGGATGGGCTTGTAACGTATGAAAGCCATTGAGTATAAGCATCGGAAGAGATTTCACTTGTTGGCTGGTTGATGATGAAGCCAATTGCTCCTGCGTCTTTAGAGTGGGCAGAGATAAGCACCACACTTCCAGCGAACATAGAATCGTTCATAAACGAACTCGCCAGCAATAATTTCCCCGTAAGGGCTGTCTTTTCGGGAGGTACCGATAGAAATCTATCTAGATTTTCAAACCCTGTCAGCACAATCAGCTCCATTTCAGACATATATGGATTCTTTTCAACAAGAATTCATAGCTTGATGAAATTGCTTACTACGTTATGATTCGATTAATAGCATGAAAAGTCGTATGCTGCTTGAATTTATTAGCGTAATTCGAGCGCCATTTTTTTTGAGGAGATTCATAATGGACTATGGAATTGGGATTCCTTCATATATTGAAAGCTGGAAGGAGGTCGTAGCTGCCGAAGAGGCTGGGTTCACTCACGCCTGGTTTTATGATTCTCAACTGATTTACTCAGATGTTTGGGCCACAATGGCTTTGGCTGCCCATAATACTTCCCGTATAAAGCTTGGGACTCTCGTGGCGATACCCAGTAATAGGTTATCTCCAGTGACAGCTGCAGCCGCGGCTTCTATCAATAAACTTGCACCAGGCAGAGTAATTATTGGCCTTGGCACAGGCTATACAGGGAGAAACACGATGGGGCTACCAGCCTTGAAGATGAATGAATTTTCGGAGTACTGTTCGCAGGTGAAGGGACTTTTAGCAGGTGAAGATGTGTTATTTCGTGAAGGCGAA
>CAVODE010000086.1:0-7157 GCA_963694535.1 Dehalococcoidia bacterium
AGTTTCCTGATGCTAGATGAACCTACTGCAGCTCTTTCTCCTAGATATCAACAGGAGATTCTTGCCAATATTGATACGCTTCGAAATGACGGAATTTCAGTTCTTGTAGTGGAGCAAAACGCCAGGCTATCACTTGCAAGATCAGATCGTGGATATATCTTTTCTAGTGGGAAAGTCGCATATTCCGGTAGTGCTCAAAATATCCTTCATGATCCTAAAATCGGGGAGTACTTTCTAGGACTAAACAGCGCCAGTGGCGAATAATATGGATGCATCTAAGTTGACTCCTGTTAAATGGTAGCTATTTAGAGCTGTTGCGAGGAGAAAAAAAGTGGCACTTTTGGTGGCGGTTTTTGCCCGATTCTTGACCAGTAAGGCATTGCGGCAAGTGGTGGTGACCCCACCGGGAATCGAACCCGGGTTTCGAGCGTGAGAGGCTCGCGTCCTAACCCCTAGACGATGGGGCCGCGTAGATCATCATACTGCGTTCTTCCATATCGATACAGCGGTATTTTATCGCCACGTGACTCGCTTAGTTGCCTTCAACTTTTTCTAGGAATTTCAAAACACGTGGAGCGACGGTGTCAACGGCTTCAATCGTCTCAATATGGTTAGTACCTTCAACACTGAAGAATTCCGCATCTGGTCTAAATTTAAGTACCTCCGGCATGTCAATTGGTGATGAGTTCGGCTCCTCTGTCCCTGAGAACAGTAAAAGCGGCAGATCTCCGGTCTTTAGAGCTTGGCGCGCACCTCTCCAGGTATCCAACGCATTTCTGCAATGCTTCATGGCCCACGGAAACTCTTTCAATGCTCTAGCCCTGTCTGGATCTGATATCGTTCTATCTCTAAATTCCTCCCAGCGAGCCTTTCGCTGGTCTTCGGTCAATGGGCCATCAAATCGACCAGCACGAAACGGGCCGAATCCGCCAATTATCAGTGATTTAAAGCGCTGTGGCATGTAGATGGCTATCCCATATCCCATCCAACCGCCCATGGAATATCCCATATAGTGCGCCTTGTTAATCTCTAACACATTAAGAACAGTCGCCAGGTCCGTAACGCGTGTCCGAAGCTCATAAGCCTCTGACTCATCCGGTTTATCGCTCTCTCCGTGCCCCCGTGAGTCGATGAGGATTAATTGAAAAGAGTCCTGCAGGGCATCCACATATCCGCGACTCTTCCACGTGTTGAGGTCCGAAAGCAAACCGTGCTGCAATACCAACGGAGGGCCTTCGCCTATCAACTCATAGTGAATATTTGTACCATCGGGGTTCTGAGCAAAGGGCATAAGAATCTCCTTGAATTGCCAATATGAAGGTCTCAACTTCGCATTCTACGTCCAAATGGATAACTTTGTGGCTTCGGTCTCCAACTCATCAATTACAGTTGCCAATCGTGTACATAACTTCACACCAGTTTGCTGTTGCTCCTCTGATTGCATGAAGTCAGCAGCACCAATCGCTAACAGTGACATGCACGCCTGCAAAGCTAGCATCGGAAGATAATCCGTGTGGCATTCGGTAAATGTCAGCTCAGAACCGATTGCACTAAGCTCATCCGCATAGACCCTAACTAGCTCGTCCGTATGCTCTCTACGAAATTCAGGTTCCGTACTCAAAAGTAAAAAGCGCGCTATATCCTCCATACCAATACCAAAGCGAGCTAACTGCCAGTCTAAAATAACCGGTTCCTCACCATTTTCCCCAAACATAACATTTGCTTGGTGAGCATCACCATGTGTAAGCGTTGAATGTCGTGCCTGCTTTGAATACTCGTAAAGTTTTTCAAAGTGACTCAACTGACTAAGAATTCGCTGACGAGTTCCTCCTCCCATGTACGGTTCCAATTTTATTGCCATAGCGTCCAGCAATTGTTGCATCTGGCGCCGAATAAATTTACCATTCCCTGGTTTTGCCAAGAAAATACCATTTCGAAGCTCAGGAAGAGAAGAAAATCTATGATGAAGTCTCCCGTACGCCCTAAAAACATCCTTAATCTCATGCAACGAACGACTTGTATGATGATTTCCGGGAATACGACAGCTTAAATCCTCAAGTATTAGCAGAAAATCACCTGACTCTGCGTCAAAATCAGCGTAGTAACAGTGTGGAATGTTCGTCCAAGTCCCTGTCTGTGACATGGTTCGATAAAACTCGACCTCACGCTCATAAATTCCATTAATTTGCGCCGTTTTGAGGATAGAGCTATTCGTAATAGGGCTTTTCATCACCATAGAGTGAATGTCATTTTCGTTTTCGTTACTGTACTTTAATGAGATCCTGTGAGTTGATGCCGCATAACCATCACCGAGTGTGTCTTGTCGAATATTGATCACTTTATGTGTATCAGTTAGCCCCAATACATGTGTGAATTCGTTATTAATCCATTTGGTAGTTAGTAACATATTAAGTTAAAAAGTTAGTGATACGTGGGTTGTTTGGCAATATATTTTATTGTATATTTTGACTATTCATATTGTCGCAGTTACCGAATTTCGTAACGAGTTCAACAAACGCCTCACAAGAATCTATGACTGAATCAATATCATCTAATTCTTTCGGGAAATGTACTTCATGCCATTCGGAGTCAATATGAGGATTGAGTTCACGAATCTTACGTGCCCGTTCAATCTCCCTGTCAGGTTTCTTATGTGATCTTTCATCTTTACTACCCATATGCATCTCACTTTGAACTATCAGCAATGTCATGTGCTACTAGACAGGTACTTACCGATTAAGGTGAACACCTATCTAATAACGACCCATCGACGTGCAACTTCACATGGATTTAATACCTAAAAAACACGACCTTTATAACAATAATCTAGAGTCTGCTCATGTGAAAATTTGCCATAATTGTACCAGAGGTACTAGTCGAGCTTCGAATTGCCTGCATAGGCTTCGTAGACCTGATATCGATGGTTGCTTTACTTAGGTCCGCGTAGTTTTTGAAAAAGGTTGTCAGAAACATCGCGGGTCCCGGAGGGCCAGATATCGACGCTGTCACCATAGATTGAGCGGCCCCAACCTGCACCCATGCATCTGCCATATCAACCAGACGTGCATGCAGCACCTCGCCCATTCCAGGATGCACTTGAAGACCGACAACACTACCAACAGTTATACCGTCAGCTGTAGAAGTTTCTACAGCTCGATGCGTGATATCGCTGCGTATCAGATTTATTAATTCTGATGGAGGTGAGTCATTACTATTTAAGGTAGCCATTGCAGCCGAGGCATACATTGCGTTAGATACCTCTCCGAGATGCTCTAAGTCCTCCGTGAACATTCTCATTTGTAAATTTCCAACTGCTGGTCCTGTTAACACGCGAGAAGAGCCTGCTCGTGTCGCTCCTGAATCAATAGCTAACTGTTCTACTGTTTTCAAATTCTCGATCGCATCGGCAATACGACCATTAGCTGGTTTAAACACTAACGTTGATAAGACTGTCATTTAAATCACTCCTAATTCTTACTTACTTAATATTCCAACCATTTTCTAACAAAACTAAGTTAAGTTGTCAAGTCAACAATATTTTGCGTAATTTAAAGATCTCTGAAAAAACGGGGAACAATCACAAAAATACTCAGAAGTGGGTCAATCATTTTTTTGATCTTGGTCGAGGTTTTCAGTAATTCTGGGCGTAGATCCGAATAAATCTCTACGAGAGCACCTTTATTGAATTCGTTGAAGACGTCAAGTTGCCGTGAATTTTCTACTCGGCAAAAGTCAAACAAGTACTCTGGGCAACTTTGGTGAGTTGTTTTGTCAGCTCTGCCACCGAATGGAAATCGGTTACAGCGACAGTAATGATCTCTCCACGTGCGGCGATAGCTGCCAAAAGTCGATGCACGTCCCCAAAACTTTCAGCTTCAACAACCATATATCCTTCGTGAGCTGGACCGTTCATCCACGTGCCAATCACCTTCACACTTTCCGTACCTGACATTATTTCACTGAGAAGTTCAACTGTTATAGCCGGATCGTCATCCGATAATGGGCAGGTTTTGTAGTTATGTCTATGTGTCACATGTAAAAGTATTCGTTCTCCAGTGAGTAACTATTTAGAAATTCAAATTACCACAACCACGGCTTGCAGTATGGCATAAAGATAACTTCATGATTCGTATTGTTCAGCCCAGAACCGTCGTGTCTTACCATATGGATCCGAAACAACACTACTTGTCTCGTCAAAAATCATCGTAAAACGGTCATCTAATTCATATGCTGGCCACTTAATTTTCCCTGCTGCGTTCGGCTCGCCGGTTCGCGCGAAATTAGCCCACGCTGTTTGCATCTCAGACAGTAAATTATCCGGTTCACGCAAAATTCCGGCAAGTTCACCAATTGGGCAATCAAAATTTCCAAAGATAAACGGAATCTCAAGACCATGACAGGCCCCAATCTGAGGTAGTAAGTGCGATTTCCAAGCAAAAATATACATGTACGTGTTTGCATTACTGTTCGCATGCGCTTCGGCTAGTCGGATCGAGGGCTGCCGAAAGGTCATATCCGTTCGAATTGCCTGCTTCACATCTTCTGCATTAATCAAGTTTTCGCTAGATGTATCTAACGACCGGTAATGATCCACGGCCCGTAGTAGTACGTCTCGCATCGTGTCAGAAATGCCTGTTTCTAAATGCTGCAAGAGGTTATCAAAGGTCGCCTCCGGGCTATCAATCAACGTAAACAA
This sequence comes from Dehalococcoidia bacterium, assembly GCA_963694535.1. Lineage (GTDB taxonomy): Bacteria > Chloroflexota > Dehalococcoidia > UBA2979 > UBA2979 > UBA2979. The sequence continues at coordinate 4,697 of CAVODE010000086.1, forward strand.
AGAGAATAACTTGGTCTCGTCGAGTGTGGTTCCAATCATAACTGGAATATCGGAGGACATGCCGTTAGAGATCACCGATCGGGGATAGTCCAGCAATACCGTGCCATCGATAACGGGGTTTACTACACCTCTCTGATCTCCTTCGGTTAAACCTAGAAAATACAAATTCTCCTGCGCTTTAAGTAGCTCGTCTGTGGTCGAATTAAGTAATTCACTATCACTTGACCCACGATCCAAATAAGTAACTAGCTCTTTAGTCTTGTCTACTCCACGCGACACTTCCATCGGAGGATCGTACGTACTTTGGATAATTGCCTTATGAAACAGTCCCTTGGCGGAGGGTATAGATAGTAGTATTTCAACACTTTTCCCTCCAGCTGATTCTCCAAAAATCGTTACGTTGTCTGGGTCTCCGCCAAACGCCGCAATTTCAGTTTGAATCCACTTCAAAGCAGCTACTTGATCCAAGGTGCCAACGTTGTAATCAAACTGGTCGTGGTTGAAGTATCCAAAAGGTCCCAAGCGATAATTAATTGTCACCACGACTACATCATTGTTCTTGGCGAGGTGGCTCCCCTCGTACATTGTTTGGCTTCCCGCCCCCGTATTGAAGGCACCACCATGAATCCAGACCATTACTGGCAACTGACTACTCGAAAGGTCCGAGCTCCATATATTGAGTGTTAGACAATCTTCAGACATACCTTCAAGTGCACGCCACATACCGTTATAAGCAGATGCAACTTGAATCGGGCTTTCCAACTGTGGCGCAGGAGAACCAAATCTTGTTGCATCTCCCACTTCGGACCGAGCGATAGGTGGTTTGGGCGCCCTCCATCTCAATTCACCAACCGGAGGTGTTGCGAATGGGATACCCCGAAAAATACTTACACCGTCTAGTAACTCTCCACGTAAATCACCGAAGTGCGTATTAACTACTACCATCACGTGCCACCCCTACGCTACATCGTATCAAGTCTGTAAACCCGCATAGCCGTATCGTGCATCAACGCCGCTCGTTCAGTAGAGCTGAAGCTTCCAGATAATTTCTTGAATTGATTCCAAAGTGCCGTGTAAGAGCACGACTGGCGCTCGACTGGAAAATTACTTTCAAACATACATCGATCTGGCCCAAATAACTCAATAGCTGTTAAATACCAATCACTGTTGGCATCAACTAAATCATCCGACGTGGGGGGGGTATTTTTCTCATGCCAACCGAAACCGTTAATAGGCATCTGAATACCACCAACCTTAAGCACCACATTTTCATGGCTTGCAACTGAAGCAAGCCCACGCCTCCATTCATCAAACACGTCTGCTCGATTCTCCGAATATCGTCCCATGCCGATCGGGCCACCAAGGTGATTGAGAATAATTGTTGTGTCCGGAAATTTTCCTGCGAGTGCAGCGAGTTCCTCTAATTGCGGGTGGAGCAGCCACGCATCGAAACTCAGATCATAGCGACCGAGCATCGCAAATCCTTCTGCAAATTCACGAGTATTCATGAGGCCCTCCTGCTTGGTGCCTCCTGGAATCAAACCCACAGTCTCGTCGGCCCATGCGGTTTTGTAACGAATACCTCTAAACGTCGCTGGGCTAGCAGCGAGATGGGCTTCAAGTACTTCTTGTACGTCTGCCCCGAGCAATAAGTTTGCAGCACCCACTATTCCAGTTCCTACTCGCATATCACCGTACTGCCCATGATTACTCTGGGCCGCAATCCCTCGAACAAATTCTGTCTCGCCCACGCATTTCAAGGGTTCAGTCGCGTCCGCACGATACATCGAATTACATTCGACAAAAACAGTCTGGCGCACGTTGTGGCCCGTCGTGTCCAATAACAGCTCATCCAGAAGATACCGTGTGCCACCAAGTCGATCCCACAGATGATGATGTGGATCAATAATCGGTAGATCCGGTTCGATGACTGCCTCAGAAAATGGTTTCAGCCAATCGTCTCGCTCGAGCATAGTTAGTCCTTAATCTGTCATATCAATCAATTGCAAGCATAACAAAAGTTTTCACTTGTACAGCCGACCTAACTATCGCTTAAGGTGACTGTCATTGATGCGACTGAGGTATCTTTGATCACCACCAACCGAGCCGGACATGTGACTGTGGCTTTAGCGCCCTCAGATTTTCGCGCTTTGCAGGGAGCTTAGAAGAATTAGCTCTCTTTTTCATACAGACGACATCGGCAAAAACACACGGTTAACCCGTCTTGGTGAATTGATAGCAAGTCGTCCGGTCCGACTCACAAGAGTTGTGACACAAGGATGAAGCGGTGCAGAGTCCATCCATCGGGCGAGTAGCTCCTAAATAAGTTATTTGGCTTTATGATTTAGCAGCAACAACTGTTGGAGGTCTACACATGTCGAAATCAGAGACGCCGGAGATTGGTCCACTTGCGGGTATATTGGTAATTGATGCTACTGATTCCAGAGGTGAAATGTGTGGT
>CAVODE010000087.1:0-7138 GCA_963694535.1 Dehalococcoidia bacterium
CGGATGAAAAAAATATTCTTCTTGATGATGTCTATACTCTTAATTGTTTCTTGTGGTGGGGGTGCGACAGAATCTGAAGGTTTAATTTCGTCGACGACACCAGCAGCGACACAAGCAGCGACCCAATCAGCGACCCAAGCGGCGACCCAAGCAGCGACACAAACGGCGACACAAGCAGCGACACAAGTAGCGACACAGGTAGCGACACAGGTAGCGACACAGGTAGCGACACAGGTAGCGACACAGGTAGCGACACAGGTAGCGACACAGGTAGCGACACAGGTAGCGACACAAGCTGCAACGCAGGTAGCGACACAGGTAGCGACACAAGCTGCAACGCAGGTGGCAACACAGGTGACCGGAAGCTCGCAGGGTTCAATGGACCCATCAAAGATGCAAGGTTCAATGGATCCATCCAAGATGCAAGGTTCGATGGGTTCGATGGGTTCGATGGGTTCGATGGAAACAAATGACCCACCCGAGTTAGAGAATTTATTGATATTGAACTTTGGTCCGTATGATTCCACGACCCGAACATCAGGCGATTTCGAATTTTTTAGTGGTTTTCCTCATCCATTTTTTGACGAATTTGGACGAGTGCACTCTGCCGGAACCCCGACCGAATATGATAATCCGACTTTCGAATATAAAGTGCCAAGAAGCACCAAAGTATATTTCCCAATTACTGGAGTAATCGACATGATAACTTGGCAGCCAACCGCCTCATACAAGCAAGATGATTGGGAACTTAATATCAAACCCTGGCGCGGAAGCGATTGGGCCGTGGTGATTGATCATGTCGTAGCAATAACGTGTGACCGGTCAGACTCAGCAGTATGTGATGATCAACTCACTGTTAATGGTGTCCCACTGGTATCAGGATCACAGGTGACTGCAGGGGATCTCCTGGGTTATGTAGGTAATTACGAAGGTGCATACGGCTCCGACCCATTTGGTCGTACAGAGCTCACAATTGGGGAATACGTGATTGAAGGAAATCAACGAAACTTCATGAATTATTGTCCCACCAATTATCTAAAGTCAGACATAAAAGTGAAAGTGCGGGCCGCGGTTAATGAAGTTATGGCGAGCTATGAGCTTTGGAGTGGTGACTCATCATTTTATGATGAGGCATCGATGATCGCACCAGGCTGTCGTTACACCAAGATCTATGAGGTTGATGGAAAAACTACGCCAACTCGTTAACAACAAATTTTTCGGAAGCTCTTAGGCATCGAGGTCTCTATCGAGAGATCGATACAGTCACTACGCGACTAGGGTCGCGAGTAACTTGTCTAAAACTTCCTCGGCTTTTGCCCACATTTCCTCGGGTTTGATCCCGCATCCAATGCAGGATCAAACCTGAGGAACCTCAGATAGACCTAGTGAGATGGATTGCACTGCTGCAGAGTCTACGAACTTATCAGTTGCCACAAACACTGCCGACATCTGTTCGTTTATTAATTACTCGAGACGGTCAATAAATTTATCGCCTCGAGATTTGGGTATATCCAGAAGTCCTTATGGTGCTACCGTCACCGGATGAAAAAAATATTCTTCTTGATGATGTCTATACTCTTAATTGTTTCTTGTGGTGGGGGTGCGACAGAATCTGAAGGTTTAATTTCGTCGACGACACCAGCAGCGACACAAGCGGCGACACAAGCGGCGACACAAGCGGCGACACAAGCGGCGACACAAGCAGCGACACAAGTAGCGACACAAGTAGCGACACAAGTAGCGACGCAAGTAGCGACACAAGCGGCGACACAAGCAGCGACACAAGCAGCCACAAAAACGACTCAAGATTCTTCGTCGAACGATATCAAGTCTGCTGAAATCCCTACGGCGTCGGTGATTGACGTGAAAAAAACGGATCCGCCAGAGTTCACTATGCCACTAGGTTTCTCAGGATTTTCTGCATCCACGATTTCAGAGTTCGAAAAGATTGTGGATAAGCATTTCTATTCAGTAGATAAAAGAATGGGAGTTTCGGTATCTATATTTGACGGCAATCTTTTGTGGTCGGGCACAGCTGGTTACGCTCGTGAGGCAATTCCAATGACTAAAACCACCCCACTTGGAGTGATGAGCAGCTCGAAAACATTTATTTCAGCACTCACACTTACCCTAATTGACCAAGGTCATTACGGCTTTGACGACAAAGTACGCACCCTTTTGAATGGACATACTGGTTATGAAAAACTTGAATCAAGTGTATTTCCTGACGTGACTGTCAGAGAGCTTCTGTCGATGACAGGAGGTCTAAACCAGCGAGAAAAGAAAAATTATGATTCTGTACTGAACTACGTTGTGAGGATGCCAAACTGGCATCCTTCCGATACCCTTGGAATTACAACTGTTCCGGCTTCAGAACCAGGTAAGTTTATATATTCTGACAACAGTTCTGTTATTTTGGGTCTGATAGCACAGTACCAGATGCAAACTGATCTGAACCAGTTATATCAAACTATTCTTCTGGCACCGATATCGGTTGAGGCTGGCCTAAAGCCAATAATAAAAATTCCCGATAATATAGCACACCCCCATGCTGACTATTCCAAGTATGGAGGTGCCGACAAATGGGGTGATCTTACTTTAAATAGGCCAGCCGGACTGTCAGCTGAGATGTCTTATGACTTTTGGGAGCAAGATGCTCGATTGGCCTGGGCGGCGGCGGGGATGGTCTCAACTGCCGAGGACATGGCTAGATGGGCCTATGAATTATATAGTCCCAAAGGCAGAGCAATCTCATCAGAGAGCCGTTCACTTCTCGTTAACTCCTTTAGTGGTGAAGTTGTTCAATTTGGTGGTGCACCACAACGCTATGGATTTCATTCCTCACAGCGAGAATATAAGTTGACTGATGGGTCAGTATTTGTGACGTACGGTCATCCAGGTGGTGGTGGTGGCGGCGGTTCCATCCTTTATTACTCGCCAGATCTGGATATCGCTGTATCGGTTCTCGCTAATTCGGAACTGGGGTACCAACGTGGCCAGTGTGGTGACTTTCGAGCCGGCGACACAACAAGCCCACTTGTTTGTATCGCACGAGAATTATTTCAAGAGGCAAGCAAAAGTCGATAAGACCTAACTTATTCTTACTCCTTGGTTAGAAGGTAAAGATCACGCGACTAAAGCTGCCAGTAATTTCTCTAGAGCTTCGTCGGCTTTTGCCCACATTTCCTCATCAGTTTGATCCTGCATTGGATGCGGGATGTAAACCCGAGGAACATCAGATAGACCTAGTGAGGCGGATTGGGCTACTGCAGCGTCTACGAACTCATCAGTTGCCACAAACACTGCTGGCATGTTGTTGGTTTCGAACCAGACTGCATCGTGCACACTGCACGTTGTACAACTTCCTCAGTCAGCGACCGCCTCGATTACAAAATTGCACTCGTTCATAATCTGCTGCCTGAGATCGTGCGGGGCCGGCTTTGACACGGTTGGTTTCATGTAACGCTTGACGGTGACTGCCGGCATCTGCTCGTTTATTAATTGCTCGAGACGGTCAATAAATTTATCACCTCGGGGTTTTGATATATCGAGGAGCCCTAGCGTGCCAGATATATGCTCGGGCCGTTTCGCGAGACTCCGTTTTATCGGTTCACGCTCGTCTGTCGGATCAATTATGACTACTGGGTTTGATGTTGCGACCATATTTAAACTACCTCTCACAGATGTTCTATTTCTCGATTTTTTTGCTCGTCACAGTTGAGTCGAGTCCAATTCGGTTAGAGAACCCCTCGAATATAGCAGAAAACTTACCGGCTTGGCTTCCGGCTACAACAATATGAATATTTGACTTACTTGCGAATTTTGGCACCAACCGATTTAATTCTTCGTCGGGTGCGCCTTCTAGTAATTTTGGATCAATACCGACGGTGACATCTTCTGTTGATAAAAGCTCTTTGACGGGACGGCTAGTTATCTCTTGTATGCGATCCCTGACCTGATCCTTAGACCACCCATCTCGCGCGATTGTCGCTACATGCTCGGGGCAGAGGGCAAAAAGCGCATCAGGATAATCGTGGTATTTGGGATGATGTAGTCCTTCTGCTTTTAAGCCTACTGATCCCACGACAGATCGAGCAGTTCGAGAGGTTTGATCTATGACTTGTCCAAGTCCGGTCATTGCAAAGACCGTTAGCACAGAGTCGTTTTCATCAAATCCTCGTTCAACATGAAGGGGTTCCCACGGACTTATTTCTTCCCATTCTGCAAAGCACATCGTAAATTTCAACGGAGAACCCATGGTCGTGCGCTCAGTTTCACCTGGTATCTGGCCTCCGACGTTTCTCAGAACAAGCTTCAGAGCTCTCCCTATAGCAGCGTTAGCCCTGTTTCCCGGGCCGAGTGCTTGCAAACCCATATTCATTCCTATTTCATGCCGAATTGGCCCATTCACGACTATTACAGGAGTTGCACCCATCGTGGTTGCGCCCACACCATGCATTCCAAATTGATCAGTACACACTGCTTCGACGGCGGTTATCACCACTGGGAGATATTCAGGCCTACATCCTGCCATAACGGAGTTCACTGCAATTTTTTCTACGGTTACCGGCGCCAAGTTAGGAGGTACGATTGCCACAACCTCTTGTGCATTTCGTGTAGTTCCTTCCAGCATACGGATTACTCGTTCCGGAGTTGGAGGAATCACGGGTAGCCCATCTGTTAATCCTTGTTCGTACAAAAACTCATGGATATCGTCATTGACACCTATTTCTACCCGTCGTCCACGAAGTGGAGATCCTTCTGACTCAGCCTTCAGGCGCTCAAAGATGCCAGGCTCCATCGACTTGGAACCGCATCCAGGAAGTAATTCAGGAAACGATGACCAGTCAATTTCCGGGAGCGTTACGTCATGCTGATTGGCAAGAGATTGAAATAAATCCTTCCAATCGTCCCGTCCAAAACCAATAAATTGCTGGGTGACATTTCCATCCTCAGTAGCTAAGAAAACGCTAGGGACTGTATCAATTTCATAGGCGTACGAGGTGTTAAGTGTGGAATCATCCAAGAAGGGAACAGTGAGGCCATATTCCTGAACCAGTACCAAATCGTCCTCGCCATTTTGCGCTAACGCCACAACATCAATATTTTGACCAAAAATGTCCTGAGCTTGCTGAAGAAGTGGCATTGACGTTCTTGTGGTAGGGCAATCCTCTTTCACGAAGCAAATCAGAGTTTGTTTACCTGAGGGAAATGAATATGCATTTTGTTCACGCTCTGCACCAACCGGTGGAAGTGAAAACGTAGGTAGCGCTTTTGTCATATAAGGTGATTACCCAAATCTAATTTCGTTCCAGTAAGATATCACAGTCAACAAGTCGAACAGTTCAGTTCAGTTCTTTTGGCGTTACATTCTCGTTAACATTCGAGAATACGGTTGAATCTCGAAGTTCCTCGTAAATTTGGTCTGCGATGACGGCAAGCTCGTCAGATACGAGCTTGAAGCGGTCACGTCCATACTGCCTGTAATAGTCTCGTCCACCAACCGGCGCCAGAATATTTCGTACATCATCTAAAAAATCGTCATAATTTTTTTTATGTCGACCAAGCCGCCAATCTGTAATGAGCCATTGGTAAATGGATCTCATGTATGTGAAATATCGAAGTCTTTCATCGGAGTTCTTGAGATTGTCCATCCCTGTAAAACCTTTATTCACTGCGTTAAACAATGAATCATTCGTGTTCCGGGCGGTTAACAGAGACTGAGCCATCTCGCGGGAAGAAAAGAGAAGTTCTCGCTCCGCATCCTCATGAGCTCGATCCAGAGCTTTCATTTGCAGCCGTATCTGAGCTGCCAAAAATAGCGCAACTATAAGCGTTGCTCCTCCAGTACATATCTGTGCAACAATTGCAATCTGGTCCCAGCTCATAGTTGATTCTTTCTTTTACACGGTCCGGCTTCATCCATATTTGTTAAATCATGTAAGCATGTGTCGCAACTCTAAAATTGTATTCTGTCGTTCGTTCACTGTGTCGCTAGGTGAATATTCAAACACCGGTTAAAGCAACTTGCCCATGCAACGTATGGAATTTCTGATGAAACTAACTGAATCGAATATGAATTTCTTGAGATTGATTAACGATTTAACATTGATGCCGCTTGTGCCTGACTGGCTGCGTGATAAGAAGACCGTACCAGTGGTCCTGACTCCACGTGACGAAACCCGATATCGTACCCAAATTTCTTGAAGTTTTCAAATTCTTGCGGCGCGACAAATCTAGAGATTGGCACGTGCTTTGGGGTGGGCTGTAAATATTGGCCAATTGTTAGTAATTCAACTCCTGAATCCCTGAGATCTTTGATTGTTTCAAAAATTTCAGGAATTGTTTCACCGATCCCAACCATCAATCCGCTCTTTATCGGAATTGTCTTGTTGTACCGTTTAGACCGCCTAAATAGATTTAGGGCAAGGGAGTAATTGCCTTTTGGTCTTAACTGGGGGTAGAGCCTTTCAACGGTCTCTATATTGTGGTTTAAGACAGCTGGTTTCGCATTGAGAACTTCATGTAGGGCTGATAAGTTTCCTTGGAAATCAGGAATCAGTATTTCGACCATGCAAGATGGATTTAGATGTCTGATCGAGCGGATACATGCAGCAAATACCGATGCCCCGCCGTCGCTCAGATCATCTCTATCAACCGACGTGAGAACGACATAGTCTAGGCCCAGTTTTTTTACTGCTTTACTGAGTCTTACCGGTTCGAGTGGATCGACGGAGTCAGGGCGACCTGAATTTACAGCACAGTACCGGCAGGCACGTGTACATGTGTCGCCTAAAATCATAAAAGTCGCAGTACCTGAGTTGAAACATTCTCCAATATTTGGGCAATGTGCCTCTTCACACACGGTACTTAAATTGTGTTCCCGAACTAGATTTCGCACTAGAGTGAATCGTTCTCCAGTTGGGAATTTGGCTTTGAACCAGACAGGTTTTTTTTGATGGACTGGGCGAGAGGCTGCATTTGAGCGCATAGCAATCCTTTATGAATGACCCGCTGTTTCAAGAGGCGAGCGGCGAACACCAAAATAGCTGCAGAGTTTGGTCGCTAGGCATTCAATAAGTTCATCAAACTCCACTTTAAGACCTAATGTTTCAGTTGATGTCACGCCATAATTTCG
>CAVODE010000088.1:0-7099 GCA_963694535.1 Dehalococcoidia bacterium
AATTCAAGAGGAATTTTGGCTTTGTCGCGGCCATAGGGTTCGATATCGCTCCAGTTGAGGCCAAGTTTTTCAATTATTTCTTGAATGGGACGCATTGTGGCGTATCTCCTGAATTGCGGTTGAGGCAAAGTATCGCATGAGAAATGTGTGGTGTCATCTCCGTAAAACTCATAAACGAGTTGTGTTTACAGGAGAAGTTAAGTAGCGTAAGGAGCTGTCAACTGTCAAAGAGCTGCTCGTAATGAGGTTAGAAATGTCGAACGTATATAGTCTTAATCCAAGGTCAATTTTAGGTAAGAAGGTAAGTCGCCTTCGCAACGAAGGAATTTTACCGGCTAATTTGTACGGAAGAGGAATTGATTCTGCGTCACTCCAACTACAGTATGTGGATGGTCGAGACTTATTAAACCTGCATGGGCGAAATAATCTTATTGAGGTGCAAATTTCAGGAGAAACTGAAGTGCGACCGGTAGTAGTTCGCGATGTTTCAATTGATCCAGTGACTCGAAAAATCTTGCACATTGATTTTTTCCAAGTGGATCTTCAACGAACGATTCAAGCGGATGTACCATTGAATTTTGTGGGAATTTCTCAGGGAGTGTCGATGTACGGTGGTGTATTGGTTCAAGCAATTGACAGAATAACAATCGAAGCATTGCCAGCCGATATGCCTGAAGCTATCGATGTAGACATTACCGTTCTTGAAGAGCTAGATTCACAATTATTTTTGAGGGATCTAACAATCTCAAATTTGGTGACGGTGCTTACATCGGAAGATACGCTAGTATCAGCGGTCCAGAGGCCGCGAGTTGCTACTGAAGAATCGTTTGGAGTCGCTGAAGGGGAAGAGTCAGAATCTGCTGCTGATTCAGCGTCTGATGAGTCGGAGAGTTAAAATCAACCTGCCTTGTGCGACTTTTAGTTGACTTATAAGTTAGCAGCGTTCAGTATTTAGATCGAAGCGCCTAGCGCTCGAGGATTTCATTATGTCTCAGTACCTATTGAAATGGTTTTATCTTGGACTTAACCTGAAACGCTGGTTAGGTTTGTTTGCGATTGCGGCCATTATTGCCGGATTAGGATTTGCCTACCTTTTGAGAACCGCATATTTAGCGATTGCCTTTCCTGACGAAATATACTGGCTTACGCTGCAATTTATCCCCCGTTGGATTCGAGGACTGTTATTTATTGTCGTAGCTGTGGTACTTGCATTAATTTCTGGGTGGAAGTTGCGCAGCTGGATCATTCATGCGGCGATACCAGAGTTTAGTACACAGGGAGATATGGTTGATCTAGCATATAAAAACACTCGACTCGCTAACGGGCCGAAGATAGTGGTATTAGGTGGAGGTACAGGGTTAGCAAATTTATTGCGTAGCCTCAAACAAATTTCATCGAATATTTCGGCAATTGTCACCGTTGCTGATGATGGCGGTTCCTCTGGGAAATTACGTAATGATCTGGGAGTGATACCACCGGGTGATATCAGGAATTGCATTGCGGCTTTGGCTGAAGATGAATCCTTGGTGACACAATTATTCCGGTATAGATTTGATGAAATTGAAGGAAATTCGATATCAGGCCATTCATTTGGGAATCTATTCTTGACGGCAATGACTGCCGTGAGTGGAAATATCGAAGCTGCTATCGATGAAACCTGTAGAGTACTCCAGGTACGTGGCCGGATTATTCCGGCATCACTTCAAGATGTTAAGTTGATCGGGACTTTTGATAATGGCCTTGAGGTACTGGGCGAGTCAAAAATTCCCCAGCAAGGATATCCTCCGAAGAAAATTCGATTGTCTTCAGATCACGTTGAGCCTAATCTACAAGCACTCGAGGCGATTTCCGAGGCTGATTTGATTCTCATCGGTCCTGGAAGCTTGTATACGTCCATTCTCCCAAATTTACTAGTATCTGGAATGGTGGAAGCACTTCAGCACACATCCGCGCCACGAGTATATATATCTAACGTGGCGACTCAATATGGTGAAACCAATGGCTATTCAGCTGATCGACATTATGCTGTGCTTTGTGAACACGTTGACGCATCTGATATCGCAACTGTAGTTCTAGCTAATGACAATATTGTCTCAGAGCCATTTCCACCAGAGTGGAAGTCTCAGCCGGTACTAGCTGATTTTGAGAGTAGTTATGGTGATGCTCACTTAGTATTAGCGGATGTTGTTGACGACACCAAGCGCTATCGTCATGACGGCGACAAGTTGGTATCAGCAATTCTTTCGATATTTCCGAGTCTTGACCCCAGCTAATCTTAGCTAGGACCGGTTTAACTGTTAACCGAGAACGCTTCCAATGAAGTCAGCGTTTCCGTTTAAAAAATCAGCAACTGGCATCATCTTTCGACCTTCTTTTTGAATCAGGCTTAGTTGAAGCGCACCTGTTCCACATTGAACGGCGATCCTGTTGTCAGGTAACTGAATTACAGATCCAATGCTGGAAGTAGGTGGAAATTTAGGCAGTGAGTGACTTTCGTGGATACGAAAGCGCTGACCCTGATATTCGGTATATGCGACAGGCCATGGGATGTAAGCACGGATAAATTTTGCTATTTGTGCGCTTGGCTGATTCCAGTCGATCTTTGCGTCGGTTGCCACGATTTTTTTTGCATATGTCACATCATCTGTATTTTGTGGAGTTGGGCGTATTTCGTTGGCTAACCAACTCTGTAGGTTAGTTAAAAGAAGCTCTCTCGCTAGCAGAGATAGTGAAAGACTCAAACTGTCGGTGGTATCAGATTCAGATATCTGGAGAGTCTTTTGAGCGAAGATAGGACCAGAATCGAGTTTATGCACCACCTGCATCAACGAAACTCCTGTCTCTGAATCGCCAGACAAGAGAGCCGCGCTGACAGGTGCTGCACCTCTATGCCTAGGCAGCAACGATGCATGCAGATTTACTATACGGTCCCCATAATGCTCACACAGTGCTTTGGGTAACATATGGCCAGACGCAATAACGATGATCGCTTCAACATTTAGCGATGTGAGAGTTGTGAGAAAGTCATCATCTATAAGCGATGGCTGTAAAATATGTGGAATTTCATGGTCAACTGCAGCTGCCTTTACTGCGGTGAAACTGGGAGAACTTTTTCTACCGGATGGTCGATCGGGCTGCGTGACCACGAGCTGGAGATTAATTTCGGGTGATTCAACTAAGCCAAGTAATGTTGGGACCGCAAACTCAGGCGTTCCAAAAAAAGCAACATTCGTTGGAGACGAAACGATACTCACGAGACGGAAAGCCTTTCGTCTGTGCTATGTCCGACTGAGATCAGTTACCCGGCCACAACGCTCCATGCCGAGACAGCGAGAAATAATACTACGGTTAATATTGTCATACGGTGGAGCGACCGTGCTACACCTCGTCTAGTTCTAAAAGAATAGTCCTGACCGCCGAGTGCCGCCCCAAAGCCTGTGCCTCTGACTTGCATCAGAACCAGAACAATCAAGGTAATCGCTATGATAATTTGTCCGATTGCAAGAAAATCTTTAAGTTCCATCTCTATATCCTAAGCGGTTGGGCAGCCATCGGGAAGAACCCGTTGAGGCCCCTGTTGAGCTCAAGTTAACTATTTATGAGGCTTAGCAATAAGTTTCGTACGATGTTAGCGTCAGCCGTTCCTTTTGTGGCACGCATTGTCTGGCCAAGCAAGAAACCGATTGCGGAGTCTTTGCCTCCTCGATAATCGGCAATCGCTTTAGGATTATTTTCGAGTACTTCCTTTATCGCCGATTCTAAGACTGCAGTGTCATTATTTTGTGTTAGCCCAAGTGACTCCACCAAATCCTCAGGTTCGCGTCCACTCACGAACATTTCGGTTAAGACTTCGCGACCGGCATTATTCGTAATTTTTTTTGATTCGACAAGCTTTACTAACTTAGAAATTTGTTCAGGTGTGACTTTGGTGTCAGAGAGCTCAGCGTCGACTCCTAACTCATTTATGTGTTTTGCAATCTCACCAATGAACCATTTAGCGATCTCTTTTGGATCAACAGTTTCATCAATTTGAAGTGTTTTTTCGTACGCGTTTGAGCGCGCTTTTGAATCAGTTAGAGTAATGGCCTCGGTCGATGTTAATTGATATTGATCAGTGAAACGGCTTAGTCGTGAGCTGGGTAATTCAGGCATAAGACTGCGTACTTCGTCAATAAATGTATCGGTTAGCGACAGGGGTGGAAGATCTGGCTCAGGAAAATATCGATAATCTGAGGCACCTTCCTTTGAGCGTTGTGAGATGGTTTCTCCAGTACTATCAATAAATCCTCTCGTCTCTTGTATGATGCGTTCTCCGGCCCTAATTTGTGAGATTTGTCTTGAAATTTCATAGTCGATCGCTTTTTGTACTGATCGAAACGAATTCATATTTTTTATCTCAACTTTAGTTCCAAGTTCAGACGCACCCTTTGGTCGAACTGAGATATTGGCATCGCATCGTAATTGGCCCTTTTCCATGTTGGCGTCTGAAATGCCCAAATATCTCGCCATTTGGCGAAGTCTTTTAAGAAAACTTGCAGCTTCACCAGCTGACCGTATATCGGGTTTTGTGACAAGTTCCATTAGAGGTGATCCTGCTCGATTGAGATCCAACAGACTGTAGGATCCTTCAGAGTCCGAACGATGTATCAAACGAGCGGTATCTTCCTCAAGATGAATTCTCTCGAGTTGTACGTCTCGTTGCGCCCCACTCTCAGTTTCTATCGTGAGGGTGCCTTCTTCACAAAACGGCTGATCAAATTGCGATATTTGATAGCCTTTCATTAGATCAGGGTAGGGATAATTTTTGCGATCAAATTTTGCCTTTGATGGAATATTACAGTTGAGAGCCAATCCAGCCATGACTGTGTATAGAACGGCCTGACGATTTATGACCGGTAGTGATCCCGGCATTCCCATGCACACTACACACACATGCGAATTCGGTTCGGTATCAAAGTATGCTCGTTCACAGCCACAAAACATTTTTGATTGAGTTTTAAGCTGAATGTGAACTTCGAGACCGATTACGGGTTCAAAGTCAGTGTCTATCTCGGAGCTCAATGTTTTTCCTTACCAAATCAAACGTTAAGTTCGGGCAGATACTATTCTAGACTAGCCACGAGTTTAGTGTTTAAGGCTTTTGAGGTCGGATTATAGGATTGTATGACTCAGACACCCACACCGTTAACTATCCGTTCATCTAAGTATGACGGTTCTTTTCACTATGAGTATTCTGGAGAGCTCGTCGAGAGCATTATTGACAAAGAATTAGGACGTATATGGAAATGCCTTATTAAACAAGATTCACTGATTCAGTCTTATCGCGGAATCTTAGAGGCAAGATCAAACACTACGGCATATTTTTTTGAGCAACAGTGGTTTAATTTACTGATTCCTGAAATTCCTATCGGCAGGCGCCAAATGACTGCATATGCCAATGTGTCGACTCCGGCTCACATGCGAGTCGTGGTGAGTAAAGTTGGGTATGTACTTGATTGGGTAGATCTTGATCTTGATCTAATTCAACTTCACAGTGGGGATGTCTTGATAGATGACGAGGATGAATTCTTAGAACATCAAGTGTTCATGGAATATCCACAATGGTTGATAGAAGCGTCTCAATCAGGGCTAAATAAACTAATGTCACTTAATTTTGTAAACCATGAATTTCTTTTTGGCAAATAATGCTGACTGATAGTTCTCCGATGAACTAGACTTCTCTCGATAAGATTTGCGAGGAGGAAGCTATGGGTTTACAAGACAGAACACCGACAAGTGTTGAGGAATATGCCTCATATAAAACAAGATTTAGTAACTGGGGCCGATGGGGCGAAGATGATCAACTGGGTACGTTAAATCATATTACTGATGACCAGGTGAAGTATGCTGCGTCGCTTATTCGCGAAGGCCTCAGTGTTTCATGTGCTAATCCTATCGCGACGGAAGCGATTGTAGGCAATCAGCAACGCAACCCTCGTCCCGCAGATCATCGAATGATGGTCGGTTCGGACAGCTCAGGTGACTACATTGGAGTTGCCTTTCACGGTTATGTGAATACTCACATAGATGCGTTGTGTCATATTTTTACGGGAGATAGCTCGGCTGGTGGACGGCTGTACAACGACCGTGATCCTAGTTTAGTTACGGATACTGGCGCCTTAACAAATTCAGTCGATTACTGGAAAGATGGAATCGTTACCAGAGGGGTGTTGTACGATATTCCGGCAATGCGTTCACAGGAATATGTATCACCAGACGAACCGATCGAAGGATGGCATTTGGAGGACTGGGCTGAATCAGTAGGTATTCAACCCAGACCGGGTGATGCAGTCTTGGTTAGATCAGGTTGCGATGCTTTTTGGAGTGCAAACGAAAATTTTGAGTTTTCACACCCGCCGGCAACTCCAGGTAATGGTCCCTCAGTGATTGAATACCTCTACGACAACGACGCGTCACTGCTCGGTTGGGATTTGCAAGAGGCTGGACATAAGCACTTTGATTATCCAGCTCGTATACCGATACATGAGGTTGTGATTCCTTATATGGGCTTACCACTACTGGATAACGCGAATTTTGATGAATTATCTTTGACGTGTAAGTCGACCGGAAGATATGAATTCATGCTTGTTATTTCACCACTTGTAATTCGTGGTGGTACAGGATCGCCGGTGAATCCAATCGCACTATTTTAACTATGGGGAGCAGTAATAATGCGTTGGATGTGCTGGGGACGCCGTTAGAGGGAATTAAGGTTCTAGCTATGGAGCAGGCGGTCGCGTTGCCAATGGCGACATTTCATCTAGCTGCTCTCGGGGCTGAAATAATTCGAGTTGAGAGCCCCGACCGAGCACGTGCAAACTACCTTGAACATGATCTTTTGCGTGATAAGCAACGGCTAGGATTAAATTTGAGTAAGCCGGGAGCTGCCGATTTATTTAGGCAACTTGCTCGAGAAGTCGACATTGTTGCTCATAACTTTACGCCCCGCGTAATGCGTAAGTTTGGAATTGATTACGAATCGATTCGACAAGTAAAACCGGAGATAATTTATCTATCAATTACCGGATTTGGGTCAACAGGTGGCTGGAGTGATAAACCT
>CAVODE010000089.1:0-6856 GCA_963694535.1 Dehalococcoidia bacterium
AGCGTCGGCGATAAAAAAATGAACAAAGTTTTAAGAATTTGAAAGTTAAACAACGGTGACGGGAGTATATTCACCCCATTCTTCACGCAAAATCTGGCAAATTTCTCCCAGCGTGGCATAAGCCCGCACAGATTCGATTATTGCAGGCATAAGGTTAACGTCGGTTCGTGTTTGCTCCCGGAGATGCTCAAGATTTTTGTTGACTGCTGTAATGTCTCGATTTGCACGTAGTTTCTCGAGACGTTCTAGCTGTTGCTGAGCGACTTCATGATTTGGTCTAAACAATGGAGTTGCATCTTCAGACGGGTCAATATACGCGTTAACGCCTACGATCGTCCGTTCTTTGGATTCTACTTCCTGCTGCCACTGGACAGAGGCTTCTTGAATTTCTGCTTGCATATATCCAGTTTCAATGGACGCTGCTGCGCCACCCAAATTATCGATATGATTCATAATCTTCAATGCTTCATTTTCAAGTGAATTAGTTAAGGATTCAACATAATATGATCCTGCGAACGGATCGATTGTGTCAGCAACTCCAGATTCATGGGCAATTATTTGTTGTGTACGTAAGGCCGTTTGTTGAGCATCTTCCGTGGGCAGCGCAAGTGCCTCGTCATAGCAAGAGAGAGCTAGTGATTGAACCCCGCCCGACACTGCTGCCAAAGCTTGTATTGCGGATCGGGCTATGTTATTCAGTGGTTGTTGAGCGGTCAATGTGGACCCGCCCGTCTGAGTATGGGTTCTCAGCATCTGAGCTTTTGGATCTGTGATTTTGAATCTCTCCTGAACGGTTCTCGCCCAGAGACGGCGTAGCGCCCTAAACTTTGCGACTTCTTCAAAGAAATGATTGTGAGTATTGAAAATCCACGAAACTCGTTGTGCTACCTGATCGAGGTCGCCGCCCTGCCTCTGGCATTCTTCGAGGTAAGCGATTGCATTCGCAAAAGCAAACCCTATCTCTTGAGAAGCTGTAGAGCCGGCTTCTCGAATATGATATCCAGAGACAGATATCGAATTAAATCTAGGCGCGTGCTCCGCACAAAAATTAATCAAATTAGCCGCCAGACGCACCGACTGTTTCGGCGGAAATATATATGTGCCCCGAGCCACATATTCTTTAAGTACATCATTTTGCGCAGTTCCTGTTGTAACCGAGTATTTGTGTCCTTGCTTTTCTGCCGCTACGAGATACATGGCTACGAGCACAGCTGCCGGAGCATTTATTGTCATCGAAGTTGAAATTTTATCTAGTGGAATGTCTTCAAACATCTCTTCCATATCGTGAAGAGAATCTATTGCCACGCCCACTTGGCCTACTTCACCAAGTGCCATAGGGTGATCAGAGTCGTAGCCGGTTTGAGTAGGCAAATCAAATGCAGCAGAAAGTCCAGTTTGACCGTTTTCGATCAGCATCCTGAATCGTTCGTTCGTCTGTTTCGCGGTACCAAAGCCGGCATACTGGCGCATAGTCCAAAGTCGACCGCGATACATAGTAGGCTGAACACCTCGTGTGAACGGGAATTGACCAGGAAAATTCAAGTCATCAACATAGTCAGTGTCAGAGATATCCAGAGGAGTATAGATTCGGTCCTGTGGCACAGCGGATGATGTGAATTCTGATTTCCGCTCCGGAAATTTATTTACAGCTGGATTTAATGTGTTCTCTTGCCACTCGTTCCGTGCGGATCGAAGTTTTATGTTTTTCGGATTCTCTTCGTTTATTGGCTTCATTTGGCACATCCTAAGAAAAAATCACTAACCTAAATTGTATTGCCAAATTCTAGCTTCTGATTTCATCGATCATAACTTGTGCGTCGCCGATGATTACTTCCACTCCATCCTGGTTAGTTACAGTTGTTTGAAGGCTTAATCTGGATTTCTCAACTTCTACCGTTGTAACTGTGCAGGTGGCAGTGATTGTATCTCCCGCTAACACGGGGGCTCTGAACCTAAGATTCTGACCTAGGTAAACAACCACGGACTCTGGTGCTAGGCGGGTGCCGAGAGCAGCAGAGATCACTCCGGCTCCAAACATGCCGTGCGCAATTGGTTGTTTGAAACGTGTTTGAGCCGCATACTCCTCGTTCGAATGCAATGGATTGTGGTCGCCCGTTACATCTGCAAAGGTATTAATGTCCTGCTGAGTCACTTCCTTTGTAAAAGTCACTACCGTGTCCGCGGTTATTCCTGCTACGTTTTCAATCATTTGTGTCTCCAATTCACATAAAATTTGTTTATACTCGTCATTCTAATAACATGCATGCTAGCCTCACAATTAGTTAGGGAGGAATTTATGATTACTGGTTTAGATCACTTAGGAATTGTCGCACCTGATTTGAGTACTGCGAGTGACGTATTACTTGGTCAATTTGGTTTTGACTACGACGTGGAACGGACGGCAATGCCGGACGGAAACGTGTTTGCACCTCAGAACACAAGCATTTGGTTTGTGAAAGTTGGCTCAGGTGCCACGAGAATAGAGATTCTTGTACCTCGCGATGATATAAGCGGGATAGCTAAATATTTACAAAAGAATGGGCCTGGACTTCACCATATCGGCTATTCAAGCACCTCCGTACCAGATGACATGAGAACATTAGTTGAGGCAGGTTTGGACTTTATTGACTTTGGTACTCCCGAGGACGAGTTGACTGCCGCTTTTTTTCATCCCAAGACTGCTGCCGGAATACTTCATGAGATAGTTCCAGATAGGGGTCTGCACCCACGATAGCAGTATCATAAATATCGTTTAACTTTCAAATAAAAGTAAAAAAATAGTAATCACGGTGGTGGTTTAAATGGTTAGGTTTTTTAAGCCCTTTAAGAATAAGCCCGAGCCACTAGTTCAAGAACTAATTGAGGTAGTTGGAGCGAATCAAGTTCTCTATACCAATGAAGATCTTATTGGCTATGAGTACGACGCAACAATCGAGCGTGCTACACCTGAGGTGGTAGTGCTACCACTTACAACTGATGAAATTTCATCGATCGTGAAGATATGTAGAAAATTTAATCGCCCGATCGTACCTCGAGGATCAGGATCTGGATTATCGGGTGGAGCGGTGCCTATCAAGGGCGGCGTAGTTGTCTCACTGACCAGAATGAACAAGATTTGTGAGATTGATATTGAGAATCGATATGTTGTTTTGCAGCCTGGTGTAATCAATCTTCAGCTGCAAGATCGCCTACAAATTGATGGTTTCACGTACGCACCCGATCCATCTTCACAGCGAATATGCACGCTTGGTGGAAATGTTGCAAACAACAGTGGTGGTCCACATACTTTGGCGCATGGTAGTACCGTGAATCACGTGCTTGAGCTCGAAGTAGTTCTACCGAACGGTGACATTGCTAGGTTAGGAAGTCGAGTCCTAGATACTCCTGGCCCTGATATCCGCGGACTGTTTGCCGGAAGTGAAGGCACACTCGGCATTATTACTGAGATCACCGTGCAAATAATACCTCTTCCACAATCGTTAAAAACTATGCTTGCGGTATTTGATACGGTTACTAGCGCCTCGGAGGCCGTTTCATCCATTATTAGGCGGGGAGTTATTCCTGTTGCACTTGAGATGTTAGATCAAGAAATTATAAAAATTGTGGAACCTCGGATTCATGCTGGCTATCCCTTGGATGCCGGCGCAGTACTTCTTATTGAGATCGAAGGAATTCCTGATGCAGTGGAGTCAGACAGCGAACTTGTTAAGGAGGCATGTGAAACGTCAGGAGCTTCCGAGATAAGAGTTGCTACGAGTTCTGAGGAGCGCGAAAAACTTTGGGAGGGCCGAAAAGCCGCAATCGGTGCGATTGGTGCTGCGTATCCAGCCTTCTATTTATTAGACGGGGTCGTGCCCCGGACAAAATTACCCCAGGTGATGGAGGATGTTCTAGCAATAGCCTCTAGTTATGGCTTTAAATGCGCGAATATGTTCCATGCAGGTGATGGAAACTTGCACCCAACTTTAATGTTCGACCCGCAGAACGAGGGCATCTTAGATAGAGTACTTGAGTGTGCCGGCGAAATTATGCGTGTCTGTGTCGATTCAGGTGGGGCGATCACAGGTGAGCACGGCGTCGGACTTGAGAAGACCTCCTATATGGAATGGATATATTCTCAAGATGATCTTGAAGCAATGGAGAATATTCGAGAAGCATTTGGCCCTGCTGATGTATTTAATCCATGCAAGATTCTACCGAATGGACATGGATGTGCCGTAGGGCATGCGGCAGAAATTAACATGGCGATGGCTGGAAATAAGATGTCATCGGATATCTATATTTAATGCAGCAAGGTAGAAATTAACTAAATTTATGCAAAATTCTGAAGCTAAAATACTGAGCCAGGTATTCGAAGAATTCAGTCCAATTGTTGGTGGAAGACTCATTGATGACCAGAAGCCGTTATTTACCGTAGCCCCAAGAAATGTTCAAGAAGTTTCTGAGATCGTAAAAGTGGCGCATTCTCAAGAGTTAGGCCTAGCGATTGCCGGATCACACACGGCAATGCGCCTAGGAAAAGTTATGAAGCTGCCATTTGCCGTCCTTGATACCGTAAATCTCAACTCTATTATTGAGTACGTCCCTGAAGACTTAACAATCACAGTTGAGGCAGGTATGACTCTGGCCAGGTTGCAATTTACCCTAGCTGAACACGGGCAATATCTTCCTATTAATCCTCCACCATCAGATGAAATTTCAGTTGGTGGGATGTTAGTTACCGGAATTGCTGGAACATGGCGGGGGCAATTGCCGTCTACTCGCGATCTTATTCTTGGTGCCACGACAGTGAAAGGGAACGGCACCATTGTTAAATCAGGTGGACGAGTGGTAAAAAATGTTACTGGCTATGATCTTCATCGACTACATGCCGGTTCGTTAGGTTCGTTTGGAGTGGTGGCGGAGACAACATTTAAGGTATTGCCACTTCCAACGTCTAGCGTCATGTTGAAGATTAAACCAAAGAATATCAAGACAGGAATTGATTTAGGCAAATTACTTTTGGACAAAGGATTTCCTATTCGAAGTGTGGTATTGACTTCTCCCTCTGTTGGCGCTTTGCTCCTGTCAGACGAGGACTTTTTACTTCTTATCGATGTCGGAGGGAGTGAAGTTGCAGTCGCGCAGACAGTTGCGGCCATAAGGGATCTTTCAGAATTTGCTGTGGATTCCATCGAAACAACAATCGGCCAACAACTCCGCTCGATCTTTAAAGGAGACAATCGAATAGTCATACGAGTCGGAGTGCCTCGACAGCGCATTACTGAGATTATGAACTATATGATGGAAATAAATATTGCAGGATTTGCCAATATTGCTGCGGGTCAAATATTGGGTGAGTGTTTCTCGGGGAACTTGAACAGTTTGGATGAACTTGCAGGTGAACTTGGCACCCTTCGCGAGATTGCAGAGCAATATCATGGCTATCTGATGATCGAGAATGCTCCAACGGATTTACGCAGTAAAATTGATCCGTCTGGGAAGACTGAGCTGTCAGTTGTGGGCGAATTACGTAGAAAATTTGATCCTGGGCAGATTATCAATCCTGGGCGAATGGGCGGTCGTGAATGAAGCAGTTAAATTTCGTAGGTCTGGACATACCGTCCACCGAGGATCTGCAGAATTGCGTCCACTGTGGCTTTTGTTTACCCTCCTGTCCGACGTATCTGGCCACAGGCCATGAGCTGGAATCTCCGCGCGGACGCCTGCATGTGATTGCTGGGATTAAAGAAGGCCGAATTGACGCGAATAGTAGAACTCTTCAACATCTGGATCGTTGTTTGCAATGTCGAGCTTGTGAGACTGCTTGCCCTTCTGCAGTACCCTATGGTCGTATAATGGAAGATGCGAGAGCCTCTATCATGGCAAATCGTAATTCACGACAACCACGGAGTTGGTTCATACGCTCTTTTTTGTTACGAAACATCCTGAGCCACCAGAAACGCTTGCGATTCGCTATTTCACTCGGCAGATTTTACTCGAAGTCTGGTCTGCAAAATTTGATTAGAGGACCTCTAAAGAAGATTCTGCCAATGAAGCTAGTCCGTCTGGAAAATTCACTACCCTCACTCCATAAGAAACCGTTTCGTGAGAGCGGAATGTTGTCCTCACCTGAAGGCTCATTAGATAAAGTGGCGCTCTTAACTGGCTGTATTCACGGGGAAATATATCCCGAAATGCATACCTCAACTGTTGAAGTTCTTGATTATATGAATTTCCAAGTAATTGCTCCGAAGACCCAGGTGTGTTGTGGTGCGTTACATATTCATGCTGGGGACGCTGAAGCTTCACGAAAGTTAGCTCGACAGAATATTGAAATATTTGAATCATCGGGGGCGAGTAAAGTTCTTGTGAATGCTGCTGGTTGTGGTTCTGCAATGAAAGAGTATGGAAGACTGTTGCGTCATGATGAAAAATGGAGAGAGAGAGCTGAAATCTTCTCCGCAAAAGTCGAAGACATTCTGGAATTCGTAGCAAAACACAAATTTGATCGTCAATTAGGTGAGGTGAGGGAAGTGGTAACTCTTCAGGACGCATGTCACTTGGCACATGCTCAAAAAGAGAAATTAGCTCCAAGGACAATTCTTTCGTCTATTCCTGGCCTTGAACTAAGAGAAATGAATACTCCTGACCGATGTTGCGGATCCGCCGGAATTTATTCAATCGTCCAACCAGATTTATCTAGCCAGGTGCTTTCGGCAAAATTAGAGGACGTGCTCGGTACAGATGCAGGGACCGTATGTACGGCAAATCCTGGCTGTACTCTACAACTTGAGGCTGGCCTAAGACGTGAGTCTAGCGACATGGACGTGCGGCACGTCATCGAACTACTTGCCAAGTCAGTGCGATTGGGACG
>CAVODE010000090.1:0-6801 GCA_963694535.1 Dehalococcoidia bacterium
CGGCAAATTGTTGCATCATCACAGTCTGCTGCAACATGTCTTTCGTCTTTGTCGTGCCGCACAGATAGCCGACAGTTGTTCCAAGAGCAAGAGCAATTGCGTCAGCGTCATTTAAGTCGATGTGTGCGTCTGCCGCTTTTATTGAGCAGTCTGTGAGTCGCTGGACTTTTGATGTGGACATATCGGTCATTTCAGCAAGATCAGCATGAGTCATCTTTTTAAGCTTCAGCAGTCGGACCAAATTACGCCTGAATTGCCATTTTGGGGATTCCTCAATACTTGGTCTATTTTTCATGCTACCCATGATATAGGTTTCCCAATTATTTTTGTTATGAAGAAAACGAAATTATGTACGATTAAACTTACCCAGCGATTTTCGAAAGCTAATTCATCATGCTAAAGTTAACGACCGAGTATGAAATTATCATAGCATGAGCAATAGAAAGAAAGAAGCTGGCACGTTGAAAAGGATTTTCAATAGGGTCAAACATGACAAGAAACTGGACTACGAGGTGGATTGCAAGCTTAATCACCTTAACCTGTATTGAGTCTATTGTAAAATCAATGCTGGGACAGCTTATAAAAATCAAAAAGAATAATAAAAAAGGATATAAAAATGAAAAACAAGAAGTTTTTAAATATTCTGCTAGTACTGTTTAGTTTTCACGTAATGCCTGGGCAGGCACAAGACTTGCAGGTTCCTGCTGGCTCTGTAATCCGAACGGCTAATTGCGTTATCACTGATGATAGATTCAGCTTTAATGACGTCGTTGAAAGAGCTAGGACGTTGGAATTTGATGAAAATGATCCTGATTCAATATTTTTTAGGCGACCTATCTATACGTCAGCCGGCTACCAAGAAAATTGGGATTTACAAGTTGCTTTGTACTATCCCAGCTATACAGAAATGGTCGAACGTCGTGTAGCAGATGGGAATAACTCTTATGGGCAACTTCCTATCTCTTGCGGGGCGGCGTGGGTTGTAAGAAGCATTCCCATTGGAGATGCAGCCGATCCTGGAGACTTCGGAATTCGTACTGCTATGATAACGCGTCGTTGTTCATATACAGAAAGTTCATCGCTTCAATCTACCTATAGCAGGTTCAAGACGGCATCAGAAAACTTTTCTGATGCCGGGAACGATGTACTTATGGCAATGTGGGTACCAGGTCTTGGTGGAAATTTAGAAAGTAATTTTGATTTTGTTTTGTCCGAGGTTGGAGAGGAAGTGACGGAGAGGTTGGATATGTTTGCTAACGGTTATAGTCCTTTCAGAAATAACGCCGAGCCTGCATTTTCATGCAATAGGCCCTCGATGTGGGTAACGAGTCCTGTATACCAAGGAAATTAACAATAAAAAACTTGAGGTTTTAAACATGAAATTAAAATTAATTATTCTTACTTTATTTGTAATTCTGACAACGCCCGTTTTTGCCCAGACAAACAATATCGTCGAACGAAGTTTCGCCTGTAGCATCAATGATGGTTATACAATGAATGATGTAGTAGAGGTCGCTAGGAATTTTGGTTGGTCAGAAGATTCTTCGCCATCAGTAGTCATTTTTAGGTCAGCAGTAGCTGTGTCAGGAGAATTTCAAAATAATTGGGATTTCGTTTTTGCTTCCTACTATCCAAGTTATGCTGACATGGTAGAGAAGCGTGGGGTTTTCTTAAATCGGCCCGGTGGTAGAACTGGAGTTAGCTTGTCTGATGTGGCGACATGTGGTGATAGGATACGGATATCTAATATGCAGTTTGCTAGTGAAGGTGATGGGAACCCTGCGGAGTTTTCATTGGCAGCCCAATATGTATGTGAACTTAATGGCAGTACATTCGATGATGCGCTAGGTAATGCTAGGGCTGGAGAAGATGCCTTTGGTCCAAGTGCACGCGCCTCAGTAACTAGAAGAGCCTTCGGTGGACCAGCAATTCAAGCTGGCAATCCGCAAGTAGGAATACGATTTTCCTACCCCAGTGCTGCCGATTTCGGCACTGGTTTGGACGCTTTTCAACAAAACACCCTTCCAGACATGGCAATGCAATGCAGTAGTGGTTCAATGTGGGCCAGCTATTTAATCCATTCCTAATACTATTAAAGTAGATTGATTACGGATAATAAATCCTGTAGTGGTAGTGCCCATATTTATCAACGGTCCAGACAAATTTATTAACTTTTCGGAAGATATTATGAAGAACTTATTTGCTGCAATTATAATTTTTTTGCCTTCTATTGCGTTTGCACAAAATTTACCAGAGCCTGAAAACATGTACGTTGTGACCAATTGTTTTTTAAATGATGGTTATACGCTGAGGGATGCTGTAGAAGAGGGCAATAATGGGTTTGAAGGACCCATCAACGTTGCGTTTCGTCAGCCAATCGCGACTCGAAATGCTGCAGAGAATCAATTTAGCCGGATTGTTGTTTGGGAGAATATGGAAGCTTGGGTCGACGCTGATGCTGCTAGTACGGATATAAATGTTTCAGATTCTTATTTCTGCGAGGATTCCCAGAGACGTTTTTTTACGAGCCGTGAATTAGGTGAAAACAGTAGATCCTCTGCTGATGGAGATTCTACTTTGGTAACCATAACAGCATGCACGCTTAAAGATGGAATCCACTACAGTGACGCCTATGATTGGATAAATACGAGGACTCTTGCTAGAGAAGCTGCGGGAGATACTCGCGTCTCATCCATGGTGCTTGGAGTTCTTGGCAGATCTGCCGGCGGTAATGGCCTTGGAAGGATTATGGGGGTTCGTGCAATTGGGCGAACAGCAGCTGAAATGGCAAGAGCGATGGACAGATTATGGGCGAATGATGGTCAGTCGCCTGATTATGCGATGACCCCAGCCGAGTCTTGCCAAAATCCGGTTCTTTACAGAAGTTATTTTGTTGGCTCAAACTAAAATTTTTCACTAAAAGTATTCGGTGATTATTAGAAGGGGAAAACCAATGAAAAATATAAAGAAAATCATTCTCTGTGTGTTTTGCTTCTGTGTTTATACAAATGGATACGGAGACGGTATAGCGGATGTTTACTGGTATGAGGCGAAGCCGGGAAAAGTTGCCGAGGTGGAGGCCTTGATGAGAGAGGGACGAGATATTGCCGTGGCTCGTGGGCAAGCGACTATTGTACACAAACAAAATATCGGGATTGGTGGCGAGAATCGCTTTTTGTGGCTCGATTTATTTGAAAGTTACACGCAAAAAGCAGAGCAAGCATACTCTGATGTGGGCAACATCTATGCGGAGGATTGGAAACGCTATCTCGATAAATTTGAGTCTTCAGACGCGTTTGCTACGGTAGCAAGTTATTCGATGACTTCGCTCGATGACATTAACCCAGGAAACTACATTGTGCAGGTCTATACCTGGGAGCCGAAGCCTGGTGAGTTCGCCAAAAGTCTTGCGGCAATGCAAGAGGCTAAAATGATTTTTGAAGGGCATGGATACCTGATTGATATTTGGCAACACGGCCTGGGAAGCGGAAATTATCTTCAATTTGTGATGCTTTCGACTTCTCGTGAGGCGCAAGCTAAATCCTTCCAGGCGCTATTCGAAGATCAGGAATGGGCACCCAAACAACAGGATTGGTTCGACAAAAAGACGTACGGCCGGCTAGTAGAGAGTTACGAGATGACGGCACTGGATTAATAATCTGATTCGGTGTTTTACACAAACCCTTTCTTTGCTGCGGTAAATTTATATATCTGGTATTCAACAACCTTTAATTATTAAGTCAAGAGTAAAAAAAATGGAAACCTCATTAAAGTCAGTATTCATAACAGCTGCATTAAGCCTCTTTGTTGGCTGCTCAGATCAATCTCAACAAGATAGCGATCAATCTGATACGCGAGCATTAACTTTAGTTAATAACTTTACAGAGTCATTTTCTGCCAACTGGGCTTCAAAAAATGCAGAGGCTATGGGAAATTTGTATGCCGAAGATGCGGTTAGGATCGTCTCTGCAAGGCAGACGCCTGTGTACGGGAAAGAGGCAATCACCGCGCAATTCGAGGGGGATTTTGATGGAGCCTTTGAAACAACCAAAATCGAGGCTGTGCCATCATTAGCGAAATTTTTATCTCCAGACCTTGTGCTCGCAACTGGAACCTTCAGTGTGACTGACGCTGAGGGTAAAACGATAAATCAGGGCTACTGGGGGAATGCATTTAAGCTACAGGGAAGCTCTCTCACCATGCTGATGGAGTCTGCTGGCGACTCGGCACCAAATGGTATGAGGCGAGCTAGCTTAGAAACTCCAGAGATGCCAGATCAGATGTATGAAGGCCCCGGAGCCAATTTAGTCAAAGGCGGTGTCGACGCTTACGTCCTAAATACTAATACAGCTAATCCAAACGGAATCGCCGATCTATTTACTCAAAATGGCATTCAAGCCGTTTCTAATAACGAGCGCATATTATTTGGACGCGATAATATTTTAGAGACTCTCAAACAGAATCCAGCAACGGAAATTAAACTCGATGCTTGGCCATATGGTTATAGAGAGATCGGGAATTCAATAGCAATAGGTTGGGGTGGATACAGACAGACAGACCCCTCCGGCGCTGTTGTTGAGTTCGGTCAGTGGGGTAATATTTGGGAAGTTACTGAAACTGGACTAAAAATAGTTATAGAACGAGCGAGTGCCTTCTCAGGCGAATAGCGGTATAAAGAAAAGTGGGGTTTGGTTGTCCCATTTTTAGCTGGGAGTGCTTAAAGCATATTTTGAAGCTCTCCCGGTTACCTTTGCTTGGCCCCTGAACCCTCAGGGGCAGCTCGTTGCAGTGTCGCCTGATGGCAAGAAAATTAGGAATTCACCCGCTGAATTTGGTTGTTATCTGCTGAGTAAAGATAGGACGGATCGAGGGCTAGCTAAGGATCGTCTACGCAGTTTTTGGGACAACTAATGGCGGGTGATGACCCAGAATACCTAACCGTCCGTCCAAAATAGTATTTATACGGGTGCAATGGAACCACCCTGACTTATCTGGGTGTGCCCCTAGGGTGGGGTCTGAATATGGCCATTTTGAGGTTTTAGGGGGTGGGGTCTGAGTCTGTTTGACACCAGGGGTTAGGATAGAGGCTTTAGCACCGCACAGAGGCCTAAATATGCAGATCAAGCGGTTACTAAACAAGACAGCTGAAAAGTGGGGACACAAATTTCTGGGCGTCTTGTTTAATCCTTGGCATACTCGGATTTAATCCTCTGTCTTCTTGAATTTGAGGCCGTGCCGCTCCATCACTCGCTTGGCCGCTAGTCTCTGAAAGCTCTTCATTAACTCACTAGATTCCTGCGGGCTGGCTCTCAACTCCGCAAATTCCTCGGGTGTCAATCGCTTGGCTATCTCTGCTAGTTGTCTCGGTCCTTTCCTGCGTATACGCGCCGTCTTCATAATATGCTTCTCCTATGTCATCAGGTTCATTCGAAATAAAAAATTCAATCCGTTCATCAAGCGGGTCTTTACCCTCAATAAATACTGGCACGACACTTATAGTTAACTTTCGATTTCCAAGTATGACTCGATTAATCCAGCCAAAAACGAGCAACCATTGTGCTTTGACGTGATGCAAAAAATTAAAATTCATCCGCATAGATTGTGCTTCCCCTATTGCTTCACCGTTTTATTCCAAGCCACCTAATCGTTCGTCCACAATAGTATGTATACGGGTGCAATGGAACCATTCTGACTTATCGGGGTGTGCCCCCTAGGGTGGGGTGCTGGCTGGGCGGTTGCTAGGGAATATGGGGTGGGGTTAGTCTAACTTCATGGGACACTGCGCGACAACTCGATACAACTTAAGCCAATTGACTACAATCTACAAAGTTATACAATATAGAGGCTTATCTTTTGTAGGTAATTGTGGAGTATTGGGATAATTAGTGATCGTAGGACTCATAATCCGTTTGTCCGGCGCCCGAGTCCCAGATCAGACCGCACCCCCTTTTTTTAGCCCGCTAGCAACTCCCTTGCCTTCGCTTCCCAATCAAGTATCCATTCGGCGAAGTTAATCCGTTGCGGGGGCGTGCGAGGAAATTTTGGCCAGGGGCCACTGCCCACGCGCCTATAAACATTCAGGTCTGTCCAGGCGACGCTTTTGGCTGGGAAGCGCGTTACCAACTCTAGCCCCGGATGGTTGATTTGATAAGTAGTTGTGGTTACCAAGCAGCCCTCGGGGGCTTCGTTTGCTAACTTTTCTGCGATTTCCGGCATCAATGAACCAAAGCAGGTGCTGTAAATAAACACGAGGTCCGCTTCGGTTACATCACAGTCGAACATGTCGCCAAGCTGAAAACTCACGCGATCGGATAAGTTCAATAAGTCTTGGATTTGAAAGTCTGGAGCCGAATCGTGTTGCCCTGCCTCATCCAATTGTGCCGATACCAGTGCGATCGTTTGGCTAAGTACTTCGTCTCTCAGCTTTTGAAGATTGACAAAACTCTCAAGCGCTAAACTATGGCGGTAAGGGAAGATTTCTATTCCTTTACAAGACGAAAACGGGAAATATAAAGCAGCTGACATAACCACCTTACCCAAGCCGCTGCCGAGGTCAATAAAGCGACAACCGGGCGAGAGCATCGGGTTGAGCTCAGCGAAATATTTCCGCAGTTCCTCGTTACTTAATTCTCCGTACACTAAACTACAGTCGTCTATAATCCATTGCCGTAGTTGAGCATCCGAAATCTCGTTAAGCTGCAGCGATTTCAAATTGATATCGACTAATTCTTCAGCGGCGGGTAATAGGCTCTTGGATAATATTCCCGGAGGTAATACGCCGATGACTAATTCGGCATGAGG
>CAVODE010000091.1:0-6632 GCA_963694535.1 Dehalococcoidia bacterium
ACTGGTCGACCATCAATTTTGAAATAAAATAATCAAACAATAATAGAGTTAGACCATACAAACCTACAGGAGAGAGAAAGGATGGATTTTAGAAAATTAACTATGGCGGCAATTGCCTGTTCAGTTGTTACGGCGGCCTCACCAGTACTGGCGCATGAGATGTTTCTGGTTGCTCAGGAATACGAAACAACGTCAAACTCTGATCAAGTTATGCGTCTTATCAATGGAACGTTTGACAAGAGTGAAAACAGCATCGGCCGGGAGCGCATGGCCAATGTCAGCATAATCTCCGATGGAAGTGTTACAACACCTCTCGAAGATGCCTGGTTCGATGATGAAGTGTCTTCTTACCTCAATTATAAAGTTGAAGATGCGGGTACGTATGCCGTTGGGGTTTCCACTCGCCCTAGTGTGATCACAATGTCAGCAGAAGATTTTACCGGCTACCTTGTACATGAAGGTTTGACGGATACATTAGCGGCATTTGAAAGTGACAACACACTCACTGAAGTTAGCGAGCGTTACTCCAAGCATGTCCGCGCAATTGTGCAGGTAGGGGACAAGAGGACAGATGACTTTTCTCAGGAGTTTGATTATCCAGTAGAGATAATTCTTGATCAAAACCCCTACGAACTGAGGTTTGGTGACGAAATCGGGTTTCGCGTGTTGTATCAAGGTAAGCCAGCTGCCAACCAGATTGCACGTGCAAGTTATGAAGGTTTTCATGGTCACGATGATTCGGGTGGTCATATTAATGCCTTCAATTTACGCACGGACAGCGATGGCCGGGCCAGCTTTATGTTGAGCAATAAAGCGATTTGGTACATTTCATTAATCCACATGGAGAAAGTTGACGAAACTGATGCTGACTATGAGTCCAACTGGGCGACCGTAACTTTCGAAGTAGATTAAGTTCATACAGCGTTAAAATTTGCCCCACAGAAAAACTAATGCCGCGCTATATATAGCCTTCAAAGCCACTCATATATGTATTGCTTGGGGCAATTATTTCAGTAAGTAGTTGACTTATATAAGGTTAATCGACTACATGTAGGTGGCTTCGAACCACTTGGTCGGGGGTTCGAATCCCTCCGGGTGCACCATTTTCAATCGGCTGTAGCGATTTGGCTAAATGCAATTCACCCACCAATTTACGATTCACCCACTAAATAACATCAAGATTGCCCGATGATGAAGTGTTATTGCTTTAAAACCTTTGCTATTTTCTCGCCACTTCTGCCCACCACATAACCGCCAAGACCTATTTGCAAAAGCGACCACGCCTCAACTCTCAAAAAATCCCGACAAAACCCCAATTCTCAGATACGCCGACCCTACCCCGGGGGTACCCCCCCCTTTTGTCAGAAGGGACTCCTGCTCTACCTAGTATTACTAATGTACGTGAATGAATTCGGATTTCATGAAATGACATAAAATATAAGTCAGCAGCCCTCTTCGCCCGCTCGTTGATTTATTCAGCTTACTACTTCCTTTAGTTCGGCGGACATAGTTTCACGCATCTCAATCTTGCGGATTTTTCCCGTGACCGTCATCGGAAATTCTTTAACGAACCTAATATATCGTGGGATTTTAAAATGGGTAATCTGGCCTTCACAGAATTTACGAATCTCTTGATCAGTAGCCGACTGCCCATCTTTGAGCTGAATCCAAACACACACCTCTTCACCCATTTTTTCGTCGGGCACACCAAATACTTGAGCCTCGCTAATTTTTGGGTGGGTATATAGGAAGTCCTCTATCTCGCGTGGGTAAATATTTTCTCCGCCACGAATAAGCATATCCTTAATTCGACCTGTGATTTTAACATAACCAAACTCGTCCATAGTCGCCAAATCGCCGGAGTGAAGCCATCCGTCGATAATAGTTTCATTAGTGCGCTGCTCATCATCCCAGTAACCCTTCATCACCGAGTACCCGCGAGTACAAATTTCTCCTTGCTCCCCAATTGCTAACACTCTGTCATGCTCATCGACGATCTTGATTTCAACGTAAGGAATTGCCCGCCCTACTGTCTGCGTACGATTTTCCAAAGTGTCATCAGGTAGCGTCATATGATTAATTGGGCTCACTTCAGTTTGACCGTAACCAATGACCACACTACTCATATTTAAATCGCCAATAATCCTATTCATTAGCTCTTCAGCACAGGGAGCACCCGCAATAATGCCAGTGCGCAAAGTAGAGACATCGTATTTATTAAACCCGGGTGAATCTAACTGCGTAACAAACATAGTCGGCACGCCGTGTAACCCTGTGCACTTTTCCTCTTCAACTGTCGCTAGAGTACTTTCTGCGTCAAATGCTTCGCCCGGAAAAACCATAGTCGCTCCAGATGTAACACAGGCCAACACGCCCAAAACCATCCCAAAACAATGATATAACGGGACGGGAATACATAACTTGTCTCGCTCCGTCAATTGCATACCCTGTGCGCTGTTCCAACCATTGTTCAGGATATTGCAATGACTAAGAGTCGCACCTTTTGGCTGCCCTGTGGTACCACTTGTGAACTGAATATTAATCGCGTCATCGGGTCTCAGTTCAACGTGCAAGCACTCAAGACGCTGCCGCTCGCTCTCACCGCCCAAGCTACAAACATCGTCAAAATTAAGCATGCCTGCAGACTCTTGTGTACCCATTCGGATCACCAGCTCCAAGTGAGGTAACTTTGCCGACTTTAAAGTACCTGCTTGGCTATGCTTCAATTCAGGTGCAAGCTCGTTTAGCATAGTCAGATAGTCGCTACTTTTGAATTTCTCAGCGGTAATGATTGCCTTGCACGAAGCCTTGTTTAGTGCATATTCCAATTCATAGAGCCTATACGCTGGATTAATGCACACCATGATTGCGCCTATTCGCGCGGTTGCCAGTTGAGTCATCACCCATTCAATCGAACTCGGCCCCCAAATACCCACGCGATCACCAGGCTTAAGCCCTAAAGCCAATAGACCAACCGATAGACGATCAACTTGTTCATAGAGCTCTTGGTAGCTCCATCGAATACCCTGATGCTTAACTATAATCGCGTGGCCATCTGGATTCCCTTTGGCTACTCTTTCAAAACAGCTGCCAATCGTTTCATAAAGCAACTGTCCGTTACCTTCGCCGATAAAGTAACTCTTTTTCAGTTTTTGCATACTTTATCCCTCTTATGTTTAATCCGCACAACTCACATAAATTAATTTATTTAATGACAACGCTAACTTTCTTGGCTCAACATCTAAACCTAGTTAAACGACTTAACCTTCGTCATTATTTGCAAGATAACGTCACTGAGAAGCATTTCTATTGAATGATAATTCTTCAATAACAGTGTGCCTAAACGGATCAACATCAAAGCCAGAGTTGTTTCTCCGTTCGTGACGGGAAACTAATCGGTATGCGGATACATTTTTAGCTTATACCTACTACCCGGCCACCCAAAGCTTCAATTTCCAAGACTGTGTGATGGCTCTTAACATAGATCACTGCGGGAGAATCGCCTTCAAAACTTCTCGGGTCAGGTCCCACGGATCGAATCCTTGCTTCCCATAGTCAAGGCCGCGGCGCACAATAACGGTGTCATGCGACGGCACAATTACGACGTACTGCCCTCGATTTCCCGCGGCCATGTACGCCATTTTGGGCACGTCAGTCCTGTCGTCAGGAACCAACACAAAATGTCCGCCATAATCACTTCCCCGACTGGCTGCCGACGGCGCGGGTGTTCGTACGAACC
Source organism: Dehalococcoidia bacterium (assembly GCA_963694535.1). Classification (GTDB taxonomy): domain Bacteria; phylum Chloroflexota; class Dehalococcoidia; order UBA2979; family UBA2979; genus UBA2979. The sequence continues at coordinate 3,740 of CAVODE010000091.1, forward strand.
TGATCCAATCTTTTGACAACAAACGCTCACCCAGCCAGGTGCCGCCTTGTGCATACAGAAGACCAAGGCGCGCAAGGTCTCGCGCAGTGGTGTACACCTGACTGCTCAGAATGAAGTCGCCGAAGCGATCCGTGCTAGCGAGCGTGTTACGCATCCCTATGCGATCAAACAAAGCCATACGTGGAAATTCAGCATAGACCTTTGGATCTGCGAGTGCCTGTTTCATAGCGAATACGGCGAGTAAGGTGTCATAGTTCTGGTATTCCCAGTGTGTGCCTGGCGCTCTTATCAAAGCACGGTCACGTGCATTGTCGGCCGAACTCGCACCAGCCCAATAAGCCACACCAGACCCAGTTGCATACTCCATGTTGAAATTATCAACCGGATAAAGTCCACTAGACATATTAAGGACATTTCGCAGCGTAATGGCGTTACGTGGGTCATCATCGTGCCCATCAACATCAGGTAGCCATTGAATCCCAAGTGATTCATCAAGTTTGAGACGACCGTCGTCAACTAGAATACCAATCAACGTGGATACAATACTTTTCGCGGCTGAATAGCTACGTGTTCGTGTCATCATGTCCACACCGTCTGCATAACGTTCGAGAATGATCTGTCCTTTATGCACGACAATCAGGCTTATCGTATCTTGCTCCTCTGTTTCACGATGCCATGCCCAGTCGGAGGCTGCCCCTAACGCCGCCCAGTCAATATTTTTAGGTCGATTTTTGGCTTCAATAACGTCGCCCATTGGCCAAGGGGTGCTAGCAGGATCAGAATCAGGATACGGAAGATTCAGTTTCGGTAAATCATCTATATCGGCAAACGTTTGATGCGGCGCCATGACGACGCACCCGACACCCTGTCGAAATGCAGCGCGAATTATCGTTCCCGACTCTGGTCCACCGATCGCAACAGCTTTTCGCTCACGGTCTATCAGATATTCGCCACCCTCAATCGTACCAACTGGAACTGCCAAGTAAGCCAGCTCCTGATCGAAAATTTGCTTCAAACTTCGATCAGAAGTAAATAGGCCATTGCATGTCAGTACCGCTTGTATGCCGTTCCGAATCGTCGTGCGGTTCTCCGTGAAATAATCAAAGTTCTCGACCTGCTCCGCCTGAGATGTGCAGGTGATCAGTAACACCATTGTCAAGGCAAGATGAGAGGCGACAATAATACGCATGTTAATTCTCCAAACGCTACTTTGATTTAAAACCGATCGTTGATAACTTGATGTGGTGCGTGCGCTCCCACATCACAGAATACACTAAGGAAAACCTTCACACGCCGGAACTGCCGCATGTTGCGACGATCAAACAGATTCACCTAACGCTCTTGCTCGATCCAGGCAACTACTTTTGTCACGATCTAAATGGGTAGTGGCTATGAGCAACATTATTACACTGAGTATCATCGACGTTAGTCCCCAAAGAATACCCTGACGAAGGGATTCACCAGAATCTGCGCCACCAGCGGCGATTAAATCGCTGAAAAACCCGATGGTATAAGGCCCTAATGCGACACCCAGAAAAGTAATTATTATTAAATAAACGGCCGACGCTAAACCCCGCATCCGCGGCATGACTAGAGAGTTAATCATCATCGGACCAACTCCATAGCAAGCGGACGAGGTCAATAAGAATAGTGCCAAATAGCGATAAATCTCAGCTATGTCATCCGCAACAACCATCAGAACAGCCGATGGCGCGGAGAGCAAAACCGAGCCAAGGCACACGTAAATTGTCGCTCGCGAGGTATACCGTCCAAGCATGTCGGCCAGAACGCCGCCCACCATCGTTCCCGTAAACCCACATATTGTGGTTAGCAATCCCACAGTCATACCCACTTCGCCCGGGCTAACATTGTGTGCTCGAATTATGTAGGGCACGATCCAGCCGGCCACACCGACAGTATTAAAGACAAATAACGCCAGCCCTATACTACTAAACATAAAAGATCGACATTTAAAGATCATTGCAAACGTCGCTGGGTCTCGTAGTGCCAATGTCTGAGCCCAACAAACAACGCACCATAGACCCCCACCTAACGCACTCCATTGCGCGACGCTACCGGTCGCGATGATCAAGAGAAATGACGTTGCAATAATCGCACTTCCTATTAGTACGTTAAGTTTGACAGCACGAAAGTCGCCGTCCAGACGCCGCAGGGTCAGTAGACTGAAAAAGGGTAGAACAGACTGCATTTCTGCCCACAACTCGCGAAATGGGTGAGGATGCGTTTCTGAAGTTAGTCCGTCTTTTTGTCCCCGTACAGGCTCCTTTAGACTTGCCACCCACCAAGCAAGAATGGGTCCTACGGCGGCTACACAGAAAAATGCCACCTGCCAACCTTTAAGGCCAAACGGCGCCAAGGCCGTGTCCGGATAGAGGTCGTACCAACCATCTAAGATGGCTCCTCCAAGTATCAAGCCAACACCTGCACCGATGGGCCCACCGGCAGCAACTACTGACATTGCAGTAGCGCGTAGACGAGGCTCAAAGTGATCAAAAATGGTCGACATTGCCGCGGGTCCTGTCCCAGATTCTCCTACACCTACGCCGATTCGAAAAAAGGCAAATAATAGAAAATGACGCGCAGTACCAGACAGAAAGATCATGGAGCTCCAGGCCGCAACGCAAATACTGATCAAACTCTTACGCGACCACACATCGGCCAAACGGCCCAGTGGTATACTGAATATCGCGTAAAAAATAGATATACCCGTCCCATAAATGAAACCAATATCAGCATCTGACAACCCCAAATCGGCTTTGATATCCTCCGAGAGGACGGCCATCATTTGCCGGTCGATCAAAATTAACATATTAACCAGAAACAGAACAAAAAGAGAATAAACGGAATACCGCATACTGAACGCCGATGTTTT
>CAVODE010000092.1:0-6610 GCA_963694535.1 Dehalococcoidia bacterium
ATTTAATTTCTGTGATTCTTTCGATTATTAGCGGAATCGCAACTGGAGTTCTGGTGTTCAAACGGTTTAAATCCTAACCTCGTACCCCTACTATTTAAAACGTGAAACGATTACTTCTCTTATTGATCCCGCTCGTATTAGTTGTTGGGTGCTCTGACAACTCAGATCTTGAAGCGCGACTAGCACGACTAGAGGCTGAAAATGCGTCTCTGAAAGAAGTTACGCAAACAAGTACTCCCGCTACAACGAGCAGCACACCAGTTGCAGTCACTCAGACCAGCACGCCCACAGTAACGCAAGCCGCACAGCAGAAAGCTACCGCGACTGCAATCCAACAAGAGCCTCCCTACCAGGGCACGATCTTTAATTTTCGGGATGCGGTCAACTCGAGTGATCCATCAGTCTTCGTAGAAATTACTTATTCGGGCAGGGAGTCACGCATAATGTTCGACAGAAGGCAGGATGATTGGATTCAAGATACTCCTCACCTGTTCATCGCACGATATTCAGACGACTTATCGATTGAAGTTCAGGTGAATTCTGAGTTTACAGATCTGGATATTGTGCGTGAAATCGCATCTGATTATGCATGGCTTGTTGGACAGTTACCAAACGTATTGAGGAAAGGAATTGAAACTGTTTGGATTCACGATGGTAAATATCCATTTGGTGGTGGAAACAAAAATCTTCTCATATACATTCAACAGGGCAAAGAATATGTATCCGACAAAATTCTTGAAGAAGCCCTCATACATGAGGCGTCCCATACTTCACTTAATTGGCCTGAGTCACTGTTGGATCATGGACAGACAACGGAATGGTTGACGGCTCAACGGTCAGACAAAGGTTTTATTTCTACCTACGCCAAACAACACCCTCAAAGAGAGGACATTGCCGAGAGTTTTTTGCCTTGGTTTGTGTTGCGATATCGCCTAGACAGGATTTCAGAATCGGATGCAGAAAAAATATCGGAGGCGATTCCTCACCGAATTAAGTATTTTGATGAACAACAGTTTGTTATGTATCCCATCACATCAAGTAATTAGTCAGACGGTGGCCAGGGCCTCCCTCGCAACCTGGTACCCCTCCCCTTACTTCGATCGTTTCCTTATAAAGCGGTAAGCAGCACGCACTATTAAAACTACTAATAGCCCCACTAGAAAAATTGTTATAAGCATGATTTCACCATTTTATCTGTAACCAGCCCCCATCGTTAAGAAGGAGACGGGCGAACTTCGACCCCATGGGGTAATTTAGGGGGCAATTGTTATTGATACCAGTTCATAGCATTCACAACAAACCCCAAAGTTTCAAGGGTTTAGTGCACGCAGTACACAGCATTCACCCATTAGAACGAAGGCAGAGGTCGGAGGTTCGAATCCTCCCGGGCGCACCATACACACCTAACGGATTGTTGATGTCAGACTAAATATCACCTACAAAATTTGCAATATCTTCGAACGATTTCTTAGTGATGGTGGGAACCTCACAGCTGTCGGTCGGATAACCTACAACCAGTAATAGATACGCACGTTCAGACGCCGGACGACCAAAAATGTCGTTCAAGAATTTCATGGGACTTGGCGTATGGGTCAGTGTGGCAAGTCCCGAAAAGTGCAACGCTGCTATCAGCATCCCACAAGCGATTCCAACAGATTCAGAGGGATAGTAGTTTTTTTGTCGGCGTCCTTCCTCATCCTCTGAATATTTTTCTAGGAAAACACCAATCAATACCGGTGCAGTCTCTAGGAATGGTTTTTTTCATTTGTTCCCAAGGGAGCGAGCGCCTCTAGCCATTCTTCAGGCGCTTTTTTTTCATAAAACTCACGCTCTTCCTTTTCTGCTTGAACACGGATGCGATATTTTATCTTTGGGTCCGCGGTAATTGAAAAATGCCAAGGTTGCATATTTGCTCCACTGGGAGCAGTTCCCGCTGACATTATGGCATTTTGGATAATTTCATTTGGAATTGCGTCCGTCGAGAAGTCTCTTACTGTCCGTCGTTCTTTGATTTTGTCGTAAAACCGTTCGGATGTGTGAATCATTTCCGACTCAGATTGTTTTATGAAATTCAATTTTTCACTATTCATGTTCTTTCCATTCAATTTGGATGTTCTCGCTTTTTAGAATCGCGTGGATAGTGTAAATACTGTATTTATTTTGAATACTGTACTGCATTCCGACCTCTGGCCCGAGTTCTCTAACTTTTATGTAAGTGTAAAAAACAGCTAAAAATCGCTGGCAGAAATGTTCTTCGGATTGGTAAGGCCGATAGTTTGTTTTGCTTTAAGCACAGCGAGTTCCGACTGACACTCACAGGAAGAATATTCAAGTGCCCGGCTATCTAGGATAGAAATTTGCCCACGATTAACCTGGATAGTACCTTTCCTTTCATAGTCTGCTAGCGCCGTGCTGACCGATTCTCTTCGAACGCCGAGTATCTCGCCCAGTCCTGCATGAGTAACGGGTAAGTCAGAGCTGCGATTATAAAATTCCAACATGCGGAGAAAATGGGCTAGTCTCCGATCTATTCGATGATGTCTACTGCAATTAAGAGTTAATTCGTGGCTGCGGACAACCTCAGCCGCGTGGGAGAGAATGACTCGCAACAGATCATTCGACTTTACCAATATCTCGGAAAAATCAGCCTTCGGAATTGTGAGCGCTTCGGTCGCTATTTGTGCCACGACTCGACCCGTTACTACAGACTGAGCAAGGGGAGTTGTTGATGTTTCATCTGCTGTGCCAATAGCTCCGTAGGCGGCCTCTGGGCCTCTCATTGCATTTGCAATGCCCGTGCCGTCGTTGCCTTCGAAGACGGAAACTATCAGACCTTTTACCACGAAATAAACAAGATCAATCGGCGCTCCCTGATTTGCTAGAATCGAACCTTGTTCGTAATGTTCCAGACAGCCACGCTTAAGAAGCGCGTTCTGAGTCTCGTTAGTAAGACAGTTAAAAAGAAGATTCTTAGATGCTTTGGCCCGAACGTGATTTTCGGTAATTTTATCAACTTGTACTTGAATGATTGTTTCCTTCTAAATCTGGTGTTCACCACTAAGTTGATTTACTAAATTATACTAAAAATAGTACCCTACGATATGCGTAAGGTGCAGAAAAAAATCTCCTATAGCGGTAAGATGTGGTTAGTTTTTTCAGAGTTGCTTGTCGTCATGAGACTCGACCTATTTCTAGTCCTAGAGATACTTTATTGACTAGTGGAGCTCGATGAAATAAGGCGTATGGTTAAGAAGTGTAGAGGGTAATATTGACATGACAGTGACACGATCTCTTTATTTCGCAAACAATGACGTGGCCGCCACTAGCGAAGTTATTGACTCTATTCTTGAAATCAAGACTACTCATGAAGATCTAGGCGCAAGCGGTGTTGCCCTATGGTTTGAGCATACGGGCAGAAATTTTGGGGCATTGGAGCTTATTTCGTCATTTCATAGTTACGCTCATATGGGCGAGGTAACGAAGCAATTTCGAAATCTTCCTCGCTCTGTGAGACGCCGAGATTCAATGAGCTCTCCGGTACAACTTTTGAGTTCTTGGAACTGTGATATCGCGTGGTTATTTGGGCGAAAATGGTCCGAACTTGAAGAAGATGAACTAGAAGAGATTTCGATTTTTGTTGAGTACCCAATTAATGTTACGACAGAATTGAAACCTCTTTCGGCGGAGAAGTTTAACGTGATAGATGCACTTCAACCGATTGCAGAGATTGCTGCCGCCGAAGGTGGATTTGCTGGATTACGAAATATTACTGGCGGAAATTTGCCAGGAGGAAGTGATGCAGTAAATTACTCTTCAGTATTTGACTTATTTTTTAAAGATTGGGCAGCGTATGACCGGACTCTAGACTCTCTTAGTAATGCTAGCATTTTGACTGATTTAGCAAGAATAGCCTCTGCAACGCCATTTATAGGAGCAAGTCGCATAAAAACTCGTTTGGATATTGAGGGCCATTTTGCTTAACTTCCAAAAAATATTTCAGCAGACTAATTTATTTTTTGCTAAGTCCAGAAAATGAATACTGATAGAACAATTAATTGACGACGTTCGTGTGTGCTCCGTCCAGATAGCTACCTAGATTAGATACAGCAATATCCATAAGCCTCTGTCTTGATGCTTTTGAATACCAAGAAATATGAGGCGTAATTACGCAGTTTTTTGCCGTAATTAGAGGATTGTCGGTAGGTGGTGGCTCTACATCGAGGACATCGAGTCCAGCACCGCCAATTTGATAACTATTCAATGCTGCAGCTAGTGCCTCATTATCTACAAGTGGTCCTCTACTTGTATTTATCAAGATTGAATCTGGCTTCATTAGTGCCAGACGACGTTCATTTACAAGATGCTTTGTTAATTCTGTGAGGGGACAATGGAGACTAATCACGTCTGCTTCGGAAAATACAGTATCCATGTCTGAATATGTAACCTTCAGTCCGTTGAGCGCTTCATCAGTTGGCGGAAACTCATCATGAGCAATGATTGTCATTCCCATGGCTGCTCCAATTCGAGCAAACGCTTGGCCGATTCTACCGATTCCAATTATTCCCAGAGTTTTTCCTGACAACTCAGTAATGGGTGCTAATGCAAAACAAAAATCTGGACTTGCGCTCCACTGTCCGTCTTTAACAGCATTCGCATGAAGCGCGGGTTGTCTTACTAATTCCATGAGCAGGGCGGTTGCGTGCTGGGCAACGGAGTCAGTACCGTATGTTGGAATATTGGTGACCGTAATATTTTGTTCTCTGGCGGCAATCAGGTCAACGTTGTCATAGCCCGTCGCAAGCACTCCGACATATGAGGCCTCAGGTAAGCTTTCGAGAATCTCGCGAGGTAGTGCAGTCTTGTTTGTCAGTATGTTTGAGAAGCCTTGTGCCCGATCAAGGATTTGGTCATTGGGAGTACGGTCATACACGGTGACCGTACCGATATTTTCAAAACCTTCCCATGTAATATCACCTGGATTTAAAGTGTATCCGTCTAGCACAACTATATTATTAGACATACTTAGCCTCTCAAATCTATCGACAGGTCAGGACGAATGTCTCGATCTGCTGGTTATCGATTCTATCTGTGAATCATAGATATCGTATTTCAATAGTAATGATCTCTTTTCTAAAAAAGACACCTAATTCTCACGAACTGGAGAATATCATTTGAGAACAGCTGGTGGAGTAATTATTGTTCGACCACGGCTTAGTTGTTGGGATCTATATCCGGCTAGAAATTGTAGTTATAATAGCTAAGTCATTGCAGTCATATAAGACTGCGAGCTCAGAATTTCGGAGGTTGATACGATGCGCGGGAATGATGCGATTGCTGCAATACTAAAGGCTGAGGGAGCAGAATATCTTTTCTGTTATCCAGATAATCAACTAATAAACGCGTGCGCTGCAGTTGGGATTCGGCCGATAATGTCCAGAACCGAGCGAACTACGGTTAATATGGCCGACGGCTATACAAGAATGCTCAACGGAAGAACGAACGGCGTAGTGGTTACCCAGGCCGGGCCAGGGATAGAGAATGCTTATGGCGGTATCGCTCACGCATACGCTGACTCTGTGCCGATACTTGTCATTCCTGGCGGTACAAGCCGTAATAAAATTAACTCAAATCCTGATTTTGATGCCGTTGCTAATTACTCAGGAATAACCAAATGGGCTGGCCAGATTAATCAAACCGATCGAATTTCGGAGTTTCTACGACGAGCGCATACATTTTTACGCTCTGACCGAGGTGCCCCCGTCCTTTTAGAGGTGCCATCTGATGTAGCTATGGAGGAGATATCAGGCATCGATTCGAACTATCGACCAGTAAAGACTTATAAGAGTGCTGGCAATCCGGCTGATGTAAAAGAGGTAGCTAAACTTTTACTTTCTGCGAAGCGACCAGTTATTTACGCCGGGCAAGGTGTCCTATGGGCAGAATCTACGAGTCAGCTGATAGCACTTGCTGAACTCATTAATGCTCCGGTCGCCACAACTAATTCTGGTAAGAGCGCTTTTCCTGAAAATCATCCACTTGCGCTTGGTGCTGCGGGGAATACTGTGACAAAAATGGCGCGCCATTTTGTTGATGAAGCAGATTTAGTCTTTGGCATTGGATCGAGTTTTACGACGAATCTCGCATCAATGAATATTCCCAGTGGGAAAACTCTGGTTCAAACAACTATTGACGCCAAGGATTTGAACAAAGAGCATGATCTGGACCATGCGATTATTGGTGATTGTCAGCTAGTACTTAGTCAACTCATCGAAGAAATAACGAGTCAGAGCGGTGGAGTGGGGCGTGAAGACTCTGGTATTGTGGCAGAAGTCTCGAAGGTAAAGAATGAGTGGTTAGAGGAGTGGTTACCTCTACTTACGTCTGAAGAAGTTCCAATTAATCCTTACAGAATAATATGGGACCTTATGCACACAGTTGATCTTGATAACACAGTTGTAACACATGATTCTGGGCACCCAAGAGATCAACTTATCCCATTCTGGGAGTCGACAGTGCCCCGTGGTTATCTGGGTTGGGGAAATTCGACACAGCTAGGTTATTCTCTTGGCTTGGTGCTCGGAGCAAAATTAGCATCTCCCGAGAAAACATT
>CAVODE010000093.1:0-6401 GCA_963694535.1 Dehalococcoidia bacterium
TTATATCTGAAAAAGCAAAACTCGAATTGTTGAATCTCCAAAATATATATGACGGATTGAATAAGACAGGACACCCCTTAGTCCCATTGATTTGGGAGTTAGACAGGATCTGTGGCGAAGAGGCAGGTGGATATATACACTGGGGCGCCACGACTCAAAACATCACACAAACAGGAAAGATACTGCTGGTTAAGCAATGCCACGATAGTTTCTTAAAGGATCTAGGAGCTCTACTGCATGTGCTCGGGGAACTGGCGGAAAAGACTAAGGATTATGCCCTGCCCGGAAGAACTCATGGCCAACATGCTGTCCCGGCAACTTTCGGCTATAAAGTGGCCGTATGGATTGACGAATTAATGCGGCATGTCGATCGCTTGCAAGGAAGCGAGGAACGGGTCTTTGTGGCAATGCTTGGCGGTGGAGCTGGAACGATGGCCTCTGTCGGTCTTGATGGTCTCGAAACTCAAAGGCTAATTGGCGAAGATTTAGGATTAGGTTCAATGACTATGCCTTCCAGAGTGATAGGCGATCATCTGACGGAATACATCACTATTCTCGCCATGCTTGCAGCGACAGCTAGCAAGATGTCACGTGAAATTTATACCATGATGAAACAGGAATTCGGTGAAGTTGAAGAGCCCGTGCCTCTGGGTGCTGTCGGTTCATCAACTATGCCCCAGAAACGTAATCCTCGTTTATGTCAGGATGTTGTCGCTTGGGCTGCAGAAATCCGGACATTTGTGCCGATGTCTCTAGAAGCAATGCAAACTGAGCATGAGGCTGATAAAACCACCAGCATGATGATTAATTCTGCCATTGACAGGACGTGCGTACTTATGGGACAAGTTACTACTGCGCTGATTGAGATATTTTCCGATCTAAAGGTTTTCCCTGACCGGATGAGGCAGAATCTTGAACTTAGCGGAGGACTGATACTTTCTGAGAGAATCATGCTGGAATTAGGTAAGGAAATGGGGCGACAAAAAGCTCACGATGTGGTTTATGACGCTGCACAAAGATCAGTTAATGAGGGAAGACCATTTACAGAGACACTACAAGAGGAGCCTGAGGTGACTAAGCGACTGTCTATAGCCGATATATTGGATCTGCTCGATCCGGAGCAATATACCGGTTTATGTTCATATTTCGCACAGGAATTCTCAAGAAAGGCCCAGCAAAAGAGTCTGGAGTTGCTTGGCGACTAATTAGCCGCCAGATCGAAAAAAGCCTAGAATCTATAAAAATAAATAAGGAATAATTAGAACTTACGGACATCGGAGTAAATAATGACTAAAAGCCCTATAGAAAGTGTCACAACTTTAACCTTTGATATTTTTGGAACTGTACTCGACCTTGCCGGTAGCCTTGTACCCCCCTTAGATGACCTATTGAAAGAATGTGGTAACACAGAAAACTTAAAGGGTGCTGACGTTTGGGCTCAATGGAGATTAAGACAACGTATTGAGCAATACCAAGATAATTTATATATGTTGGGTCACAGTGGTTATTTAGCCGTAAAAAGACGAGCCTTAATATATAGTCTAAAAAACTTAAAGGTTGAATTTACTTATAAACAAATAGATGACTTCATGGAAGCTTATCAATATTTATCTCCATTCCCCGATGCAATAGAAGGATTGAACAGACTGAGCGAAAAATATGACCTTGTAATGCTTTCAAATGGGGAACAGAGTTACTTAGAACATTTAGCTAAGAATCGAATTAAGCGTGACTTCCACGCTATTTTATCTGCAGAAACAGTTGGACAATTTAAACCTCACCCTGCGGTATATCGTTTTGCTGCTAAAGAATTAAACCTTGAACCCGGACAGATAATGATGGTCGCCGCACATTCTTTTGACACTTTAGGAGCAAGAATCAGTGGCTATCGAGGTGCTTATGTTAATAGATATGATTTACCATACGATGAATCAGAATTTTACAAATTATACATGCCTGACTACACGACCAAAAACTTTCCTGAATTATGTGATTTACTAGGTGTCTAAAAAAACTATCCGATAGGATGTTTTTAGGTCTGTCTTCCAACACATGTAGTTTAAATCTTAACCCCGTACCGCTAGTAATTAGGTACATAAATAGGAAATTGGCGGAGATTTGGCGGAGTTACAGCCTGTTTAGCCAACGTTCCAATCACTAATCCCTTGCTACATAAGGACTTTAAGGGAATGAGTAGGCCTTCTAAACTTTATAGCCCCCATCAACGCTTATAACCTGACCGGTGATTCCTGCTGACTCAGGAGCGGCGAGCAACGCTGCCATGGGACCAAGTTCCTCCGGTTCCAAGACTCTGTTTTGAAGATTTTCTGCGGATCTCCATGCATGAGCTTCAGTTGCATCTGTGCCACGAGCTCGTCCCATGGCCTCCCAATCAACGAGTGCAGTATTGGTCCAACCTGGACAGAGGCAATTAACAGTTATTCCGTCAGCAGCCACCTGTCCAGCTAAAGCCTTGGTGAATCCGATAAGACCATGTTTTGCGGTCGTGTATGCGAGCGCCCCCCCACTTCGTTTTGCGTAGCCCGATCCAATGGTGAGGATTCGACCAAAATTATTTTCTTTCATATGTGGAAGAGCTTCACGAGTTGTCCAGTATGCTGACGTGAGATTCAGGGCTAAGTTGGCTTCAAAAGTGTCATCATCATGTGTGTATGGATTTTGGTCACCTGGCACCCCTCCACCCACATTGTTGACGAGGATGTCTATCTGACCAAAATGACTTACAGCCTCGATGACAGGTTTTTTTGATTCAAGTCTGTTGAGGGCGTCTGCCTCGACGGCCAGTCCGACACTGCCGATTTCTTTAATTTCTTCGACTACGCTGTCAAGTTGCGATCGTGTACGAGCGGAAACCACTACTTTGGCGCCTTCACGAGCAAGCTCAAGGGCGATTGCTCTTCCGATTCCTCTCCCACCACCTGTTACCACGGCCACGCGATTTTCTAATCGTCCCATATTTAGACTCCTTTAAGCTTTATGATTAAGACCGTCAGGATAGTTCTTAATATACTGATGGTGTGCTTTTGGAGCCCGAGATTACAAATAAATCTTCACAAAAATTTAAAGTGTTAATAGTCTCTGCATATGAATTAGGTCGCCAGCCGATTCCAGTCGCTACTGCAGCCTCTATTTTCGGCCGCGCGAACTGTGACGTGAGTGTTCTAGATCTGGCAACATCTCCCAATGACTTTGATCTACGGAGTGTGGATGTTCTTGTGATTTCGTGTTCTATGCATACTGCATCCAGATTGGGTTTGGAGTTCGCAAGAGGAGCCAAGCTGCTTAATCCTGAAATGCGTGTTGTCGGATTCGGTTTGTATGCGTCGTTACTTGCGCAGGACGAATACAGTAATAATGAGATTGATTATTGGATTGGGGGCGAGTTTGAGACTGGGCTATCAGAATTTGCTGATTCGTTAGTTGAAACCCCACTACTTTCCGAATTATCAGATGAAGATATTACTGGACTTGGACAATATCCTAACTTCAAGCGGGACGTGCATATACTGCCTGATCGCGGAGGCTTGCGATCACTGAAACATTACGGGCATGTGGAACGAACAGATGGCAGTCATTTTGCTGGTGCAGTCGAAGCTACACGAGGGTGTGCACATATGTGTACTCACTGTCCAATTCCATCGGTTTATGGCGGAAAACTACGACTAGTTGACCGCGATTTAGTACTTAAGGATATCGATGCTCAAATTGAGCTGGGGGCACAACACATCACGTTCACCGATCCGGACTTCTTCAATGCAGTGCCGCATTCGATATCAATTATTCGTGAAATGCGAAAGAGATATTCGGGAGTTACATTCGACGCCACTATTAAAGTTGAGCACTTGATCGAGTATAAGGAGAGTATTTCTGAGCTCAGTGAATTGGGTTGCTTATTTATTACTTCGGCATTCGAATCACTAAACGACTCTATCTTGAATAAGTTACAAAAAGGTCATACTTCAGAAGATTTGCATACGGCACTGGATTTAGTGAGGGCGTCCGACTTATTTATTAATCCAACATGGCTACCCTTTACTCCATGGACTCAAATACAGGACATTAAAGACATACTTATATTTTCTGCTGAGCAGGGCTTGGTGAGTAGGGTCCCTGCGATTCAATATGGTCTTCGCTTGCTGGTGCCTCCTCGATCATTGTTGATTAAGGAACTTGAGACTGAAGGTTTACTTGGAAATTTCAATAATAAAAAATTGACGTACGAGTGGAGTAACGAAAAGACCGATGCACTACAAAGACAGATCAGTGAACTGGTTGAAGCCGGCCAAAGAGAGCAACATGATTTCGGAGATATTTTTTCTGATGTGTGGGCTCTGGTGTTTGGACTTGAAACACCTATACCATCCGTAAAGGTTGATGTTCCAGATTTCATCCCAGGGCTTACTGAAGGATGGTTTTGCTGAGCGGAACCAACTTCTGAGCAGTTTGCTCAACTGACGACTATGACAAGTTAGTTCATAACTAAAAGAATTTTAATGGACTAAGATTAGGCTATTCTCTTGTCGAGAGAACACCGAGGAGGGTGACATGAAATTTGGCGTAAGTATGTTTATGACTGACTATGCTTTGTATCCGGATGTTTTAGCGAAGGAAGTTGAAGCTAGAGGATTTGAATCGATCTGGTTCCCTGAGCACACTCATATCCCAGCTAGCAGGAAATCTGCATATCCAGGCGGTGGAGATCTGCCCCAGCAGTATTATCATTCACTCGATCCTTTTGTAGCCCTGACAGCTGCCGCGACTGTAACTGAAAAAATAAAATTAGGTACCGGAATTGCGCTCGTAATTGAACGTGATCCGATTACCTTAGCCAAGGAAGTTGCGAGTATTGACTACGTGTCTAATGGCAGATTCTTGTTTGGAATTGGTGGTGGCTGGAACAGGGAAGAAATGGAAAATCACGGAACTGATCCGAGTAGGCGTTGGAAGCTACTTCGTGAACGAATCGAAGCCATGGTAGAAATTTGGACAAAGGATGAGGCCGAATATCATGGTGAATTCGTTGATTTCGATCCGATATGGTCCTGGCCTAAACCGGTGCAAAAACCGTACCCACCAATTATGCTTGGGAACGCCGGGCCAGGTGCAATTTCACGGGCTGTGAAATTTGCTGATGAATGGATGCCTATAGGTGCTCGATTAGATCTCGCGGAGAGAATCAGTGAATTAAATGAAAAGGCAGAAGAAGCCGGTCGTGGCCCCATTCCAGTCACGAACTGGGGCACGGCCCCAAATCGTGAAGCGATAGATGAGCTCGCTGATATTGGTGTGGGGCGAGCAATTTTTGGTCTGCCGTCAGCTAAGGAAGACGAAGTAATCCCATTGCTTGATAGATATGCCGAGGTAATCGCGCCCTTAATTTAAATATAATTTGGTGATCAGAGGTGACTATTTCATTTTCCAGACCGGAGGTCGTTTTTCGGCAAAGGCTTTAGCACCTTCGACTGAATCCTCAGATGTCCAGACCGATTCGACCAGCTGAGCGCTCATTTTCCGAGCATAGTCAGATGGAAGTTCCAAGCCAAATTTAGCAAGCTTGCGCGTGGCGTTTATTGCGAGGGGGGCATTGCCTGCAATTGTTTCAGCCATTTTAGTCGCCGTATCCATGAGATCTGCTTGGGGCACAACCTTTGTCACAAGACCCATACGAAGTGCTTCTTCTGCATCAACAGGCTCACCGCTTAGTAGTAACCACATTGAATTTGATAGACCGATAAGCCTTGGTAGGTCAAACACACCTCCCGGAGGGCAGAGCCCGACCTTGACCTCTGCAAGTGCGAGACGCGCGTTGTCTGAGCAAATGCGAATGTCGCAAGTAAGTGCCTTTTCAAGTCCACCTCCATATGCGGCGCCATTAATGGCTGCTATTGTAGGCTTTCCAAGATCGATTGGTGCTCGACCAAAGTCACGTTTCGGCGTCGGTTCGCTTTCAGTGGCTTCGGTTTCAGCCACTTCTTTAAGGTCTCGACCTGCGCAGAATGCCCTGTCTCCAGCTCCGGTGTATATACCGACCCAGGCGTCATCATCCGCGGCAAATTGCGCTTCTGCTTGCCTTAGTTCGGCTCCGAGTTGCTTGCCTAAGGCATTCATTCGATCAGGTCTATTCAGCGTAATGTATCCAATGTGATTTTTTGTTTCATAAATTACGTATTCCACAATTTCTCCTTGCTAGTGTGCCGATATCGAAAGGGTATCGGGGTGTCATTGAGTGACGTCAGAATATCAGAGCCGTCAGGCTTTTTCCGTTTTATTTGTTTTTAACATATTTAGATTTACAGTTACCTCAGGGAGTGGATCACGAGCAATACAAAACCTACAAATCTTACGGCGTCCAAGCCATCTCTTCGTACGACCCTTTCTGT
>CAVODE010000094.1:0-6188 GCA_963694535.1 Dehalococcoidia bacterium
TTGAGTAGAAGAAATAACTCCGTTAGTTCATTAGTACCAAAACCCTAACCTAACTACTTTCCATCCAAACCCTATTCTGCTTTTCTGTTGCTGCTAATGCGAGTTCATTATGAAAAAAATAATTATCTTAGTCGGCGTTGCAAGCGTTCTCAGTCTGCTCGGATTAGGGTCAGTGTCAGCCCAGAAAACGGCCGCCGAAGTTACTTCTCTCACCGGGCAGGACTATGAGGAAATCAAGGCACTCTACGCGCGTTATAATCAAGGCAGTGATTTTCGTGATGCTGAATTGTTTCTGTCGGCCTTCGCCGAGGATGCGGTGATGACTAGGGACGGGGGCGATATCGTGGGTATGGCTGAGTTACGGGCCGATCGGGCCCGGCGCTATCAGGGGCAAACCGGCGATGTGGGCAGGCGTCACTTCAATGGAAGCCTTCTCATCAGAGCAACGATTGAGGGTGCGTCGGCACGCTCCTATTACATCTTATACGATGTTGCCGCACGGCCACGAACGATGCTTAGCTCAGGGTATTACCATGATGATTTCGTGCGAACGGCCGACGGCTGGCGCATAAAACATCGAACACTGATTATAGACGCGGCTGCTGAGTAGATTCAAACACCCTAACAAAAAGTTTTTGCATTGCGCTTGGTAGGTAGGCCATATCAATCACATTTCATTTCGACGATAGCCAGTAAAGGTCCTTTTTCATCTTTCCATCCGATGAAGAAAGTTTCGCCGACTGACAGCGACTCGCTTTCTATAAATTCCGACAGCGCTTCATCATAATTTGTAGCCAGATTGAGAGTGAATTTAATACTTTCATTAGTGTACTCCAAAGTCTTGGTGATGGCACCGGACTTTAATTTTTTAAACATGCGGTCTGCGTAAATGTCGGCAAGCAAGATGCTACCAACTGCAGCCTTACTGCGTATTTCTTTTATCGCTTTTCGAACCTCGGTTTCAGATAAATAAAGAGTAACGCCTTCCCAGAGGAATAATGTTTTTTTTGTGAGATCGTAGCCAGACTGGATCAATTTATCGAATACATTTTCCTTGGTAAAGTCTACGCTGACGAAATTTACATGCTCAGAGGAAATGCTCGCCCCATCCAGTACGGCACGTTTGTGTTGCTGCACACTCGGCTGATCGATTTCGAAAAAGGTCACGCCGTCTCGCAAGAAGTTTCCATAGGCACGCATATCATAACCGGCCCCCATCATCACGAACTGTTCTACTCCTCCAATTTCCCGTTCGATAATGCTATCGAAATAGAATGTCCTGGCTACGATAAAATCTGCGAGAGTCTCAGATCCTGGTTCAGGTTTGCGTGGATAAAGGAAACGGCTGCCTGAGATTTTGAATTTCACCCACAGCGGGAAAAGGACCAGCCAAAGTCCAAAAAGAGACGTATTCGGCAACGCCGCCGCTAGCTTTGCAGTTGCATCGTCATCGCGCATAGAAAAAATGTGCATGGTCCAGCGAGCGTTAATGATTTCTACTGCAGTCTGGGAAACTCCGACTTTCTTGCTCACCGCTATTTGCTTATAGGCTACAAGCATCACTCCCAGCACGGCAAAGGGAATGAAGGCAATCTGTAAAGGGACATAAATAAATAAACTCAGAATAGACATGCATGCTCTTCCTAAATGAAAGGACTATATTTTTATAACTCTCAGTTTAACCACAAATACATAGATTACCAATGTAAAACTGATATCCCCCGCACTCACAAGACCGGACAAATCCGTGCCCTGCATTTTCTAAAATCCTTTCGAGTAATACCCCGTCGTATATTATTGCAGGCTAGAGCAGTGGATGGGTTCAATCCCTACTTATTTTGAAGAGAAATGAGACACGACAGACTTTTCTTATTATTTAAGGTGCTGAGCGCACCCACATTTTTGCGATAACAGTACTGCCCGGCGCAGCACCGCCGGCGACATACATTTTATCGCCGATGATTGCTCCAGCGGGTGAAGACAAGGGCTCAGGTAATTCGCCGATTTTCTGCAAGGCAGGGTTTTGTTGAGTCATTGTTGTCTCCGAATCTATGTGATTGCACTTTAGCGTCTAAGACGGAATTGGGGACGATTCATGTGTGACCCTCAATTTAGGTTCGATCTCTTCTTCAAGCTTGACTAGATGCTCTCGGCGAAGAAGAGACGCAGGTTTGTGAAGTTCCAATTCAAAAATAGAATAACACTTATTTTTTCAGTCAAGAATACCGCTGTATTCTCTTTGTTGCACAGCGCCAAGCCCGTAATGTAGAGGGATGCAATATGGCGAAGTAAGAGGGGCTGGCTTGCGCGAGGTTATCTATTTATGCGACTCTCAGCTAAACTGCTCGATCTGAAGAGCACAATAAGATATTTGATAAAAGGGACTCTTCAAGAATGATTCGCCCTATAAGTTAACCTCTATGTCAAACTTAAAGCTGTTGGTGCGTCCGCAGGAAATTCGAAAGCAAAGCTAATAATTCTCGCTCTGCATTAGCGAGGAGGAGGGCATGCCACGAAATGATATGCCGAAGGGTGGCGCTGCGATTTGGGCTTTTCGTTGCAGTAATGTCGAGAATAGATGAGATAGAATTTCATATAAAACACTTGGAGTAATACTCAATGCCTGTAACTTTCCCCGATCATCCAAACCTCATCGGTGGCTATGCGCCACTACAAATAGAATCAGATACAGCGAGTCTACGAATCGAAGGAGAAATTCCTCGGGACCTCAATGGGTCTTTTTACCGCAATGGACCCAATCCACAATTCGCACCTCGAGGTGATTATCATTGGTTTGGCGGTGATGGCATGATCCATGCTTTTCATGTCGAGAATGGAAAGGTGTCCCATCTGAATCGCTGGGCAAGAACAATTAAATGGAATATGGAAAACGAAGCCAACGAATCTCTCTTTACAATTTTCAACCCAACACAAAACGACCCCAGAGTTGCCGGCATAACCACCAATGGTGTTGCCAACACTAACATCGTTTGGCACGGTGGGAAATTATTGGCATTGGTTGAATCTAATGCACCGTTCGAGCTTGATCCGATAAGTTTAGAATCCAAAGGCTCATGGGGTTTTGACGGTAAACTTCAAGGCCCGATGACCGCACATCCGAAGATCGACCCAGAAACTGGAGAGATGCTTTTCTTTGGTTATAATGCCGGAGGCGCTATTTCCGAAAAAATGTCTTTTCATGTTGTCGATAAAGAGGGCAATCTAACTCGATCAGAATTCTTTGATGCACCCTACGCAGCTATGGTCCACGATTTTATTACTACAAAAGATCACGTGATTTTTCCCATCATGCCATTAACCGGATCGATGGATCGAGCTATGCGGGGGGCACCTGTATATGCTTGGGAGCCTGAAAAAGGGTCTCATATAGGGATCATGCCTAGATCAGGAACTGCTGAGGACATCCACTGGTTCAAAGGCGATCCAGCGTATGTATTTCATTTCATGAATGCTCATACTGATGGCGATACAGTGATCTGTGATGTATGTGAATATGATGAAGCTCCGTTCTTTCCTCATGCCGATGGATCTAAATCAAATCCGCTCAAAAGCAGAGCGAAACTAAAACGGTGGACATTTGATTTAAGCGGCACAACTTATGACTACATAGTAGAAATTTTAGATGATTCGATAAGTGAATTTCCAAGACTGGATGACCGCTTCGCAGGCTTAAAATATCGACACGGCTATTTCGCCTGTAACACAATAAGTGACCCTGTGAGTAGAGGATACAATGCGCTAGCTCACATCGATCACAACACTGGCGCAATAAAGCGTTATGAAATGCCTAGTGAATTTGCCTCTTCGGAGCCAGTATTTGTACCGAAAAATTCCAGTGCAGCCGAAGGTGAAGGATATCTGATTGCCAATGTCTACGATGCTACAACCGACACAAGCCATTTGATGATATTGGATGCGGAAAATATTGAGCAAGGCCCAATCGGCAAGGCAATGTTGGAACACCGCGTCCCTTTTGGATTTCATGGCAATTGGCGTCCTCTCTGATTTCAACGTGGAGGGTCTTATACATACTATTGTGGCCGGACGGTTCTATCTCTGAAAGTCAGCCTTTTGAGGTGTTTCCTGACACTAAACCGAGTATCTTCTGGGTATGAATATAATAAAATGAGGCGTGTAATATGAGAAAACGATTAGTGATACTTTCTACGGTATTTGCAATATTTCTATCAGAAGTTTCTTTGGCTGACGGCGGTCATCAAATTTTTGAACTTGGAGATTTTGAGTTGGAAAGCGGCCAGATATTACCTTCCGCTATCCTTTCATATGTGACTCATGGCCAACTTAATGAAGAAAAAGACAATCTTGTATTAGTTCCGTCAGCATATCTTGGTGACCATCATGGATTTGATTTTCTAATACAGGAGGACAAGGCTCTTTCGCCGGATGAATATTTTATCGTAGCGACAGATATGTTCCAAAATGGTTACTCTAGCTCTCCAAGTAACACACCCCGACCCTTTAACGGACCTAATTTTCCGACAATAGAAATCAGAGATAACATTGCTGCTCAGCATCGCCTTTTAACAGAAGTATTTGAGGTAAAGGAGGCTGCTGCAGTAGTAGGATTCTCTATGGGTGCGCAGCAAGCTTTCCAATGGGCCGTAAGTCACCCAAACTTTATGAGACAAACCGTAGGAATTTGTGGCTCAGCTATTGAACATCCGCACGGCATTGTCAGGCTTGAAGGTTTTAAGACAGCGATCATGGCAGACTCAGCCTATATGAATGGCCTATATATTGAGCCTCCAACGGTTGGATTAGAAGCAGGAGGAACTCACTGGGCGGGTTGGGGAACTTCTCAAGAATGGTTTCGATTAGGCTTGTATAAAGAAATGGGATTGGAAACTCCAGAGGACTTTATCGAATTCTTTAAAACTCTTGTTAAGACTTGGGACGCTAACAACTTGATTGCATTAGCGAACACTTGGCAGCGTAATGATATTGGTAAAACGCTTGGATTTAATGGCGACAGTGAAGCGGCTCTGTCTTCAATAAAATCTGAGGTGTTATATATGCCCTGTGAGACTGATCAGTATTTTCATATAAAAGCCTTACAGTGGGAAGCTGAGCGAATACCAGATTCTACCTTTATCATAATACCTTCACTTTGGGGTCACATGGCAGGACTCGGAAGCTCGGAATTCGACGCAAATTTTATCAATGATCAAGTTTCAGCTTTTCTTAACTTAGAAGACTAGTGAGAGTAGTAACAACAATAACCCTGCTCTGCTCTGCTCTGCTCTGCTTTTCTGTTGCTGCTAATGCGGAGACTTGTTGTGAAAAGAATAGGACATACATCTGGCTTAATATCCGCTAGTCTATTAAGGCATCATGAGAAAAAGTTTTTGTGTAATCTAACCTGCGAAGGCACTTCTTTGTTTCCCTATTCTTTAGGTATTACTAATTTTCAATATTCACAACTAGAGGGCTTCCTGTGTAAACTATTAGGCCCTCATCGATCACCGTATAACCAAAATATATATTTAATAAAACTGATGTCACTCCTAAATCGCTGGGTATTAAATCGTCAAATACCCTGAGATTTTCGATAGCTCTCAAAGGCCTCGATTCAATCGAACCGACCAAAACTGGCGCAGCCATATCAAAATTAACAAAAGCACCCTCAGAGTTCATTTGAAAAGCCCCCAAAGCCCCCGCATCGATAATTATATGCGTCGTGCCTGTTTTTCCGACATGCCCTGAAACAATATTGATAGTACCCTCGGTAGTTATTTTATCATTAGGTGTAAATTTTAATTTAAAGCCTAGCTCGATATCCCTGATCGATCCTGCTAAAAATTTCGAAGAGTAAGATTTACCATCAGATGATCTTGTTGGAAGTGTCGGACGTGTTGGTGAAAATTGTTCGTGTTGGTATCGAACAATTTTCATGGCCGCTACAGCATCAGCTCCGTTTTGGTCATCAGAACGATCGACCCCGCAGGCTACTCCTACGACCTTAACATAGGAAGGTTCGTCAACATATGAGCAATCCGATCGAGAAAAATCCGAGAACCGATTAATCGGAACAGCGTTTCCAAACTCAGTGTTGTACGGCATGATAGTTGCAAACTCGTCTTTTATGGCATGGCCCGTCGCCCAAGGAAAGGTGCCAACAGTCAAGGCATCATCACCAAATATATCTC
>CAVODE010000095.1:0-5877 GCA_963694535.1 Dehalococcoidia bacterium
ATCTCTTTTAGACCTAGATTATCTAATGTTTCACGAACTACCCTTTCTTGCGATTCCAGCACTGGAGAGTTTGCATCTAATACATGAATAAGTAGTGATGCATTAGACAATTCTTCAAGTGTAGTTTGAAACGCTGAGACTAGTTCGGTGGGAAGTTTCTGCATAAAACCAACTGTGTCCGTCATTAAAACTGCGTTATCTCCGTTACCTCCAAGTCGACGAGTCAATGGGTCTAATGTTGCGAATGGTGCGTCAGCCACAAATACATCCGATCCCACCAAAGCTTTTAGTAGGCTAGATTTACCTGTATTTGTGTATCCAACAAGTGCAACAATCGGCATTCCCTCCCGAAGTCTACGGTCACGCTGTCGTTCACGATGATTTCGAACACCTTGAATGTCTCGTTTCAATTTTGAAATGCGGCGATCAATTAATCTTCTGTCTGTTTCAAGTTGTGTCTCACCGGGCCCACGTGTTCCGATCGATCCACTTCCAGCACCTGGACCACCAACAGTTCTTGATAAGTGTTGCCATTGCCCCCGAAGTCTTGGCTTAAGGTATTGATGCTGTGCCAGTTCAACTTGAAGCGTTGCCTCACGAGTACGGGCTCGTTGTGCGAATATATCTAGTATTAAGGCGGATCGATCTAATACTTTGACACCAAATGCCTTCTCCAAATTTAACTGTTGGCTGGGAGATAGCTGGTCATCAAACACTACCATTGAATATTTTAATTCTTCTTTACGTGCTTTTATCTCGTCAATCTTTCCACGCCCAATATAAAGAGTTGGATGCGGATGCACACGACGTTGGCTGGTACTTCCAGACACTGTCCCGCCAGCTGTTCGAACCAATCGCGCAAGCTCACGCAATGAATACTCGACCGGCATCGGGGGATTGGGTCCAGAACGACTTTCTACAGCTACAAGATAAGCGTTCTCTTTTTTTTCCGCTTCGGCAAATTTACGCGGTTTTGTCTTTTTTCGTTGAGTCAAGAATTAGGACTCAAATCTGATAATTGCCTGATTCCCGTATATTCAAAATTGATACAAATCACCTCTTTGAATCGAACTCCTGAAGTCTTACTAGCGCTTCATCTAGACGGTCGTCAGGAGTCGTAAGTGAGATTCTTATATATCCCTCACCGTTCGCTCCATACGACGATCCAGGCGTCACAACAACACCTACTGAATCTATCAGCTGTGCCGCATATTCGGCACTAGATTCGACGCCTTCAGGTAATCGAGCCCAAATATATAAAGACGCCTTAGGATCAGTGACGGTCAGTCCAAGTTCTCTAAGAACCAACAATGCTCGGTCTCGACGTTTTTGATATATACGATTGTGAGATTCGATAGAATCACGAGGATCGTCCAATGCCGTAATAGCCATCTCCTGAATCGCCTGTGGAATTCCGGAATCAATGTTTGTCTTTACTCTTGTTAATGCATCAATCACCTGTGCATTCCCGACAGCCATTGCAACTCGCCAGCCCGTCATATTAAATGTCTTTGAAAGTGAATTAAACTCAATTGCAACCTCACTCGCCCCAGGTATCTCTAAAATTGAAGGTGGTCTGTACCCATCAAAAGACACATCCGCGTACGCCAAATCATGTGCGATCACGACGTCGTTTGCCTTCGCCCATTCAATAGCACCTTCAAAAAATGTTAGGTCTGCCGTCGCGCCAGTCGGGTTATTAGGGTAATTAAGCCAAAGTATCTTCGCTCGGGCGGCATCTGTTGGCCTAATTGTACTGAGATCAGGAAGATATCCATTTTGTTCCAACAATGGCAAACGTACGTTTTCGCCACCGGCAAACATGGTTCCTATTTCATAAACCGGGTATCCAGGATCCGTAACTAACGATACATCACCCGTATTTATTAAACAAAGCGGTAGATGAGCAATTCCCTCCTTCGAGCCTATCAACGGCACAATCTCTGAATCTGGATCCAAACTTACGCCGTGGCGTGTTTGGTACCATCTAGCAATTGCTTCTCGTAACGCTGGTAGACCATCTGATTCAGGGTATCTATGGTTCTCATTCTTTTGCGCGGCCGTGGTCAAAGAATCTAAAACATGACTCGGAGTAGGAAGATCTGGGTCGCCAATTCCCAGCGAGATGACGTCGACACCTGCATTACGTTTTTCCGTAATAAGTTCAGAGATTCTCGCGAAAAGGTACGGCGGGAGTTGCTTAACCCTGTCTGCCAGTTCAATTTCTCTCATAATCAACTCCTCGCTAACGCCAGCCGCCAAATCGGGCTTTTACTCCAGCTTTGCGTCTGGCTTCAAGTTCTAGATTAATTTCCGCTTCATCAATACTTCTTCGCCATTCTACTCCCCCAGCAAAATGTCGCATGCCTAACGCACTACAAATTTTTAGTGCCTGGCGAACATCGGGACGTACTCGAATAACAGCACGCCGGTGATCGCTTGTTCCCATTTGGTACAAAGCTGCTTCCAATAATTCTCGTCCATACCCTTTGCCCCAATACTTTGGTGCAATCGCTGCCGTCAATACTTCACCATCACCACTATTTGAGGTGCCATTAAACGCAAATCCAACTACTTCATTATCGAGGGTTAATGCGCCAGCCCAATCAGCTCGAGAAGCAAAATCATCGAACGTCGCAAGCCCATCGGTCAAATCACCAAGTGCTTCAGACCAAATGCTCTCAAAAATATCTAGATCATCCTCTCCGGCACGACGCATGTCTATTCCAGAAGAAAAAACAGGCGGCGACTCAGGAAGATCTGGATGTAGCATCTCAATCCATTCAGCAAATTGCTTGAAGGAAGCCGTCTCAAGAATTGGAAGAACCATATCGCGAGCCGATACCTGCGATAAATTCATCGAGATGTAATCGATATCCTCACGCTCCACGCTGACTAGAGCTTCTTCCCACATAGCAGCAAATTCTTTTCGCATCGAATCAATCGAATCAAAACCCCAATACAGGCATTGCTGACCATTCTCATGCGCAAGAATCAATTCACCATTTGGAGAATTGAGATGCACAGTCTCATCTTGCTCAAGTAAATTCGCACGTTTCCTGCTATTGAGTGGTTCATTTCTAACCGTAAACTCTTTATTTTGACCAATTGCACGTCGTTCTGTTGTCATTACTCTCTCAATTCAAGATTCAATTGTTGCTTCAAATACCTTCGTAACCAAGCCTTCGAGTGTGATTGGCCCATGGCCTGACCATTCAATCGATAATTCTCCACCGGGCATCGCAACCACAGCATGATCGTTTATCAGTCCACGACTGTGTGCTGAAGCCATCACGGCACAAGCTCCCGATCCACATGCTAACGTCTCCCCTACACCACGCTCCCACACTCTGGCGCGTATATAGTTTGGTTCTACCAGCTCCGCTATTTCAAAATTAGTTTTCTCGTGAAATGTAGCGTCAGTCTCTACTCTAGGTCCAATTCGAATGAGCTCATAGTCGGTGGTTTCATGGTCCTCAGCTAACCAGTGGACTGCATGCGGATTCCCCATTGAAATTAATTGAACATCAATTGCACATTCGTCAATACGTAAAGAAATATTATCTGAGTCATTAGCAGTCGTCACGCCACAGTCCAAAGGATTGAAACTGGGAGCCGGGAGAGTAATACTTGCTGATGTAACTAAGCCCAACTCATCCCGTTTTACCGTAACTTTAACCACACTTACGGTAGTTTCAACCGATATTTCTCCGCTGTCTTGACTAGCCTCAGATACTCGATTTTGATCGAACTGATATTTGGCAAAACAACGAATACCGTTTATACACATTTCTCCATCTGATCCATCCGAGTTAAATATGCGCATACCGAAATCTGCGACCGCAGACGGAACACTGACGATAATTCCGTCTGCACCGATTCCGAAATTCCGATCACACAGGTATTGGGCTAAAGAACTTAATTGGTCATCTGTGATATCCGATTCAATATGAAAGACCACAAAATCATTACCACAACCGTGCATTTTCCAAAAATTTAGAGGGAAAAATTGCGCGACACGCCTGTCTGAGCTTTTTTGTACTTTTGTCATAACAAAATATTAACTCGTACCGCGTTTCAACGCGAGACAATTACTCACACAGTGTCCGGTCTACTATCTCGACTGCCTTGGCAAAGAGCTGCTTAGGAGTCATGTTTTCGCAGGAAAGCCAGTTGATTCTTGAATCGTCTAATCGGAACCAACCACTCTGAGAACGTATCAGTTTGTGAGTGGAGATTTTCGTGAGTTCGATTGCAGCCTCGATCGTAAGTTCTCCCTTGTCCACTGATAGAGCTTCCCGATATCCTATCGCTCGAAAGCCTTCACTATCGTGCCCATAAATCACAGCAAGACGCACCGCTTCCTCAACCAAACCCGCCCGAAACATCCGTTCCACTCGTCGGTCCGCTCGATCAAAAAGGCTTTCCCTGCTCCATTCCAAACCTATGATGGTCGCGTGCTCGTCAGGCGGTCGATTCACAAGCAATGGAACCACTTGTCCTGTCTCAGTGATAATTTCCAGTGCTCGGATGATTCTAGGTAGATTGTTCCGATGAATTCGGGCCGCAGATGCCGGATCTTTCAGTCGCAAGCTTTCATGTAAATCAACAATCGGATCCCTTGATTTTTCCTCCATTTTCCGACGAAATGCTTGATTAGGTGGTACTTTCGGCGTTTCACGACCTTCCAAAAAACTCCAAATGTATTGACCCGTCCCTCCAACTAAAAAAGGGATATTTGATCTCTGGCGTATCGCACGAATCGTTGAATTCACAGACTTAAGCCAATCCACCAGAGTCCATTCAGAGTTTGGATCAGTCACACCTACAAGATGGTGAGGAATCGTTAGCATTTCCTCCAAAGTCGGAGCAGCCGTACCGATGCTCATTCCTCTTCGAACTTGAGCCGAATCGGCTGAAATAATTTCACCTGAAAATTTTTGAGCTAACTCGATCGATAAACTAGTTTTACCCGATGCAGTTGCACCAATTATAGAAATAATAGGAAAGTCTGCCATCCGGATATATCGCTAACGACTTCCTATAGAGAATGCCATGCAAATACCCAAAAACTCTTCAGAATCGAGTGAAGCACCTCCAACCAAAGCCCCGTCTACATCTTCTAGAGCAGCGAGTTCACCCGCATTCTTCTGATTAACAGAACCGCCATATTGGATTCGAACGAGTTGCGACACATCACAATACTTCGAGATTTCATTTCTAATAAATCCGGCTCGCTCCTGAACATCCGCCACATGGGCAACAAGTCCAGTTCCAATGGCCCAAACAGGTTCGTATGCAATCACCAATGCTGCTGGGTTAGTGTTCACTAACTGGCTAAGCTGTGGTCCAGTCGCTCCTTCAAACACACTTGATATCTGTTTCTCAAGTACTTGATAGGTCAAGCCAGCTTCTTGCTCCTTTTGATTCTCACCGACACAGTATGTAGTCAGTAGTCCTATATCTAGGGCCGCAATCAATTGTTGAGAAAACTTGTCTGCCGTCTCATCAAAAATATTTCTTCGCTCAGAGTGACCCACGAGCAAGCCATCAACGAGCTCAGATAGCATTGTCAAATTAACTCCACCAGTGATCGCCCCGTTTGAGTGGGCTAAACCATCCTGAGCGCCGAGTCTAATCAAGCTTTCACTCAAAATATCTGCAGCATCAGTCAGCCATACATAAGGTGGGTAGAGGATGATTTCAGTGTCAATTTGTGATTCGGCGGCCCCGAGCAAAAGTGAATGGCATAATTGCTTCGCACCATCTCTGGTCATATTCATCTTCCAGTTGCCACCTACAATTGGCCTGCGCTCAAACATTGCTAGGCTCCAAATTTAGCAAGTTTGCCTGCATGGGCAAAAGCTATGGGCAGTA
>CAVODE010000096.1:0-5856 GCA_963694535.1 Dehalococcoidia bacterium
CACATACGTTAGGGGTGAAATGTCGTGTCTTACCGAGTACTAGTGGTAGATGACGATATTGCTATATGTGAAGCCCTTCAGCGTAGTTTACGCAAGGAGGGTTTTACTGTTTATGTGGCAAACAATGGCGAAGAGGCCATTTCCATGGTCGAAGCAACGCCACCTGATCTTGTAGTTTTAGATATTGGTATGCCAAAAATTGATGGAATTCAAGTAACTGAATTTCTACGAAACGAGAATTATATGATGCCTATATGTATTCTTTCTGCCCAAGATGAAGTGGCCGATCGGGTGAGAGGACTGGAGGTTGGCGCGGACGATTATCTCGTGAAGCCGTTTGCATTTGTTGAACTTCTAGCGCGTATCAAAGCACTCTTGCGTCGAAGTCAGGAGAACATCACTGACACTCTTGAGATCGGTGGTTTTCGACTAAATCATTCTGGACGTATAGCAGAATATAGGGGAATTAATTTAGAACTGACAAAAATTGAATTTGATTTATTAGGGGTAATGATTACTCACACGGGTCAGGTTTTAACCAGGTATCAGCTGCTTGAACTTGTGTGGGGATATGACTTTGTCGTTGATTCAAATGTAGTTGATGTTTTTGTTGGATATCTCCGAAAAAAAATGAAGATTGTCGGTAGCGAACAGGTCATACATACAGTACGTGGTGTGGGATTTGTGTTTCGTGTATGAGTTTGAGAATAAGAATTACAGGATTTTTAGCTGGAATGACAGCGCTTGTGTGCGTCATATCCGGCTTCGCGATCAATGAGTTCGCTGAGCGAGCACGGACGGAACGAGTCGATGAAAGCCTTGAGCAGCAGATCGAGAGATTTTTCTCAACACCGCGACTCACGGGTGTCATAGCTGGTGAAAGAATATTTAGGCAGCGGAATGGACCCAATCAAGGTACATTGCTTAATGTGGAAATACCTACAAAGGTAATTGTTTCACTGGTTGGATCTCGGGAAAATATCATGTTTGAAAGCGAGGGCTTTCCGGATATCCCTATTCCTAAAACAGCAGGTTTTTTTGAAGTTCATGATGGCATAACTACCTGGCGCGCCAAGGCGGTTATAGTGCGTCGACCTGTCGATGGAATGGCTAAGCCAATCGCGGAGACGGTTACCGTTGTCGCAGCGATATCGGACGACCGAATCACAGCAGCAAGCTCGGATTTAAGAAAGCTATTGACTCGTGTTGGCCTATTTGCCACAGTTTTATCTGCGGTAATTGGGTGGATTTTAGGTGGTCGTGTGCTGCGCCCGTTGAAGCGATTACGGACTGAGGCCGATTTAGTGCGTGTTACCGATGATTTATCGAAACGTGTAAATACAGGAGGACCAACTGAAATAACCGCCCTTGCTAAAGACATTAATGCAATGCTCGCTCGACTGGAATCTGCGGCGTTCGATACTGCACTGGCCTTGACCAGCTCACGAGAATTCGGATCAAATGTGGCTCACGAGTTGCGCACGCCGCTCACTAGCATGCGTTTGAACCTGGATCTCTTGCGCGGTGCTAATCTTCAGCCCAATGATCAGGCGCCTATTTTGGAACAAATGCTGCAGCAGCAGGATCGTCTCTTACGAACACTCGATGCGTTACGTCTTCTCTCCCGTGGTGATCTAACTCAGGGAGAATCCAGTTTTGAAGAAGTCGATCTTATCGAGGTAATCAGCCAGGCGTTTCAGCGGGAGTTTAACGGCGATCAAAACGCCAACTTATCGCTCGATCTATCAAATGAAATTCCTCTAATACTGGGCTGGCGTGAAGGCCTAGATGTCATATTCCGGAATGTATTTGAGAATATTACGGCTCATGCCGTTTGGCCAGATCGGAAATTAGCAGTTAATGTGACTGCTCGTCTCATGGCTGGGCAGGTGTGTATTTCTATTGAAGATAACGGTCCCGGAATAGTGTCTACTGAACGTGCACGTGTGCTTGAAAGGTTTTATCAGGTAACTGGTGGAAATAGTCAAGGGTCGGGGCTTGGCCTTTCATTAGTCGACCAGCAAATGGTCATTCACGGCGGGAAGGTGGTGATAGGAAAGAGCGACTTGGGGGGAGCTTTGGTAACTTTGATTTTTCCGATTGAAAAAAAATAATCAAAGTTGATCAATCAGACCTAGGTTCGCCAAAGTTGAGATTATTACACTCAAGACACACTTTTTCAGGGATTAGGCCTGCTCGCATGAGCAAACCAAAAGCCCAACAACCTGCACAGAAACTAATGATTGACTCAAGTGCCGCAAACAGAGCTAAAACTAAGTAAAGTATTCTGGCAACGGATCCTTGATCACCTATCAACAGCACCAGTGCGGATGCAGAGAATAAAAAACCGATGGCCTGAGCAAATCGTTTAGGTGGCCCGGCAACATCTTTCTCTTTTTTAATGATTTTGGGAACAATTAGTCGAGTTGCAAGCAATCCTACTGGACTCATAGTTGGCCCAGTCAGGACTCGCGCCGTGAAGCCGTACGCCAAAAAAATAGCAAGTGGTAACCAGAGTGTCAGGCTCGCAACCAAACTTAGGATCAGGACACATCCCGCGACTGTTCTGGCAGCATACTCGTTGACTGGATTTGGAAAAGAAAAGAAATTAGCGAACACTAGCGTTGAGCCTCCCATAACACGATTATGTTAATCGGAATAGTAATGTTTATTATAAGGGATTTCTGATTGCAGCGATCGATCACTTTCTTCATTTTCTATTGTTCTTTGCTAAGGTGGAGGAGTAAGCGGTACCAATTGAAAGGCGATAATGATGGCAGATGTGTTTGAATGTGTGAAATGTGGAGGCTCCGAGGCTAATACGGGTGAGATACGAACGACCGGCTCTGGATTTTCAAGGTTCATGAACTTACAGAACCAAAAGTATGCCACAATCTCATGTGCCGATTGTGGGTTTACCGAATTATATAAACGCAGTGGTGGTGGAGCATTAGGAAACGTTTTCGATATCTTGTCGAATTAACAGCTAAGGAGAATGATCTATGGTCGAACAAGAGATTGCCTCTTTTCTTTCTGAATTACATGTGGGGATTCTATCTATTCCTCGGGAGGGTCGGGCGCCGCATTCGACTCCCGTGTGGTACCGATATGAATCAGATAATACGATTTGGTTTTTAGCTGATTCGAATAGTCAAAAAGGAAAATTATTGTCTGTCGGAGCCAAACTCTCTTTTGTAGTACAGAGCGAGAAAATTCCATATCAATACGTAAGTATGGAGGGCATTGTTACGGATATCTCCAGAGGAGACATTGAGTCTGATCTCCGACCGATCGCACGATTCTATCTGGGCGAAAAAGCTGGCGATGAGTATGTGAGTCAATCAGGAGAAACGACTGGTAATAGATATATTATTGGGATAAATAAAATAATGTCTTATGGTGTTTAAGAACTGGCTTAATAGATAAATCAATTCACCAATAATTGGGCCGATAGCCAAAATTCCACCGAGAGGAACACAATATGTCAGAAGAATATGCAACCTTGAGACGAGAAGGTTCAGTTTCTATCATTACGATGAATGATGGAAAAGCGAATGTATTTTCTCATCCGATGAGTATGACGATCGAGTCATTGTTGAATGATGTACCCAAAGATAGTGGTTCGCTTTTGATTACGGGGAAATCTGGAATTCTCTCTGGCGGCTTTGATTTAAATGTAATAAATGAAGGTACTGCAGACGAGCGTCGGATCATGACCAAGGCAGGATTTTCGTTATTGAGACGAATTTATAGTTTTCCGCGACCAGTGGTAGTCGCGTGCACTGGGCACAGTATTGCACTCGGTGCGTTCCTTCTCTTATGCGCCGATTACCGAATTGGGGTTCAGGGCGATTTTCGGATTGGTGCTAACGAAATAATGAATAACATGAACGTACCTGTGCCCATTCTTGAAATAGCCAAGACGCGTGTGGCCACCGCACACTGGTACAGAGCCATGCTCAATTCTGAGATTTACTCAATTTCCGATGCCGTTGCTCCGGGATATCTAGACGAAGTTGTTGAACTTGATCAGTTGTTGCCTGAAGCTCTTAAGAAAGCAACTGTCATGGCTGAACTTGGTCATCCTTTTTATGAAACAACAAAAGGAATGGATCAAGCGAGTGTTTTGGATCGAATTGATTCTGCTATCGCCTCAATGTAGATAATTCTCACTACCAGGTGTCGATATAAGGATACTTTTTCTTTTTGCGCGGTTTTACTGGAGGAACATTCGCGAGTCCCATTGCTAGCCAAGACCGCGTGTCAGCTGGATCGATTACGTCATCAATACCAAATCCTGCACTTGCGTTGACTGCCTTCGCGTCCTCGTACGCATCATCAACTTGTCGTTGATATTCCCTTAGTCGGTCATCCGGATTTTCAATAGCCTCAAGCTCTTTTCTATATCCAAGTTTTACACTGCCTTCGATGGCCATTCCGGCAAATTCGGCCGTAGGCCAAGCAACGGTAAGCATGGGTACGAGAGCGGAGGCGCCGACCATACCTACTACGCCAAGGCCATAAGCCTTGCGCACTACTACAGCAAACATCGGCACCGTCACATTGGCTCCGGCGTTGAATAATCTGACGCAGTGTCTAACAAGTGCTGTTGACTCCACATCTGGGCCAACCATCATTCCAGGAGTATCCATCAGGCTCAGCATTGGAATGTCAAATGCATCGCACAGCTTGATGAATCTGGCACCCTTGTCGGCACCATCTGAGTCAATTGCGCCTGAGATATGATGGGGATTATTGGCGATGACTCCCATTGGTCGACCCTCTACTCGGATGAATGCGGTAATTAGTCCCACGCCAAACTGTTCACGGATTTCGAGTACAGAGTCTTTGTCTGCGATCGTGTTAATAACGTCACGCATGTCGTATAGGCGCATGCGATTTTCCGGAACAATATGACGCAATTGTCGTTGGTCAGGAGCCTCCCATTCTTCTATCGAGCCTTGAAAGTAGGATAAATATTTTTTCGCCGTAGTCACAGCGGCTTCTTCATCCTTCACTAGTATGTCGACCACCCCGTTGGGTACTTGAAATGACATTGGCCCGAGCTCCTCCGGCGTATATACGCCTAGCCCGCCACTTTCAACCATTGCCGGGCCACCCATCGCCACGGTCGATCCTTCCGTAGCAATAATGACGTCACAGCAGGCAAGTAGTGCAGTGTTACCTGCGAAACATCTACCGTTAGTAACCCCCACCAAAGGGACCCAGCCACTGAGCTGTGAAAACTGTGTAAACGTATGCGTATCAAAGGCAACGCGCGGTCCCGTTTCATCATCTCCCGGTCTGCCGCCACCTCCTTCTGTGAAGAAGACAAGAGGAAGTTTGAACCTATGAGCGAGTTCAAACATCCTGTCTTGCTTATAGTGATTTCTTTTACCTTGTGTGCCCGCGAGTACGGTGTAGTCATAAGAAATAACCATGGTGCGTGCTTGGCTTGATGCAAAGTCTTTCCCGTTTACTGAACCAATACCAGAGATTAATCCATCAGCTGGAGTATTTCGTCTTAATTCCTCGTCATTCTGCCGGTGATGCTGCCGCGCGACAACTAGTGCTCCGTATTCTTTGAAGGTCCCTTCATCAACTAATTGCTCGATGTTTTCTCGTGGCATTCTGAACCCGCGAGCGTAACGCTTGGCAACGGCTTCTTCACGATTGGCATCAAGCGTATAGGCATGCCGAGCGTACGCTTCCGCTAAATCAGGCCGTATATAGTCGGGATCAGAAGACATACTTTACCGCTCTCTTTAATCAACTTGCATAACCAACTAAACTTTGTCTAAGCTCGATTTACTATGGTTGGTAAGTCGGGCCCTAACTCAAACTCGTAATACAGTA
>CAVODE010000097.1:0-5849 GCA_963694535.1 Dehalococcoidia bacterium
GTGAAAAAGAAGGATGGAATGCATTCAAAGAAGTACGCGATCAAGATTACACCTCGTCTGATTAGCTTCTTTCCCTTGTTGTATAAGGGATTCACGTTTCCTTAGGTAGTTAGACTGGCTCAAATTGGGGCAATGCCCCAGAAAGCGCGTTATTTAGTACGGATATCTAGAGCCTATTTTACGATTAGATGCCCGTGGTTCAACATAAGAGATTCAATTTATGTTACAATAGATAAATTCTATTTCAAATTCGAGAGCGCCTTACGGGGCGCTTTCTTTTTGCTCAAAATTTATCCATTACTTTTTTTGAAAAAATTTGCATGCATGTTTTATGTGTGCCTACTCTTCCCACCATAGAAACAGAGATGTGACTTCGCGACCCCATACCCCTACTATTTGAAACATGACTGATAATGACAAGACCCCCGAAGAGCTTAAAAAGAGCGCACGCTTCAAAGCTGCATACCTAAAGTCGAGCCTGCCAACGGATCACCCATTATCAAAATTGGGAATAGTCTCAAATTCAATGGATGAAAAAAAGAGTGACCCAGTACAAGAAGCGCTTGATGCACGAAGACAAGAAATACTTGATACAGAAAAAGCTAAGAAAGAAAAAAGACAGGGCAAATTAAAAAATCACAACAGTATTGGAAGCGATTAATTCGACATTGATCGGCGATTTCAGCACATGATCGCCAGCCCCCCCATCCCTAAGAGAAGGCCGACCAAGTCTTTGACCCGCAGGGGTAAAAAAAGGCCGCCGTAGTTGAATACTATTGTATTCATATGTACACGTCTGAGAGCATTTTTCTACTAATAACAAGGCAGTTGGGGGTTAGATAAATACTAAAAGTAGACGTACGAGATCAAGATCATACCTTGTCTGATTAGATTCTTTTCCTTTGGGAGATATGCGATTTATATTCTAACTTTCCTTCAACGAGTAGAGCTCGGTCGCACGAACTTAGCCCGAGCTGCTTGGCACACATCTCGTACAACACAGCCCTGCGTGTGATCGTTGACTAATCCCATTGCCTGCATGAAAGCATAGGCAGTAGTTGGGCCAAAAAAACGCCAGCCCAGTTTTTTGAGATCAACTGCAAATTTGGCAGAATGTTCGGTCTTCGAGGTAATCTGACGTGTTTTATTACTCCCCTTCGCCACAAGTGGTGGCTCATAGCGCCAGATAAGTGCTCCCAAGGAGCCATGGATTTCCGCAGCCTCGCAGGCTTTTCTCGCATTGTTTATTGTCGCTTCAATTTTTCCACGATGCCTAATGATACGAACATCGTTCATAAGACGATCTACATCTTTCTCACCAAATTGAGCTATTTTTTCAAAGTCAAAATCCAAGAACATTTCACGAAAAGCAGGTCGCTTGTCCAGTATTATCTTCCAAGAAAGTCCTGACTGAAATCCTTCAAGGCAGATCTTCTCAAAAAGTCGGTGTTCGTCCTCAACTGGAAATCCCCACTCCTTGTCGTGGTAGTTCACAAAGCCAGTAACCTTTAGGGCCCAGGTGCATCGAAGCTGACCATCATCGCCGAGCAATAATCCTTCAGGATGAGGCGTCGGCGTCGCTATTTTTAACTTCGTCATAACCTGACGTCTCGTTATATTAAGTCTTCTGTGAGCACAAAATATCTCCCAGCTGGGTGAGCAGGGTCCGGGCGATAAATATATTTATTACCTGGTATGAGTGCCTCCTCGTACAACACTTCCTGGACATCATTAAACGTAATTGAGATCGCGTAATTATCAGGTCCTGGTACGTAAAATTTAACCTGCCCATCTCGATTAGAGATTGAGCGACTCAATCCAGCAATTACCACAATAGCCCCAGACACAGGTAATCCATCGAGGTCAAGTATGAGGAGAGTCGCCGCCTGAGTTGGCTTAAATTTAACTAAAAACCATTGTTTAATTGTGCCGGGCCGGCCTGGGACTGTTCCACTGGGCATGTTATCGAGGACATCTTTCTCATATCCAACTTGCTTGGGTGTGATCCATTCAGGACCATACTTGTAAGTGAGGTACTCCTCCGGAGGGCTAGGTACGTTATAAGATTCTCCAAGAAAATCAATCGGAGTCAAATTAGTAAATAGTTTGATGGGAAAAGGCACGCCAGGATAATGTGCGATAGTGCCCTTGACGACTTGATAACACTGCCAGTCAATACGGATTTGGTATTTCATTATTTTGACAGCGGTATAAAGCCCATCACGATGTACTTCAACGTAACAACCATTGGCTCTGAGATCCGCGACAGTCGGCTCTATCATCTCCTCTGTAAAATCATGCATTCCAATAATTGACCCCAGATCAAGATCGTCATCCCACGCAATCAGGGCCTGATCTCTCACTGCACCAAGGCAAGTACCCTGCCTAAGAAAAAATGCTACTTCGTGCTGATCGAATATTTTTTTGACTTCACCAAGAAGTCTCTCGGCATCCTCTAGGTTCATAGGAGGAATAGTTCGTTCAAGATGGAGCATAAGCTCAGCATTTTCAGAATCCCTCAAGTGATTAGAATTCAAAATAATCTCCCTTTCTCATTCGGTTGCGGTCTAAAGGACCAACGTTAGTGCATCAACTAACGTTCTATTTTCTGCCTGAGTGCGCGATGCTATTCGTAGGTATCGATCAGCTTCTGGCATGCTTTTTTTCGCACAATCCTTTATCAAAATATTGTGTTCGACATAAAGTCGTCGACTGATTTCTAGTCCGCTAGCACTGGGATTTGTGAGTTTACACAGTACGAAGTTGGCATCGGGCTCAAAAGGCTCAATACCCTCTGTCGACAACAGCGTTTCGTACAGGGCGACGCAATCTAATCGGGTTTGATTACAGCTTGCGATAAATTCTGTACGATAACGACCCACCGCATGTAGGAATTCCTCTGCCATGCCATTCACATTCCAAATAGCCAAACTACTTCGTATGTCACTAATAAACTTGCGATCAGAACTAAGGATATATCCCAAACGAAGGCCCGCTATACCAAATACCTTACTCATGCTCTTAATAATGGCAAGATTAGGCTGTTCATCGATCAAGTCTTCCAGACTTCCGTTACTGCCAAGCGCCGAAAATTCTATAAATGATTCGTCAACAATCAATCGGCATCCTTCACGTTGGAGTCGCTCGGCCAACTTCACTAGGTCTTCGGGCTTCACCGATAGCGCCGTAGGATTATTCGGAGTAACAATCACCGCAGTATCTGCCTCCCATTGAACAGCAGCATGAGCGAATCCATCGATATCAAGGTCAAAAGTATCCGGATCTAGAGGAAATCGCTCGAGTTTTTCTGGCTGGACAACTTCTTCATATTCATTAAATGAGGGGGTCGGAATAATCAGGCGCTGAATAAATTGGTTTCCCAGAATTTTAATAAGTTCGGCGGCTCCGTTGGCAACAGCAAGATTATCTGGGTTGGCACCAGTCCAATTCGCCACCAGTCGGGCAAGCTCAGGTTGTGCAACTGGATAATTACTGACAATTTCCGGCAAATTCTTACTGAATACTTCCAACATTTCCACGGGTGGAAAGTACATGTTGTATAAATAAGCGTGATCAATGAAGCCATACCGCCAGTAGGCGCCATGTAGTTTCTGAATACGATCGAATTGCTCAATCCGCGTTGAAAAAAGGAACTCAGCCGCATCTAAATCTCTGTGATCATCAATCTCGTACCAACGATTTTTTGAAACATCGACCGCTATGAGCTCGCTCTTTGACTCTTCTTCTATAAAATCACGAAGAACGCTTTCATAGTATCCATTTTGGTGGCCATCTTGAATCTCTTGTTCTAATCTCGGAACAATTTGCTCTTCCAGTAATGTTTTTCGAAATAGGTACACATTCACGGTCTTGAACAAATCAATATCTTTCGGCAATCGGTCAAGATCTTCATTCATTATGAACTTGATGATGCGACGTTGCTTGTCGCAATGTATTAACGTGCCGGACAGAGCTTTGTGGTAGGGAGCTACAGCTGCACTGCTTCCCTTTTCTCCTAACAAGTCAGTAATCAGATTCGAGTCAAAAATAACATCTGCCTCAACCAAGATGACATCTTCCGTCAGATAATCTCGCGCGTCCCACAGCGAACGAATATTGTTTGTTGTTTCATAGTCGTATGCGTCGACGTAAGTAATCTTAATTCCCTCAAAGGAGGCACCTATGCGGTCGCGAATCAGTGAAGCCTTATAGCCCACCACTATCACCGCTTCGCTCACGTGCTGTGAGGACAGACCATGCAAAGCTCTCTCAATTAATGATTGACCACCAACCTCAATGAGGCATTTTGGAACCCCTGCCGTCAAGGGCTGAATACGATTGCCTTTTCCCGCGGCCAAAATCACAGCGCGGCGAACTGGAATAGGTTGTTCACCTTCTTCATATTCGAGTTGATGGTTCGTAGAATGCATAATTGAATCCAATTCGGAGTTATTAACTTCCCTGATCTAGTGGCGTGAAATAAGTGCGAAGACGATCTATGGCTTCATCGTATCTGTCGTTACAGAAAGCTAAGCGCAAATCATGTGGGACACCGAAATCTGTGCCCGGAACAACAGCGACATGGGTCTTCTGAAGGATATCTCTGGCCAGCTCTTTGGACGACGCAAATCCATGTTCAATATTCCAATCCTTACACCGCAGATTTGCGTAGAAACCGCCCAAGGCTGGTACAGGTTGGCAACCCGTGTTCTCCAGTTGCTGAGTCGTATATTCTGCCCTTGCACGATAAACATCTCTTAGGTGTTGCGGGCTTTCCTCATCCGCTAGAGCCGCAATCATCCCGTGTTGATAAACTGGATCTGTGCACAATAACGTGTGTTGCTGAATAACGCGAAGATTTGTCTGTAACTCTTCAGGCAAAATCGCAAATCCTATACGCTTTGAGTACATCCGGTAGCCTTTAGAAAAACTATTAGTCACGATAGTATTGTCTTTGTACTCAGGAAAGAGTTTCAAAGCTGAGTGAAAGTCCTCGTAGAACATCGTGTTGTTATAAATTTCATCATTAAGCACATATGATTGGCCATCAACTATCTCGTAGATTGCTTTCATTTCGTCAGGCGACACTATGTTCCCTAATGGATTACCTGGAGAATTAATTACCACAAGAGAAGTTTTTTCCGCAGAGTAATTTTGTCTAAAAGAGTCCATATCGACTCTGCCAGAATCGCTATCGATGTCGTAAAATTTAACTTGTGCGCCCGCTAATTTAGCACAATATAAATAAAGGGCGTAATACGGTCTTGGAATTAGAATTTCATATTCAGGCCCAGAGACTAGCTGAAAAATATTACGGAAAATCGGTGACGTCCCAGTGTTCACTATGACTTGGTCGATAGTACTATTTGCGCCGTAGCGTCGGTTATAAAACTCCGAGATGGCCTGACGCAACTCCGGTAATCCCTCCGGATATATGCGCCTGACAAAATCTCTATCATGAAGTTTTTCCACGATACTCTCGAGCACTGGGCCTGGCATTGGAAGTTCTGGAACGCCTACAGTAAGCTTCAAAACATCAGCTCCCTCTGCAATCAATTCATCAGCGAGTTCATCGAGTACAAACATTTGAAATTCTAAATCCATTGGCATCAAGTCTCGAATAGTACGTGGCATTTAAAATTCTCCTAAATTTCTTCAATAATTCGACAATATTCAATTCGACAAAAACTAAATTGCAAAGGATATGCTGATCTCATTCTTGGCATCGAAAAATCACGAACCACAAGTCCAAATTCAGGACCAACCTGTCGCTGAGGCGCAGTCAAAATGAATAAGGTGAGAAATTTAGTGACATAACCGTAACACACACCAACAACGAGACAACATCT
>CAVODE010000098.1:0-5832 GCA_963694535.1 Dehalococcoidia bacterium
ATCACTAGCGTCGCACGCTGACAAAATAGTCTGATGAGAAAAGACACGTAAGGCTATCGCGTCAGCCATTCTTGATACGACTCTTGCCACATCTTCAATGGGCTCTCTTTCTCCGATCTGAACTTCGTGGGCACCAAATGCGACAACATGCCCTCCCAGAAGTTGTACCCCAATCTCTAATGAGGCCTTCGTTCTAAGCGAAGGTTTTTCAAAAATAGTTGTTAGTACTTTTCCGGATAAAGATTGGTCCGGGCCGTTTCTTTTTAAGAATTCTGCAGAGTCGAGCAATTCCGATATGGAATCAGGACTCAGATCTGCAATGGCAACTAAATTCCGGCCACTCATAGCAATACTTTCCTAACATAATTTTTACGGGATCTTAATTATAAACCTAGACGTCGATTCAGTCCCGATTTAAAACGTACTACCAAAACCACCTTAACTAAGAGGTGGCATGGGGATCAGAGCGAGATATGCCTCTTCAGTATTACTGTTTGCAATTGCCCAAGCTCCTCGTATTTTTGTTTCTATCTTGAGTAGATCCCCAGGATTTAGAGTTACTGCTGAGCCTGTGCTCCCCCTGACAGTAACTTTACCCAGAAGATTTATCGCAAC
The DNA here is from genome assembly GCA_963694535.1 of Dehalococcoidia bacterium. GTDB lineage: Bacteria > Chloroflexota > Dehalococcoidia > UBA2979 > UBA2979 > UBA2979. The sequence goes on from CAVODE010000098.1 coordinate 616, forward strand.
ACCGGGAGCTGCTCGGTGAAGCGGTAGATCTATTTCCTTCTCCACTCGTAACATCATTAACCGTGATGCAGTGCCCAAAATGGTGCCGCCTAAGCCTTTAAATGCACCCGGGCCGATTTCAAAAGGAAGATCACTTATCGAATAGGAATCAATCCAAGTTTCACCTTCTTCATTCTCGATTAATATGTAAGCTGACATGTACGCACCTCTTTTGGTAATCTCAAGATCTTAAACTCATACACGCAACAGAATAGTGCCGTCACGAACGGTCCTATTCAGGAAGTACAGATTCAGATGGGAATTCACCGCAGCAACAACAGAACTGCTAACGAGCTCAGAAACGTAGTCATTGAGACGGATGTTAATAAGCACGCCGAAGGATCCGCTCTCATAAGCTTCGGTGATACAAAGGTGCTCTGCACAGCTACGGTGGAGCGAGGCGTGCCGCGATGGAAACGGGGAGATGGTTCTGGATGGCTCACAGCCGAATATGCCATGCTACCAAGAGCCACAAATACCAGATCCAAAAGAGGTCAAAATGGAAGGGCTACGGAAATTCAACGGCTCATCGCTCGGGCTCTGCGATCATCTATCGATCTCGCCAAACTCGGTGAAGAAACAATCACTCTGGATTGCGACGTAATTCAAGCAGATGGCGGAACCAGAACAGCTTCGATTACAGGAGCGTGGACAGCTTTAGCAATGGCAATCGAAAGATTACAAAGCACCGATAAACTACCCACCTCACCAATAACATCCCAAGTCGCTGCAATCTCCTGTGGACTGGTTTCTGGGGAGTTATTGCTCGATCTTGATTATCTTGAAGACTCCGCAGCTGATGTCGACTTTAATGTAGTGATGCTTTCCACTGATCAACTAGTAGAAGTTCAGGGAACTGCCGAAGGTAAAGCTTTCAGCCGGTCAGATTTAGATCACATGGTGAGCCTAGCGACTACTGGTATACAACAATTATTTGTGGCCCAGCGACAAGCACTTGAGGAATGGCGAAGTAAGTGATGAAGAAATGAATGACGAACTGGGACTCTATGCAGTACTCACAAAGCTCGAGAGATCTATTCAGGAGTACCCCACACTCCTTGGAGCGATTGCCGCAGCAGCAAAAGCACATTGGGTGATAACAGATAGTACATGCCTAGTGTTGTCTCAACTAACGGCAAAAGAAATTCGAGATAGTATTTCCTCTGTTGTCGAAGAAAACGCACTGATCTTCGTGCTACCCGCCGATATGATCGACGCGCACTGGACTGCAATAGGAAGCAATCGATATGGTCGGGAGTTTGTAAAACAGGCCTTTATAGCCTCGGAGAAGATACGAAATAGTAATCGTCGACCACTTTAGGCATATTCTCCAAGAAAGTGTCCCCCGAGTATATGGACATGTGCATGATTTTGACTCTGCATTCCATCATATCCAAAATTCGAAATTAAGCGGAATCCGTTGGGGCACTGCTCTTCGGCAACCAACGTGGCAGCGCGACCGACCGCACCCATATCAGCCCAGAGTTCAGTTTGCGTCAGATGTTTCTTTGGAGCAGCTAAAAGCATCACCGGCGCCCATTTAAGCCTGTTGCGAAACACAATAGCATTTTCATCCTCATAAAAAATCTCAGCCGGTTCCCGATGAGCAATTATTTCGCAAAAAACACAAAATCCCGCCATGAAAGCCTCCGTCTGCGAACTATCTTAGATTTGCCGGTAGCTGCTACAGTTCAGTCATGAAATTATAAGGCAACAGCATTTAAAAAATAGAGTGAAAGAAATTATCCAAGTGCCTGAAATACAACCCTTCTTTGGTCTTCGATACAACCCACAACTCGTAAGAGGTTCGGAGGTTATTTCGCCGCCCTACGACATCGTCAAGTCGAGTGACCTTCGCTTGCTTAGAACTTCAGACTCCGAAATCGATTCCCATCGAAAATACAATGCTTCGATACTTGAAAATCCTAGTCCAACACCGACTGGTTACAAAGGCGTATTGGCAAACATCAAAGCATGGACAGAAGCAGATGTACTAATAAAAGATTCAACGCCATCTGTCTACTTGTACGAGCAAATCTTCAAACTGCCTGAAAATGACATGGATGATAGAAAGAGTCCTACATATCGCCGCAGAGTCCTAATCGCAGCAACACGTCTTTCAAAGCCTGAAGATGGAGTGATACGACACCATGAAAGCACGATGGCCGGACCTAGGGAAGATAGGCTAAAGCTATACACTGCAACAAAACATGCAATAAGCCCAATACTTGCATCGGTCGAAGATTCTACCGCGAAATTTCTTACCTTGCTAAATGAGGATTACGGACCAGAAACATTCACCGCAACTGATTTATCGGGAGTTGAGCATAAACTTTGGAAGATATCCGAAAGTACTCAAATCACAAAATTTCGGAAAGCTGTTCATGATCTCCCCGCGACAATCGCTGACGGGCATCACCGAACTATGACCGCACTAGCTTATCTAGACAAAGCGGCCTCCAACAGAAAACTACCGCCCTACGCTGCCGAGCGTTTTGCCCTAATGGGATTGGCGTCTGATCAAGACCAAAGCCTATTAATTCTTCCAACACATAGGATTCTCCTCAAGGATTCAGCTCCAGAGGACATCCTTGATAGGCTTTCGGGACTCTATCAAATCAATGAATCAAACTCGCTCGACTCTGCGTGGAAAACCGTGCTGAGAAATGCGGCTGGGCCCGTAAGTTTCGTTGCGTTAGGCCTAACAGAACAAGGTGAACATTATTCGATTCACCTACTAACAGCCAAGGATACAAACCAAATACGTTCAGCAATGCCAAGTCAATTAGGAACTGCTGCTAGGGACGTAGATATCCTTATCCTTACATCCACTATTCTTCGACCTCTATTCAACATCGATAGCGCGGCTCTGGCAGCTGGCAGCCAAGTTGGCTTCGAGGAAAGCGTGCAGGCGGTAGAAAATGCTATACAGAATGGGGATGCAAAAGTTGCATTTTTAGCTAACCCAGCGACAATAGAGCAAGTACAAGCCGTTGCAGCAGCCGGCGAGGTATTACCGCAAAAAACTACGTACTACTATCCAAAACTCGGGACAGGGATGGTATTTTATCCGCTTACGGGGCGCGTGAACTAGTTACACTTCAAAGTGCTCGCGTATCGTGTTCATTATGATTGCTCGTACATATTTATGATAGCTATTACTGAAACAAGCGTTGACTCTAAGTCGGAGTCGCATGACTATGATTTAGAACGAACAAAATCGTCTGTTAGACAAGGAGCAAACAGTGAACCTGAGACTACCTGGGCCTATCCCAGTGCCAGAACCAGTCGCTCAAGCAGGGGCCGCCCCGATGATCAATCACCGTGGCCCCGAATTCGCTTCATTAATTCAAGGAACAACAAAAAAACTTAAACAAATTTTCCTCACTGAAAATGATGTACTGACCCTTACTGCGTCAGGTACCGGCGCCATGGAGGCCGCGGTAGTGAATTTCATGCCTCCCGGCTCTCACGCGCTCGTAATCACGATCGGGGTATTCGGGAATCGATTTAAAGAACTGGTTAACGCATACGGTGGTGTAGCAACTGTACTGGAATTCAGTTTTGGTTCAGCCGCCGATCTTGAACAAATCAAGGACGCATTAGAGAAAAATTCCGAAATCAAAACTGTGTTTGTAACTCATAACGAAACCTCAACAGGGGTTACCAATCCAATCATCCCTAATTTAGTCAAGATTGTGCAGGAACATGATGCGTTGTTGGTAGTAGACGCAATATCATCCCTATCATCTGTAGAATTTCGCACGGATGAGTGGGAAGTTGATGTGGTGTGTTCAGGGTCGCAAAAGGGCTGGATGACTGCACCCGGGCTTTCATTTATCTCGGTCAGTGAGAAAGCATGGCAGCGATTCGAGGAGAATTCACAGCCACGATTCTATTTTGATCTCTTGCGACATAAAAAAGCTCTAGCCGACGGCCAAACACCGTGGACACCAGCTATTTCTGTCTGGTTTTCATTAGATAAAGCGCTTGACATGATGATAGAAGAAGGTGTCGACGCAATTTGGGCACGACACGCACGAGCAGGCCAGAGGGTCAGGGATGGTGTGAGAGCTATGGGATTGAAGCTATTTTCTCAAGAAGGTGTTGAATCAAATACCGTGACGTCAATTACCGTTCCTTCGGAATTAGACGGGCTTGAAATATTAAAAATCGCTCGGGATCGGTACTCAACCGTATTTGCCGGAGGCCAGGCCTCGCTAAAAGGGCAAATTATTCGCTTCGGACATCTTGGTTATATGCCGGACTCAGATCTAGACTCTGCGCTCGATGCCCTGCGGAATACTCTCATAGATCTTAATTTTAAAGCTTAGACATCTTTGTCACAGCCTAGGAGTCGCATGTGGTAAAAGTATTAGTTGCTGACGAAATCGCTCAACAGGGATTAGATCTCTTGAGGGAATATCACGAAGTAACTGTTCTGACGGACCTGACTGAAGAAGAATTAGTGACGGCTATAGTTGACTATGAAGCTCTGGTTGTACGAAGTCAAACAAGTGTGACCCGCTTAGTAATTGAAGCGGGAACCCAATTGAAAGCAATCGCTCGAGCAGGAGTAGGCGTCGATAATGTCGACGTAAATGCTGCGACAGAACACGGTGTAATCGTTGTGAATGCGCCTTTAGCAAATACGATTTCCACTGCAGAGCATGCCTTCGCCTTGTTGCTCGCGACTGCCAGAAACATTGCTCCCGCTGATGCCTCGTTGAGATCCGGTAAATGGGAGCGAAGTGAATACTCTGGTGTTGAGTTAGCGCACAAAACGCTAGGTATTATTGGCTTAGGCCGAATCGGATCTGAGGTTGCAAAAAGAGCCCAGGCATTTCAAATGAACGTCGTCGCATATGACCCATTTGTATCAAAAGATAAAGCCGAAAGCTTGGGAATTGAAATCTGTGAATTGATACATCTGTTTGAAATATCTGATTTTGTTACGTTGCACACGACGCTTAACAAAGACACCAAGCATCTAATTAACACTGAAATTCTTTCACATGCAAAGCCTGGACTTAGACTCATCAATGCGGCACGGGGTGATTTAATTGATGAGAAAGCACTACTAGAAGCAATAAGTCAGGGTTATATCAATCAAGCAGGATTGGATGTTTTTTCCAGCGAACCTGCCGTCGGGAACCCACTTACACAGCATAAAAATAT
>CAVODE010000099.1:0-5765 GCA_963694535.1 Dehalococcoidia bacterium
GCAGTTCAACAGGCAGCAGCAGCAGCAACTCAGGCATCTACTGCGACGGTTAAGCGTGGCGGTAAACTTACCATGCACGCTAACCATGAAATGCGGTCAATTGACCCGCACTTTGATACTTTCCCTGCAGCCACATGGGTAGCAAACACTGTATACAACAGATTGGTTAAGTACAGCTGGGACTTGAAAGAGCTTAAGAGCGACTTGTCGGAATTGCCTGAGCAGCCCGATGGTTATACCTATGTATTTAAAATAAAGCCAGGTACTAAATTCCAGAACATCGCTCCGGTCAATGGCCGTGAAGTGACATCAGAAGATGTTAAGTACTCGATTGAGCGACAAATGGGTCAGGAAGGCTCACAGGAGGACCTCGGTAAATGGGGCCACCGATATTACTTTAATGAGAAGTTAGCGAGTATTCAGACTCCAGATGATCACACGATCGTGTTCAAGACAAATAAGCCCTATGCGGCCTTTATGTACTACATCAGTAATCCATGGACAGTTATTGTGCCACGCGAAGCTGTCGAGGCAGCCGGTGACTTGACTTCAAGTGCGATTGGAACAGGTCCATTCATTTTGGATCAGTGGACAAAGGGTGTTTCGTGGAATGCGAAGGCTAACCCTGACTATTTCGAAAAAGGTGTGGATGGTAGCCCACTTCCATACGTCGACGAAGTTGAAATGCTTCTCGTTCAGGAGGCAAATACGGCTGCTACTCAGTTTATTAATGGTGACTTCTCGGCTTATGCAACTGACGCTAACTACGCAGAGCGTGTTCGTGATGGCCGTGGAGATGCTACAGAAATCGCTGTACCAAGTCAGTTTGGACGTCAGATGCGAATGCCGCCGACCTATCTTGACAAGGTTACGGGCAAGGTTATGGATTATAAGTCTTACTCAACACCTCCTGAAGGATATGAAGGTTGGCAGAGCTACTGGGAAGCTGGACAAATGTTCGATGATATCCGCGTTCGTCAGGCGATGGTGCAGGGAGTTGATAAGCAGCAAATTATTGACCTTGCGCTCTCTGGTGGTGGAATTCCAATGTACAGTGTTATTCCTCAACAGTATGACACTTGGGCATTAACAGAAGAAGTTGCAGGCGCTGAGTTCGATGCAGCCAATGCAGCCAAGCTCCTACAAGCGGCTGGAAGCCCTGCGGTCGAAGGTCCATTCATGTGGGCTTCATCTTCAGCAGGAAGTGTGGCTGACCAAGTTGGAGAAATTATCAATCAGCAACTTGGTGCGTTGCCAGGTGTTAACTTAACTCTTGAGCCACGAGAGACAGCAAACTATTACGATGTGACTTACAAGTATCGATACTTCATGAGTCACCACGTACCGTTGGCTGCAGCTGAGCCATCTGAGAATCTCCAGTCCTACTTTGGTCGAAACTCGACGTACTACAAGATCTACAACCCAGATATCTGGGACAAGATCGATGCACAGGACGCCGAGGTTGATGGTCCAACTAGGCAGCAGATGGTGAAAGATGTACAGAAGGACATTACTTCGTTCTTCCCAATGAAGTTCGTGTACACGCCATACATCTATCAGTTCTACGATCCTAAATTGAAGAACTACCGTATGTCGCTTGACCGCTACGATGGTTCCCAGGTAGTGGAAGCTTGGCTCGACGTTTAGTCGAATAGAGATGTAGTACGTTCTGGAGATTTAAAATTTCCTGAAGCGTATGTGAATAAATGAGACAGTGCCAGTTTGTGACTTATGTAAGATAGGTCACAAACTGGTTCTGGTTTCTTTTTGACTGTCCTGCTTTATATTGTCTTAAATCTTGTTACGCATAGTGAAGGTGTGAGTCAGTGAATCGTTACGTTGTACGACGAATATTGATGTCTGTTCCGACATTTATACTTACCGTCTTATTTGTGTTTATGATTATCCGCTTGATCCCTGGTGATCCAGTGGAAATTATTCTTTCTCAAAGTCCCTATACAACTCAAGAAGCTAAGGACTCGTTGCGAGCGTATTACGGTTTAGATAGACCTCTGTACGAGCAATTTGTGAGTTATCTCGGACAATTAGTGACAGGTGATCTTGGAGAATCAACGAATACGGAGTCACCAGTTACTGAGGAGCTGCGAGCGAGATTACCTATAACGATGGAGTTCGGTCTCTTTGCGGTTATTATCGGATTAATTATAGCGATTCCGGTTGGTGTTTTATCTGCGATTAGGCAAGATTCATGGTCTGACTATTTGTCCAGATCATTCGCGATATTTGGGATATCAGTTCCATATTTTTTCACAGCATTACTGTTAATTATTTACCCCATAATGTGGTTTGGTTGGGCACCGCCACTTAGATGGGTGGGGCCAATTGAAGATCCGATAGGGCATCTACATTATATGTTTTGGCCGGCTCTACTTCTTGGAGTGACGTTGGCTGGATCAGTGCTTCGTATGACACGTAACCAAATGCTTGAGGTTTTACGTCAGGACTATATCCGGACGGCGTACTCTAAGGGACTCAGAGAACGCGTTGTGATATGGCGACACGCCCTGCGGAATGCCCTAATTCCTGTCATTACGATTCTTGGTTTGCAAGTAGGGATAGCGGTATCAGGGACAGTGGTACTAGAGGTTCTGTTTAACATGCCCGGTTTAGGTAAATTTTTCTTACAAGGAATTTTCAATCGAGATTACCCCGCTATACAGGGAACTGTTTTGGTTATTGCATCATTCACGCTTTTAGTCAATTTATTTGTGGACCTGTGCTATGCATGGATAGATCCACGAATTAAGTATTCATAGATAAATGTTCTGGGAGTAATATAATTATGAGCAGTACAGACACTTTATTGGAAGTGAATAACAGGGGAGCAATCTCCACATATATTCGCAATTCATTGTATTTGAATGCAATCAGACGAATCATAAAAGAGAAACCACTCGGTTTAATCGGGATGGTGATGTTTACGATTTTCTTAATATTGGCGGTTATTGGCCCAATGATTGCTCCCTATGATCCAAACGCACTTGGAACTGGCCCTCGACTTGAAGGGCCACAGTGGGGTTATCCGCTTGGAACGGATAATTTGGCGCGAGATATGTTGAGTCGTGTTCTCACCGGATATAGAGTTTCGATGTCTCTTGGATTTATTGTGGTCGTTACATCAACGCTGGTCGCAGTTGCTCTTGGAGTTGTGAGCGGCTTCGTAGGAGGATGGACCGACACTATTGTACAGAGATTTGTCGATGCCTTTATTGCTTTCCCAGGGTTAGTCTTTTTGATGGTCGTGCAGGCTATTTTCTACGGATTTGATATTCCTTTTCTACCAGCGAGCGGCATCATGAGTTCTTCAGGTTTCACGATGATGCTTGCTTTGACGCTTCTTGTTTCAATTGGGAACTCAAGAATTATGCGAGGAGCTACACTCCAGATTAAATCAGAGGTGTATGTGGAGGCCGCCGAGTCACTAGGCGCCACTCAGTTACGAATTATGCTTAAGCATATCCTGCCCAATATTATGGCTACGGCACTGACAATTGCCACTCTGAATCTTGGTGGAATCATTCTTTTTGAGGCCACACTATCTTATTTAGGTTTGGGACTTCCACCTGATGTGCCTACTTGGGGTGGAATGCTTAGTCGTGAAGCAAGAAACTGGATGTCACAGGCTCCTTGGTTGGCTTTGGGTCCAGGACTGGCGTTGTCTCTTGCTATCTTTTCAATAAATGTATTCGGTGATGCACTACGTGACGTACTGGATCCACGGCTTCGAGGGCGCTAGTTTCTGCTCTTAGGAATATCACCTCGGTGGTCGACAACTTCTAAAAGTGCACTGTGATTCTTTCGAAAGCAAAGTCGTACCAGTTTTGATATTTATCTATAGCAACTGAGATGTTACCCTCAGCAGAATCTGACGTAGCTCATTTGAAAATTGCTTAAGGGTTAAAACTAGGAAAAAAAATTAATGCAGCGATTTTATAAATTCGAGCAAGTATTTAACGTCCGAGATATCGGTGGTTATGCGACGGGTACTGGAAAACATACTCGTTGGAAGCAAATGTTTAGATCGGCTGAACACCAAAGAATGTCGGAGATTGAGTTGCGCAGCTTCCAGTCAGAGATTGGAATCAAAACAGTAATTGACTTTCGTTCTTCAGGCGAGGCGAACGATTCGCGTGGTGTTGGGGCTATCTCTGACGCGGCCGTTAGGCGTCATCACTTTCCCATGGGCGACGCTGATAGCAAGCATAAATCCAAACAAACTGGCAACTGGAATCCTGATTATGTAGGACTGCTTGAGAATCAAAAAGATAAGTGGTTGGAAGCCTTAAATGTGGTAGCTGACGCTGATAGCCATCCAATTTTGTTCCATTGTGTTACCGGAAAAGATCGGACTGGAGTATTTGCTGTCTTGCTACTGGGAATCCTTAATGTACCGGATGAAGATATTCTTTCTGATTACGAATTATCTCGTCAGGGGATGAATGACCTTATCCAGAACCTCAGGTATCGAGGGGTAATTGGTGAGAAAGAGAAGCCCAATCCTGGATTAGGTGTTGACGCATCAGCAATGGCTTTAGCAATCGAACATATTCATACTACCTACGGTGGATACCGTGAGTATGCTCGGGACTGTGGCGCCAGCGACAAGCTTTTTACGCGGCTTGAACGAATCCTTCTCGAATAAAAGTAAGTCTTTCAGACTAGTTCTGTTTTGTCACCAATAGCAATTGCACCGCTGTTCAAAGCGGTCGCTAATTTGCCTCGATGGCCGAGAAGATTGTTTCGAAATGCTTCACGATCTTCGATGCCGAGAAGCTCGCCGATATGGACGCACGGATCACAATCACCATCGATTCGTATTTCTACGCCTCCTATTTTGATAAGTGTTCCATCCTTTAAGGACATTAGTTCTGGGAACTCAAGCGTTATTTGCTCTCTTAAATCACCTGGGTTGAGTCCGAGTAGATTGACATCAGACAACGACATTATGACTAATGCTCGAGTTTTTCGGTGCTCGTGTTGATCGCCTTTCGCTCCACCGCCCATAACTAGCTCGAGTCGTTCTGTTGGCTCTGGAGAGGCTCCATGAGCCGCTTGAGTGAATAAATGTTTGACCGTCATGTGTTCACCTCGATTTTCTGTTCTCAACTGATTCTACGTGGACGTAGTTAAAAAATTCTGAAGAGAGTAGGGTCAATGCCACTTTACACTAACACTGTACTCTCCCGTTCACCTGCAGAATGATCGTACTGTTGTTAATTCGTCACAAGTATTGCAATAGCAAGGCATCCTACTCCAGAACTAATTTTAGCCACAAGAGTGATGTATTTAGTGTCAAAAAAAGTCTCTAGATCCGTCCGGTAGATTTATATCTTTGCTAAGGTAAACCATGTAATTAGGTTTGGGGTTGTTATGAATATTTCACATTTAGATCATTTGGTCGTACCCGTTAGTGATATCGAGAAGAGTGCCGAATTTTATTCAAAGTACTTGAATATGCGAGTTGAGCGTACTGAATCTGGTAGAGTTTCTCTCCACTTCGGAAATCAGAAAATTAATCTCCATCCCGCAGGCTGGGATTTTTGGTTGAAGGCTAAGACTCATCTTGCAGGTACAGCCGACCTTTGCTTTGTGGTGGAAGAATCGGTTGCCGAGATTCAGAAATACCTACAATCTGGTGGGATTGAGATATGTGAAGGGCCCGTGTCTCGCGAAGGTGCCGTTGGAGAGATGACATCAATTTATTTTTGGGATCCTGACGGCAACCTAATTGAACTCTCGAATTA
>CAVODE010000100.1:0-5626 GCA_963694535.1 Dehalococcoidia bacterium
CGAAATGAGTATTTAAATGAATGAATTCCTGCTTAGACTCTCTGTCTCTAAACTTAACCCAGGTGGCTATCCGAGGCAGTGCCGCATCCCAGCTTTTACTGCCAATTTGATCAGGATTTTCTGAAAGCCAAAACTCACCGCTATCCAAAAGCTGAAAACGATCTCGACGATAAAAGATGGGGGAAAACTCACCACTATTTTTACCGTCATTTCTTCCCACGCCATACCAACTGTAGTTGGGCAATAAGACTGTAAGATCATCGATTTGGCTGCGCAGAACTTCTTGCATACCAATGAGGTCAGCAGCGTGAAACCTAACAACACTTGCGACCATCCCCTTGCGATTAGGCCACGCGTGCTCGCCATCATCGGGGTTGTTGTAACGAATATTAAAACTCAAAACATTGACACTGCTAGCGGCACTTGAACTAACAGCGCCTTGCTCAGCTGCTACCCCTAACTGGGCAAACATTATCAAGGTAAGTAATAGTGATGGCAAAATGGTTTTCATAGGATTGGACCTGATTTGTACACACCAAATAATTGGCTATTATAAGAACAATAAGTGACACTGAGATGATAGTAAATTAATGCATCTACTCTTCAAACTCTATGCCATTCGATTCACAATATAGACGACCTATATTTACTCTGTAAGAAACCGCTGGATGTGAAAATGGCAATGATGCTGAGAAACGTATAATCTGACAGTTGCCCTGTCAAACAGGGCGAGACTTATGCCAGAATATTTAACAGAATCAGCTAGAAGAAGTGAACTATGCATAGAACCACAGGATTTCTCGCTGCTCTTTTAGTGACATTTTCGGCCCCCTCTGCCTTCGCTCGCAATAAAATACTATAGGAGCAGATCTGTTACACCCCAGCAAGTACATCGCATCAATGGCAAAAAGGAAATTATGAGTACATATCAAAAATCACAGGATGCAATTTCTGCCCTGACGTCAGAGCAGTTCCGAGTGACCCAAGAAAGTGGTACTGAGCGCCCTGGTACTGGCGAGCTATTAGAGAACACATTGCCTGGCATATACGTAGATGTGGTCTCTGGAGAGCCTTTGTTTGCTTCGTCTGCCAAGTATGAATCAGGATGTGGCTGGCCAAGCTTTACCAAAGCGATAGACTCAGTCAATGTTAATGAAATTACTGATACAACACATGGCATGGTCCGGACTGAAGTGCGTTCTACTCATGGTGATAGTCACCTAGGGCATGTATTTCCAGACGGGCCCAAAGATCAAGGCGGGCTGCGTTATTGTATTAATTCAGCCTCACTGCGTTTCATCCCTCGAGATGAGATGAGCAGCCAAGGATATGAAGCCTATTTAGATCAAGTAGAGGATATTTAGCAATGGCAAATGAACGTGCAGTCTTAGCCGGTGGTTGTTTCTGGGGCATGCAGGATCTTATTCGCAAACGGCCCGGCGTCACCGCAACGCGTGTTGGTTACACCGGCGGTGAAGTGGCCAATGCTACCTACCGCAATCATGGCAACCATGCTGAAGGTATCGAAATATCATTCGATAATGCGGTTGTCAGCTATCGACAAATTCTAGAGCTTTTCTTTCAAATTCATGACCCCAGTACACAGAACAGACAAGGGAACGACACCGGAACATCCTATCGCTCAGCCATTTATTACAAGTCTGATACTCAGCAGGCAGAAGCACTAAAAACCATTGCTGATGTGGATGCCTCCGGATTATGGCCTGGAAAAGTAGTAACCGAGGTAGAAGCTGCGAGTGACTTCTGGGAAGCTGAGGTTGAACACCAAGACTATTTGGAAAAAAGCCCCAATGGCTACACCTGTCACTTCCCCAGGCCTGAATGGATACTACCTTCGGCTTGATAAGCTTACATCCTTTTGATCCGTTGTTAGCTTGCTATCAGGTAATTCTGCTATAACAGCCGCCCCAGTAAAATTGGTTTAGGTGGTGGTTGTCACTGGTGCACCGAAGGCGTGTTTGAATTACTTCTTGGCATCGCCTACGTGAATCAAGGATGGATAGCATCAAACGGCGAGAACTCTGAAGCGGATGAAGTTTACTTCGACCCAGCAGTGATTTCTTTATCAGACTTAATCGAAATCCATTTATATACGCATGCAAGCAGATCAAACCATTCAATGCGTAGGAAATATCGATCCGCCATGTTGGTCAAGATAAGTTGGCAGAAGCTGGCTTGGGTGTTAGTTCTTGCCCATCAGAGAAACCGCTCGATTGATGTCAGGTCACTCATGTAGTGATCCACCTCCATTAATTAGTCATCCTTTCGCCTACAAATTACAGTATCCTGAACCTTCTCTTCATTGAATATCTAATTGATTCAACGTTATCAATAGGGCGTTGCAATGTACTGGAATATACATTGGAGGATAACCATGCAAAAACATAATTCTCAAATGAAGTAGCTTTTTCTACATCCGGGGCGCCTTATACTTGTAAGAACGAATAACCTATAACGCCGATAATTTTTCTGCAAACTACTGCCGCGCTGAGCTGGAATTCGACTAGGCAACTCTACATCGCCACTAATTTCTCTCAAATCCTGACAGATTGGGAGTTAATCTGTCAGCACTCTAGATTGAGTTGAGTATCGCTAGTAAAGCTTCTTATCTGCTGTGTCATAGGATCAGTAAATTTCAGCTGCTGCGCTAATAACTGCATGGGTTTACTGTAATCGTCAGGCTTAACCGGCTGAAGTAATTCGGGATAATAAGTATCGTGTAGCAATGGCCAGCCAAGGCTCTGCATATGCAGACGCAGTTGGTGAGTCTTACCGGTTATTGGATTTAGCTCAAATAGGGCTTTGTCTGCTGAACATTGCAGACAACGAATACGGGAATGGCTGTTCGCTTGCCCTTCGACGATATGCATCAAAAATCTCGTGCCGGCTTTCTCCAAACGATTGTTAATTTCCCATTGCTGGTTAATCTTCGGAGGATTGCCATTCGTACTGGCGATGGCCTGATAGGTCTTGTTAACTTGGTGTGATTCGAATAAATGATGGTAATGCTGACGTGAATTGGGACTAACCGAAAACAATACCAAGCCTGCTGTAGCTTTATCTATACGATGAACGGCTTGCAGTTGTTGATTTCCTGTCTTATTACGTAAGCGACTTTGTAGGCATTCTTCAACATATTCACCACCTGGAGTAACGGGCAGAAAATGTGGTTTGTATGCCACTAAGATCAGTTCATCCTGAAAGATGATCTTTTCTACAAAAGGTATGACGGGCTCGCTGTCAACTTCGCGATAATAATAAACTCTTTGCTGAGCCGCAAAAGGAGAGTTAGCACTAATTAGACTCCCATCATGCCAATGAACTTTTCCATCGGCTATACGTTGTTTCCAAACATCACTTGTTATGGATGGAAACTTTAACGCAAGATATTCTAAAACAGTTGTTACACCGGGATTGTTCTGGGGCAGGCTAAGCTTAGACGGGGAGTTAGCTATAACCATAATTGTATCCGATATGGAGCCTATGAGAATTTTTTAAGGTGCTGAAAAATTAGCTCTCAACCTATCAGAACCCCAGAGTGAATTCTACAGCTATGATGCACACTCGCTATAGCTTCGTACCTAAGCCGCCCGCATGCCACATCGCTCCATCACCCATAGCTACCGAATTTTAACTGACATTGACAAGTCAACCGCCTAAATTCAGAGACACTCCAATTAGGTATTTCTACATTGTCGCCGCATAGTTCCAAGGCGCCTAGGCACGTGATCCAAAATATCGGTGATTCTTAACCGGGACCAAATGTCGCTCTAAACCGAATCGACTGGAAAGCCACACGGCATACCAGATGTTTTCATGCTAGGATTCTGATAGATTGAGAGTTGATTTTTCAGTAGCTCAGAGACCATCGATTAATTCCATTAGTTGCGCCACTATTAAGAATCAAAACTACTATAAAACAGGAGAACACATGAACTGTCGCCCAAACTTGCAAAGCCTGTTTACACTTGCATTTCTATGTTATCCCCTCTCCAGCGCGCTCGCACAAACCACCTTGTCACCCACGGATCATTGCCGAGATTTTTCGACGGATGCGATCGTCACCTTCGCCGACCAAGACCTGGCCAATGTCGTGAACGACACTCTGGGACTGGCTGTGCAGGCAGCACTCACCTGCGGGCAAGCAGCCGAGTTAGAACAACTGATTGTGGGTACTACGATCGAACGAGTAGTTTACGGCGGCACTTTGAGACCATCGCCCGAAAATCCTTTCGAAAGTCTGGACGGCATTCAAAATCTTACAGGTTTAACTAGACTCAACCTGATCAATCGACTTATTACTGACATTAGCCCACTCCGCACTTTGACCAATCTCGTTAACCTGAACCTGCACACCAACTGGTTCAGTGACCTTGGTCCAGTAAGAGAGTTGATCAACCTCGAACAGCTTGTCGTCAGTGAAAACCCAATCTCTGATATTAGCCCTCTGGCGGGACTCACTAAGCTAAGACGACTGCATGTGCATGGCCTGTATCCCTACCAACTTCAGCATTATCTCGATATGGATGACGGACGTGACCCTAAAGTAATATTCAATGGCATCACTGATCTCAGTCCGCTTGCTGGGCTCACCGAAATGCGCCTGCTGCGCATTCACCTCAATGCCATATCTGATATTAGTCCTCTTGCTAACCTCACCAAACTCACCCATCTACGTATTTATGAGAGTGAGATTAAAGACATTAGCCCCCTTGCGAACCTGAATGAACTTATATTACTTTGGGCCAATAACAACCAGATAGAAGACATCAGTGCACTGCGTGGTATGACCAACATGCAGCAACTTAGCCTGAACGATAACGCCATCTCCGAGGTTAGTGCCCTTCAGGGCATGGTCGAATTGGGGTATCTGTTTCTCAGCAATAACAGTATTGAAGACATCGCTCCTCTGCGACGACTCCATACATTGCGAATTTTGCGCCTTGAGAATAACGACATCACTGATGTGAGCGCTCTCGCCGGACTCAATCAACTTAAAGAATTGAGCCTCGCGAGGAACTGGTCCCTCTATAACGTACAAGCTCTTCTGCTGAACCAAGGCATCGGAGAAGGCGACGAGCTCGACCTCCGCTTCACCTATGTGCCCTGCTCCGACATGAACGCATTTGCCAATCTGGGGGTTACACTGCTCAGAGTTACTTCGATAAATGGCTCGGCCTGTGATGGCCGAAGACTTGAAGATGATCAGGGATTCTGAAAAGACTAGCAGGGGAAACCTATAATTTAACAACTTTACAGCGCAGAATTCGTAGAAAAACCAAATTCAATCAAAGTAGTCGAGAGGACAACAAAACGCCAGAAATGGGTTAAGTTACTAAGTTATAGGTGTCCCCTAAGGGCTTTTGCAATCTCACTACAACGGCGGATAAAAATCCCCTCGCCGCAGTTCAATGCCCGACCCTTCTAATTCTTCCTCGAACAAATCTAGACTTTCTGCCACCGAAATACCACCGGGCAAGGCCGTGCCTTCGTAAGCAGGATTCAGTGCACGCCGAGCGTAGTCCTGATCGTAGTGATAGAGATAAACCACATCCGGCTCGAGAATTCGCGTGCATTCTGCCGATGCGGCCGGGGTCATTCGGCC
>CAVODE010000101.1:0-5424 GCA_963694535.1 Dehalococcoidia bacterium
TGCATCGATCGTAATAGGTGAACAAAATCTCGACCAACTAGGTAAAACTATTCTTCACCTCATATCGCAACCAACTGAACTCAGTCGCATGGCTGAAAATATGTCTTCTGTCAGTCGGCCGTATGCAGCTGAACAAATTAGTTCAATTATTCTCAAAGCAGCTACAAAAAATACTCCTGAATTGCCTCCAAATATTCACCTAGTCGGAGCCGGAGGAATACATCTCTCAGGGATCGGTGAAATCCTTCTACAAAATGGCCACAAAGTAACCGGTTCCGACCTCATAGATAGTGACTCGACGAGAAAACTGACCAAAAGAGGAGCAACAATCTATATCGGGCACTCTGAAAACAATATTGATCATCCTGATTTAGTCGTCACCACTGCCGCTGCAAAAACTGATAACCCAGAATTGAAGGCAGCTCGAGAAAAAGGAATACCTATTGTTTCAAGAGCAGAAATGGTTAATCGCCTAGTTTCAGACCGCCAACTCCTAGCAGTCGCTGGCTCACATGGCAAAACCACAACTTCTTCACTAGCGACGTTAATGGCGCAAAATGCAGGGCTCGACCCGATTGCATTAATCGGAGGGAATATACCCGACTTGAATAACTCAAATGTGCTCAATGGTCGGGGACAGGTTGCAATTGTGGAAGCAGATGAGTATGCAGATGCCTTCCTTTCGTATAACCCGTCAATAGCGGTAATCACTAATATAGATCCGGATCACTTAGATTATTTTGGTACTGAACAGATATTCTTCGAGTCATTCGAAAAATTTACGTCCCAGATAGTAAGTGGCGGAATTCTTATCGTTTGTGCGGACGATGAGGGCGCAATAAACATCGCGAAAAATATCCCACGTGACGATTTACAAGTCGAAACCTACTCAGTGCACCCACACCGGGGTGACTGGTATGCTCAGACAATTGAATACAAAGAAGATATGACCCAGTTTGACGTGTTCTTTAAAAAACAGAAACTCGGTACGGCTTCTATAAAGCTGGTAGGCCAGCATAATGTCGGAAATTTTCTTGCGGCTCTAGCTGCAAGCATGCATGCCGGTGTAGATTTTGCGACAGCAGCTCAGACTGCTCAGACATTTAAGGGCGCTAGGCGCAGATTCGAGTTAGTGGGAGAAATTACAATTAAGGGTGGCTCAGAAATCACCACAAACTATCCAATATCTGTTATCGATGATTATGCTCACCACCCTACAGAAATCAAAGCAACCATTCATGCCGCGAAGAATAGGTACCCTGATCGTCGAATTATTGCTTGTTTTCAGCCTCATACTTTTTCAAGAACAAAATATCTTTTAGATGAATTTAGATCTTGTTTTGAGGGAATTGACTCACTACTACTACTAAAAACGTTCGCGGCACGGGAAGATTCAGTGGATGGTATGTCAGCTAGAGATTTAGCCGATCTTATTCACGGCGTTGACGTTGCCTACGTGGATTCAATTGATCAAGCAGTACTTGCTGCTGCCAAGAAAATTCAGCCAGGGGACGTGTTTATAAGTCTCGGTGCAGGTGACGTTACACGAGTACCATGGCTACTACTTCCTGAACTACAGAAAATTGCGTGGAACCAAGCTCTCGGCGATGATGCCTAGACTCAGTGCAACTAGACAATCGTAAAAAGCACAAGTATCCTTAAACCAGAGGGATGCGACGCCTAGTCTACGAGGCGTTATTTTGCTACGAGTTGGCCTAATATTCGGCGGAAAATCAACGGAACATCACGTTTCTGTAGCATCTGCGCTCAGCATCATCAATCATTATGACACCACGAATATTAAGTTAGATATTTTTGGTGTGACCGAAGGTGGCGCGTGGTTAAGCTCGAAGGAAACACATTTCAGATTAGAGAAGATTCAGGAGTCAGGCTGGGGCAGTCTGGGGATTGATACGGAACCGAATATTTTACATAACCCCGATGTCATCAGCGGGTTAGAAAAGTGCGATGTAATTTTTCCGATAATCCATGGAAGCCCAGGTGAAGATGGCACCCTACAAGGCCTCCTTTCGTTCCTTGGTAAACCATACGTTGGATCTGGTGTGTCGGCGAGTGCCGCTGGAATGAATAAAGCGACAATGAGGGCGCTTTTTACAGCGCATGATATTTCACAAACGAAATATTTAACAATCGATCAAGTTAGTAGCTCCACAGAATTGAAACTCAGAATCAATGACATCGAATCAGAGCTTACCTATCCTCTTTTCGTGAAACCTGCGTCTGCCGGGTCTTCAATCGGTGTAAGTAAGACAAACAATTCGAAAGAACTCTTAAATGGGTTAATAATGGCTTTGGAATACGACTCCAAATTATTAGTAGAAGAAGCATTGACAGGAAGAGAGTTGGAATGCGCAGTAGTCGAGCTCGACGACCTGATCGCAACTCCGCTCGGCGAAATAAAAACTACAAACGAATTCTATGATTACTCAAGCAAATACACGGATGAGTCATCTACAATCATTGTTCCCGCCGTAATTAAAGAACAAATTCAATATCAGATACAAACTATCGCTCTCCGCGCATTTCAAGCGGTAGGCGCAAGAGGTTACGCTCGAGTAGATTTTTTTCTGAGTGATGATGAGGCAATCAATTGTATTGAAATAAACACCCACCCTGGATTTACCTCCACATCCATGTTCCCAAAACTTTGTTCTGAATTCGGGCTTGATTATCCTGATTTAATTTCTGCCCTAGTCACAACTGCCAGCCAGGCAACTCCAAGGGGGGACTTTTGAAACTATATCTCTCTAAAAAACTATTCATGGATATACGTGCTTACGCCTGCGTCTGCAATCCCTTAATTCTGCGAATTCAAACAATTAGTAAAAGCGTGCTTCTGATTCTCTTAGTCACGTCATCCGTATTAATAATCAGACCTGAACAAGAATTAAATAACCAAGTCACTTATACAAGCCAAATTGATATCACCACAAAGACTCAGATCAAACAATTTCTGGAATCAAGGAATGTCATTATTGACTTCCTTTTCGTGAATCAATTTAATGAAGACATTAATCAGCTTGAATTCATAAAATTTGCAACAGTAACAAGAGATAACTTCTTCACCTTTGAATTGGCTCTGCAGGAAGTCATCCCTCACGCCTACTGGCACACGGGAACCGGCAGAATAGCAGTCGATCTCCATGGAAACGTATTAACCAACTTCACTCCAAAAGAAAGGCCCGTCATAATTGAATTCCAAGAAATACCCCAAAAAAATATGATCCCTTCGCCAAATAGAGATGCCTTATTAACTTTAAAACTTATAGAAGATGAATCCTTAGCTGATGATTTGATAGATGAAAACGTCACGTACGTGTTTACCAAAAGTAAGGGATTGTCAGCGCGACTTCAAAATGGAGCGATTATTATTCTAGGTGACAGCACTAATATTGACGAAAAAATGATCGTCTGGAATGTATTTAAAAAACAAATCAATACTGCGGAACCCAAGAATCCAATTCAACTGGATCTTCGCTTCAAAAATCAAGCGTTAATAAGTAATAATTCGACGTCATCCCTCACTGTTCAGAAACTTTTGAAGGACTAAGGGGATATCATGCCAGGTAAATACTTTGCGATTACGACCCCAGAATCGTCGAAAATAGTCACAATTGTTGGCGAGTTAGACGGTAGTGCTATCAATATTTTGCACTACGCAATATCTGAGAGTACATTTTTCAGAGCAGGAAAAATACAAGAGGCTATCCCCGATGCAGTACAGGCGATCAGGCATACCCTGCCAGCCTGCGATTCAGATATTGTAATTGAAAGTACACATCTCGGAATAAGTGGAGCCCTGTCAACTCAAGTAAACGCTGAAAATACAATTACCATCCCTCCTCACCGCGAGATATCATTAAAGGATAAACAAACTGTCGACAGCGCCGCGATACCGGCGTTAGACGCATCTTTGCCAATCGGTTACGAACTTTTGGATTATGTACCGCTTCATTATTATGTAGGTCCTGAAAAAAAATTAGATCCCTTGGGCCACCAAGGCGACAGTTTGACAGTAGCTGCTGTAGGAATAGCCGCCCATAAAAACTCAATGAACGTCATCGAAGAATGCCTTCATCGTGCATCGATTAATACGGTGAGGAGTATTCCTCTCGCAACCGCGGCCGCACACGCGACATTAATTAGCGACGAAAGATATGAAGCAATGGCTGTAATCGACATCGGGCATTGCGTTACCAGTGTTTCTGTTTGCATCGATGGAAAAATAATAGCTTCGAAATCTTTCTTGAGCGGTGGTGAGTCTGTTACTCAGGATATCCGCGAAGTATTCAATGCAAAGGATCCAGAGACGATTAAGCATTCTTTTGGAAGTTGTGTCCCATCGTTTGTGAGAGACGCTGAATTGATAGCTATCAAAAAAACAAATGGTGAAATTCACCTAGAATCTCAATCAAAATTAGCTGCTGTGATTCAAGCTCGTGTCGAAACCGATATAATTGCCCCGATTCTTAAGTATATTGATAAAGAAATTATCCCCCTAACAAAGTTGAGTGGCGGTATAGTATTAGTTGGGGGAACGGCTAGGTTAAAAAACATTGAAGACCTAACCAAAATGATTGCGGCGGACTTAGGATGTCCTCATATTTTAATACAAAATCCGACCGAAATCACACCACCTTATATCAACAATCTACCGGATGAACTTAAATCGCCTCGCTTCGCAGCACCTCTGGGTGTCTTATCGATAGCCTCAAGCTGGCTAGAAAACGAACCGGAACAAACCAAAAAAGTCGATGAATCGCTCTCATTTGGAACGAGTTTTGCCCGTGCACTAGCTGGTGTATTCGGAGCATAAATTAGTTTGAAATATTGCTTAAATAGAAGGGAAAGACTTTACTGATGACTGAACTCAATGACTTAAATGACAGGTCAAATTATGCAAAAGTCGGCTCTGAAATTCGTATGAGTAGAAATTACTTAGAGGACGTTCGGACTCTGAGAGCTGTTAAAGAAGCCAATATCGAGGTTCAGGAAGAAATTGGTGTACGTGGCTCAATAGGATCTAATAATGCCAAAGACTCTCACTACACGCCTAGGCCTATTCGAGATTTTTCAGGCCAAGAAGATCGAAGAAATATTAGTGAAAATACTAAAGATCACGACACGAATCAACTTTCCGGAACGCACGAAATAAATATCTCAAAATTAGATCATGAAAGCCCGTCTACACGAGTTCCCCTTAAAGACTCGACTCTACGAGCTGAATCAATTCGGTCAAATAGAACTCGACGAGATATCCCCGATTTCGATAATATGGTCGAAATTACAGTGATTGGCGTTGGAGGAGGAGGCTCAAATTCGGTTGGTCGTATGGAACCTGTTCCAGGAGTAACCTACATAATTGCTAACACCGATAGCCGAGCACTCGCTGCACTCGATGTA
>CAVODE010000102.1:0-5417 GCA_963694535.1 Dehalococcoidia bacterium
TTTGCCGATGGCGCAATGTTCAGTCAGTTGATGCAAATGAGTGAAGGATATCTTGATGGTCACCATGGTGAGTGGATGATGGATCCAGAAGTATTCGCAAAAGCTTTTCGCATTTATTGGGATGCTGGTTTCCAGATTCATGTTCATCAGAACGGTGATGCCGGGCTCGACATGGTTCTCGATAATCTTGACGCGAATATGCAGCGCAATTTTCGTGAAGATCATCGTACGGTAATCGTTCACTTCGGTTTTTCTCGCCCAGACCAAGTGGATCGTATGGCAAGGCTCGGCGCGCAAGTGAGTGGAAACCCTTTCTATCCAATAATTCTCGCTGACCAATACAGTAAAGTGGGAATAGGAGCCGAACGTGCGCAGGAAATGGTAAGACTTGGAGATGTGGTACGAGCTGGAGTTCCATTGTCTTTGCATTCCGATACTCCAATGGCTTCTGGCCAACCTTTAAGACTTATGTCAAATGCAGTAAATCGAATTACAGTCGGCGGTAATCTGGCTGGGCCGACGCAGCGCATCAGCGCAGAAGCGGCTCTACGAGCTGTGACATTAGGCGCAGCTCACTCTCTTAGACTGGAAGAGGAAGTTGGTTCTATTACTCCAGGCAAACTCGCAAACATCACAGTTCTTGCAGAAAATCCATTGAAGGTTTCACCAGAAACTATTGGAGACATTAAGATATGGGGAACGGTCCATGAGGGAAGAGTTTTTCCACTTCAGTAAAACTAGAAGGAACGCTAAAAGGAATAGGGGATCAGACCACGTTTTATCGGTTTTGTAGTGGCCAAAATTACTGAGCCACTACAGGAGGAATGATAAATGAAGGAGGGCTTATTCTTTGTGAAAAGAAAAGAAAAGTACAGGATAGGGGGCGGATTCATTTTGGAGATTTTATGCAGCCGAGATTACAAAATAAACCTGTTCCCATTCTTTTTGTCCAGTCGCTAAATCCCATTTAAATAAACCATTAGTATCCCTGTTTTTACTGGACACAGCATATAAATACTTATTGTCTACTCCCATATGAATAATTTTATTAGGGAAATTTGCTAGAAAATTACCTCTGTCTTCATTTGTTATACTATGATATTTTTTCATGCATCAGCTATTTTCGATTGCAGTTCAAATAAGCCTACTAGATTCAATGCAAGGCTCATAATCAACAAAATATACAAATACACCAGGTTTTGATTCAATAATGAGTTGTTTATCATCTGTATCTAGGTTCAACTTATAGGCATTAGGAAATGGTACACTCATCTTGTTTTCTGAAATGGCGATTTCAGAAACATTTTTATTGCTCATAGAAAGAATCGACGTTTTTAACTCTGGATTTGGTGTTAGGTTTCTATTTACTCCAGTTCTGCCTGAATATATCTGACAGCATTACGGTTTGACCTGGCGACTTAAAAAACGATATGCTATTTCCTTCGTGTTGTGTTCCGCCAATTACTTAGTGTGTAATTCTCCGCGCCTTATCGCATGAGAAATATTTTTCACTTCACACGATTTACCTGCCATAGACAGGTAACAAACCCAGCATTGCCAAGATATGACAAGATGCATAAAAAATGCCCATTGCGATAATAAAATAAATTAATTTGTTCCCGCCCCAGAGTTGGTAGATTCCTGGCGGAAATATTTTGCGGCTACGTTTTAACATTAAAGGTGGGACTATGAGGGCCGTAAAAGCGACCGCCATGCCCGCAAAGCCAATGGCAAAAATAAAGCCATTCGGGAAGAAAACACCACCAATGATTGGGGGCAAAAAGACAACTATCGCTGTTTTCAATCTCCCCAATGGCGTTTCAGAAAAGTTAAACTTGTCAGTAATATAATCAAACAATCCTAAACTGACGCCCAAGAAAGACGTGATAATAGCCAAATTAGCGAATATATTCAGTAACCTACCCAACTGCTCGCTTGGCACTAACTGGTTGATAGCAGCCACCAAGACGCCGATGTTGCCACCCTCGGCAATAATTGGCAGGAACGCTTGCCGTTGAAGATTGCCCATTGTGCTCACCAACCACAGTAAATAGACCAAAAAGCACAGGCAAGAGGCAATCAAAATGCATCTGCTAATCATGACGGGTTTTTTGCCATAGTACTTAATGAGGGAAGGCACCATAGGGTAAAAAGCAAAGGAGGTTAGATAGAACGGCAGGGCGGCAAAAACAAATGGCAAATAGCTACGCTTGCTCCCATCGTCTTGCACTATTAGTTGCCTTAAATCTGCAGCTAGGGTCAGATTAGTAAGGGCTAAGGATAATGCTACCATCATGCCGACAATCATGACTGAAACGACGCGGTCCACGGCTTTAGTGCTAATCCAAACGACAGATGCCAGTAGCGATCCAAATGTTAACCCGGCAACTATTTGCGAGGGGGAATACCCGAGCGTGGACTCAAGTGTATGAATAACAATGGAGCTACCACCACTAATATAGGCGTATTCCAGAATATAGAGTAAGAAGACAAACACGGTCCCGTAACTGATGTTCCAGTATTTACCTAGCGTTGCTTTAAGCATTGTGTCGAAGTTAGCTCCTGGTCGGAAATGGAGATTTACCTCCATGATCATCAGGGATATGTGGTACATACAAAACCAGGACAACAACATGCATACTAGGGTCCATCCAAACCACATGCCGGAAGAGACGATGGGGAGAGAAAACATACCAGCACCTATTGCACCGCCAGTTATGATTGCAATGCCACCCAACATCGAACTGACTTTTGTTCTATTTTCTGCAAGTTCTGTAGTTTTCATAGATTGAATTTCAGCATAAACTTTATTGCCTGTAGTTTATTACGAATGAGCTAAATCGATTGATAAAAATAGAGCATTGAGTTTCTCTTTAACAGCTAGCTTAGCGGAAAGGGATGAATAAGTCGGGCGGCTTATCAGGCAGTTCATTCGTCAATATAAAATGTAGGGTTCATTTTTGCCACTTCGAATGCGAGAATATCGTTCCACTTTAGATGCTATCCAGACTGGGGAGCTTATCCGGTTCTGCGGCGACGCGTTTAATCCAGGCAATGTCGTCGACCATAAGATGATTTAGTGTTCCCAGTACAGACTTGAAGAATGTACCCTTGTCTTGCCTGAGGTCATGCTCGCTAAGCTGGCGGCAGCAGCAGCGAATAGTTTTTCATTCATCCACAAGTTGTATTTGGCGAATAGCTGAAAGCTGTCTTTCTCTATATCGAGCCTCACTAGTGATGGGAGGATTAGCCGCCTGCGAGAAGGCCGCTCTGTGCGATTCCGTCGAATATGAACTGCACAGCAAGCGCAGATAGCAAGACGCCAAAAACTCGCGTTACTACGTGCATGCCAGTGACGCCAAAAAGCTGTTGAATCTTTGAGGCCAGCAATAGCATGATGAACGTGAGTAGGATGATGGTAAGCAATGACGCCACTACGGTAGCCTGGAGAACTAAGTTGCCTTCGCTATTGGCCATGAGAAGGATTACCGCACCCATAGCTCCGGGTCCTGCGATCAGTGGTGTAGCGAGCGGAAAGACAGCGATGTCACGCTTGCTCATCGCCTCTAATTCTTCTTCTTCGGTGGTGGATGTGCTGCCAGACGTGCGGGCGAAAACCATGTCGATGCCAATGAGCAACAACAGAATGCCGCCGCCCGTGCGCAGAGCCGCCAATGAGATGCCTAGCCCGACAAGCAGGAACTCGCCCACGAGCGCAAATAGCACTAAGATGCCAGTTCCGATGAGTGTGCCGCGAATCGCCATGCTGCGACGCCGTTTCGGCGTCTCCGTTGCGGTCAATCCCGCGTAGACTGCAGCCACATCGAGCGGTCCGATAGTGGCGAAGAATGTTGCCATGGCAACCGTGGCAGTTTCTAGTATTACTGGATCCATAGTCTTGAATTCTTTACCGTAGTCGGCAAGCCGATAGTAATTATTGAGATTCTAACTCGAGAGCGCTTCCAATACTGCCTGCTCGGCGTGTATCGCAGTGGTGTCGTAAAGCGGAGTCGCGGTGTGATTCTGCTGCACTAGTAAGGCTATTTCGGTGCATCCTAAAATTACTGCTTCTGCGCCGTTTGCTGTGAGCTGATCAATTATCTTTAGGTATCTCTCTCGCGAATACTCATCGATGGTTCCGAGACAGAGTTCGTTGTAGATAACCGAGTGCACTACTTCGCGCTCTGACTCTTCTGGCACGATCACATCGATGCCATATTTCTCAGTTAGTCGACCTTTATAGAAATCTTGTTCCATGGTGAAGCGAGTGCCGAGCAGGCCGACTTTCTTGATGCCGTCTTCGCGCAGTCGCTCAGCAGTGGCATCGGCTATATGTAGGATCGGGATGGAAATATTTGCCTCTATCTGTGGGGCTACCTTGTGCATCGTGTTCGTGCAGATGAGAAGAAAATCAGCCCCACCTTTTTCTATTGCCATGACAGCCCTCGACAGAATTACAGCGGTACCATCCCAATCTCCAATGTGCTGTAGTTTCTTGATTTCTTCGAAATCCACACTCACCAAGCAAATCTTAGCTGAATGCAATCCGCCGAGTTTGGCTTTGATGCCCTCGTTGATTTCCCGATAATAGGTGGCAGTTGATTCCCAGCTCATGCCGCCTAATAGGCCGATTGTTTTTTGTTTTTTGCTCATGACTCTGCCTGGCTAGATCGTTTCGTATTACGCAGCTTCATGCGCATTGTTGCTATTGTTTATTAATTGGCACTTCTAACACTAATTATTGACGAATGAGATATCACGATTCTTCTCAGAATTACCGCAGCACTGAGCAGCTAGGCGACGTATCTAGTTAAGAAATGACCTTGGAAAAGGGACGTTAGTCTAGTCCGAAATTCTAGGCTATACCACAATTTCCAGAGCTTTCAGTGTCTGGATGGATTAAACTTTCCGAGAGTCTTGAAAGCGAGCCCTGATGAATTTAAAAATAGTTATTAAATACAATATCTTGGTGCATAAAAAGAGCGTTCTCGCGCTGCTTTTTGGGCTATGCATATTGCAAGGAGAGCAGCATGCGATGGCCCAGAATAACGACGCTACGGCTCCTGACTCTTTTCTGGAATTGCAAGAATTCATTCCTGATATTCAACTAGACCTGCGCTATTTCAGTGAGGATAACTTTGTTGGGCAGGTAATTGATGGCTACCATGCGGAAAAGGCGTTCATGACGAGAGAGGCTGCTACTGCATTGTCGAATGTGCAGGGCGAACTTGCACCCTTTGGTATGAGTCTAAAGGTATTCGATGCTTATCGACCACAGCGGGCGGTGGATCACTTCGTGCGATGGGGCCAAGATCTAGGCGACAAAAAGATGAAGGATGTATTTTACCCGGCTGTGGCGAAGGAAGACTTGTTCAGTGATGGATATATTGCGCAGCGATCGGGGCATTCTAGAGGCA
>CAVODE010000103.1:0-5086 GCA_963694535.1 Dehalococcoidia bacterium
TTACTAGCAAGGAATCACGGGAAACAACTATCCACGTTGATGATGGCTTATCAGCCATCGAATATTGCTATGAGGCCGGCTGGACTGACGGATTACCAGTTATTCCTCCTACTATGAAACTCGTGGATGCGATGCTTGACACAGTCGGCATCGATCCACTCGCTGTGATCGGTGAGCACGTAACTACACGAAGATCGTGCACCGCCCACGCAGCCGCGGTAAATGCTGTTATGGCTGGATGCCTTCCAGCTCATTTCCCAATAGTGATCGCTGCGTTGAAAGCAATGTCAAAGACTGATTTCAACTACCACGGTTCAACCGCGAGTACTGGTGGCTCGAGTCATTTGATAGTTGTGAGTGGCCCCATCGCTGACGAGATTGGCATGAACGCTACAGGTAATTTATTTGGATCCGGCAATCGAGCGAATGCTGCAATTGGCAGGACTATTCGACTGATTCACCTCAATGTTTTTCATATGCAACCTAACGTGACAGACAAGTCCACTCAAGGAAACCCAGGTAAATACTCATTGTGCGTTGCGGAGCGATCCGATCGAAACCCATGGCCTCTTCTCCATGAGGAATTTGGATACCCAGACGATTCGATTGTGGTGGTATTTGCCGCCGGTGGATTTCATAATGTTGAGAATCACTTTGCAGCTACGCCTGAACAAGCTCTCTTGACTATGTCGGATTCAATGTCGTGCTTGGATTCATTAACTCACGGTCAATCTGTAGTGGTTTTGTCTCCAGAAACCGCCGAAATTGTGGCAGCTGATGCATCTTGGACAAAGTCTAAAGTTCAGAATTTTTTATTTGCGAATGCGTACCGAGAGAACGCTGCACTGGAACGAATTGGCAGACCGACGGATACAGAAGAGGATCGTTCACACTACAAATTCAGTGATGATGCTTTGAAAGAAGGACTGACAGAGAGATATCATCGCGGGCTGAATGCAGAGGATATTTTATTATTTGTAGGTGGGGGAGACGCTGGAGCCCATTCCGCGTTCCTCCCGTCTTGGAGCCGTGGACGTAATTCAATTATGCAGAGCGAAGTTATTCTGCGAGCGAAGAAGGGTTAGCTGAACTGATGGCAATTGAAATGTATACACCAATCATTGACGACCAACGAGTAGAAGCCGCATCCATGGCGTCTCGTCTTTCCACACTTAAAAATTCTCGTATCGGTCTATTATCGAACGGCAAACATAATGCGGACGTACTGATACAAATGACTGCAGACGAATTCATAAACAATCACGGTGGTGAAGTTGTATTGGAACTGAATAAAGGTAATGCGTCGCGGCCATGCTCGGATGATTTGGTTGATACTGTCGTCAAGGCTGATGTTGATTTTATGATCACTGCGGTTGGTGACTGAGGATCGTGTAGTACGTGCAGTGTGCACGACGGCATCACATTTGAAAAACTGAATGTCCCTACTCTTACAATTTGTACTGACCCATTTAAAGCAACTAGCGAGTCAACGGCTCGGACGCTCGGCCTGCCAGAGTTCGATTTCGCGCTTGTTGCGCACCCGATCGGTAGCCGTAATGAAGAGGAGTTACTCCAACGTGCGCACCATGCATATGAGCAAGGAATTCCGATTCTTCTTGGCACTGTTGTGAATTGATAACTGACTGAGAAATAGTATGAAAAAACGGGATGTCACGATTGTCGGTGGCGGAATAGCTGGCTTGACTACTGCTTTTTTTGCCGCCCGCGAAAATTTAATTACAACGCTGATTGATAATCAAGGTGCTTCGGGTGGAGTGTTAATTAATGTTGACAGCATTCAGAATTTTCCTGGATTTCCTGACGGTGTAAGCGGTTATGAACTTGGCCCGACTATAGCAAATCAAGCCGTGACGTCTGGCGCAGAATTCATGTTTGGATCTGTCACCGAAATTCGTCAATCTGCGGGCGCATGGGAGCTATCTGGCGATTTCGGCACCGTGTTGACGAGTAATCTAGTTATCGCTACCGGCTCTCAACCAAAGCGACTGGGCATATCGAAGGAAGAGGAGTTATATGGTCATGGGATATCATACTGCGCTACATGTGATGGTGATTTCTTTCGTGATGAAGACGTAGTTATTGCTGGTGGAGGGGATGCAGCTCTTGATGAAGCTTTGGTTTTATCGGAAATTGTGAAGTCAGTGACAATAATTCATCACAAAGATTTACCGACGGGTTCCAAAGCAACACTTGATCGAGTGCAGCAACTAGGTAATGTTCAACTATTGCCCAATAGCGAGGTGATAAAACTACTGGGTGATGACGTTTTGTCTGGAGCTTCGATACGAGATGAACGGGGATCGATCGATCAACTGAAATGTACAGGTTTGTTCGTCTACGTTGGGAGCGAGCCCCAGACACACCTCCTGCAAGACTTTTGTGAATTGGATGCTTCCGGCCATGTGGCAGTTAACGGACAAATGGCGACGAGTGTTACGGGCCTTTACGCCGTTGGTGACATTCGCCAACGAAGCTCCGGACTACTTTTAGGCTCAGCCGCCGACGGAATGGCAGCAGCGCGAGCCATAGCAGCAAAAAATTAAGACTAACAGTGATTTAGAGTTCTATCAGTCCATCAGCGGCAAGATTGCGGATAGCCACCAGAACAAGTTGTTCGGTTATCACAGCATCGAGCTTCAGAGTTGAAGCAACTTCCTCCGCCAACGAACCAACAGTCCTTTTTTGATCCATAGTGTTTAGTAGCAGCGCAATCGGTGGAATGACTGGATACCCTTCCGGCCTTGCGGGGGTTTGAAGTAGGTAGCCGAGCTCATAGATTCCATCCCCAAGTGTTGCGCCTTTGACTAGGCGAGCACCATCGACGAGCTTAGGTGACTTTGTCAACAATTCGCTATTGGTGAACTGCTGGGATAAGGTAGCGCGATCGACACGATTGCTTTCAGCTTCCTCTATAGCGTTGATAAAATTTTCGGGGGCATGTCCCTGATCAATTACGACACGTTCGTAACCTTCAGGTGCGTTTCCCGCGACGACGTTTATGAATTCTTCTCTGGACGTATCTGACCAGTTTTCTTCGTTTAATGAGCGATCTCGCCAAAATTTGCTATCGAGCGACTTATTACTTCCGTAGAAGAGGCGTGCCAACTCATGAAAGTAGCCATATCTTCGTCGGTAGGTCGCCTCGTACTGGCGGGCAGCACTTCTAGCGAGATCTGGACTTTGTATTACGGTAGCCGCATAGGCGGCGGCCAAAACCCCCGATTGGAGCGCAAGGTGAACACCAGACGAGAAAAGTGGATCAATGAAGCATGCTGCGTCACCAACAAGAGCATAGCCGTCGCCAGTCATTTTCGTGGTGACGTATGACCAATCTTTTATGAGGTGAGTTTCATCTTTGAACGTGGCATTGCTAATTAGTCCGGAAATCTCATTTGTTAGCTGTACTTGTTGTTGAAATAAAGCGTCAACGGACGATTTTTTAATCTCAGCTTGAGCCCAGTCGGAATCCATCACGATACCAACACTCGTTGTCCCATCGTGAAGAGGAATTTTCCAGACCCAACCATTTTCGAACGATTCTATAAAGATACTTCCCTGATCAGGCGATGGGAGATGCTCTCCGCCCGTGTAATAGCCGTAAATGGCTAGGTGCTTAAATGCGACATCCCAGTCTTTCAGGTTGAATTGGTTTGCGAATAGCGTTTGCTGACCAGACGCGTCGATTACGAGGTTTGAGGTGAGTGTCTCATGGTTACCATCTTGGTTTATAAATTCAACACCGGTGATTGTGGCATCGTCCTTTGAAAACATGGGGCTGAGAACCTGACATTGCTCTCGGACGTGCACACCTTTTTCGCGGGCATTGTCTAGAAGTATTGTATCGAATTCAGGTCGAGTAACCTGATACGAATGTGAGTAAGGTCCCTTAGTTTCCGCAAACAACCACGACCAAATAGAGCGTTCATTACCCCAGACCATTGCTGCACCATACTTTTTAAGGAATCCTGCATTGTCGATCGCGTCACGCACACCCAGGCTATCGAAAATCGGAAGCGACGCAGGGAGCAAGGACTCTCCTACATGGGATCTAGGGAACAACTCGCGCTCCAGGATCAGAACTTTCAGACCCTTCATTGCGAGTAAGGCTGCAGTTGTACTTCCTGCTGGTCCCCCGCCAATTACGATCGTCTCAAAGTCAGTTGCTAATGGCATACACCCGAATCTCCTCAGATCTGATACCTTCTCCGCATAGCGTAGACGTAAATGGTATTAAAGCACCGGAGGTGACGTATGGGAATTAACCCGTCAGAGGCACAGGTCGAGGTGGCCGGACTTAATATTCGATACTTCAGGGGCGGTTCCGGCCCCGTTGCGATTAAGCTTCACCATTCAACTGGCAATCCTGGTTGGATGAGTTCAGACGATGCTCTAGCGGAAAAATTTGACCTTATTGTGCCGGATCTCCCCGGCTATAATCAATCCGATAGGCCGGTGTGGGCCCGTTCAGTTCGAGATATATCAATCCTCATGAAAAGCTTTGTCGAAGAACTCGAACTCAAGGATGTTACTTTGATTGGGTGCGGACTCGGTGGCTGGGTAGCAGCTGAACTTGCGACTATGTATGACGCTGAATTGTCGAACCTTGTGATTTCTGGAGCTCCTGGGATTAAGCCTAACGAAGGATTCATTGAAGATCAGATAATGATGGATTGGGAAGAATATGTACAGCTGGGCTTCTCTTCTGGTGAAAATTATTTGGCTGCATATGGCGAAGATGCCGCCGAGGTTTATAAGGAACTTTGGGACTATAGCCGAGAGATGACAGCGCGGCTTACCTGGAAACCCTGGATGTATAATAAATCCCTCGAACCGCTGTTGCAGCTCGTCAAGATTCCTACCTTAGTTATTTGGGGGGCAGACGATCGGATAACACCACTTACTTGTGGTGAGCAATATAGCGCGGCACTGCCGAATTCCAGTCTGCAAGTAATTGAAAATGCTGGACATTGCGTAGAACACGAGGAAACAAGCAAATTTGTTGAGTTGGTGAGTGAATTTATCGGCGGATGATTGTTGATTAAGAAGATACCCAACACTGAGTTGA
>CAVODE010000104.1:0-5028 GCA_963694535.1 Dehalococcoidia bacterium
GCAGCCCGCAAGGCTTGGGCCGCTCGCACAGAACAATAGTCAAACTCTATGCCTTGTCCAATCCGTATAGGGCCTGAGCCCAGCACGAGCATCCTATCATTCATGTCCGGAACAGCTTCATTCTCATCATCGTAAGTTGAATAAAAGTACGGTGTAACCGCATCAAACTCAGCAGCACAAGTGTCAACCATTTTATAAACGGGACGAACATCCCAATCCAAACGCATATTCCTAATTTGCTCCGGCAATTTGCCTGCAAGTGAGGCAATATCGACATCTGCAAACCCCAAACGCTTAGCTTCACGCAGAAGCATCGGAGTTAGATCGCTGGAAAGTAAAATTTTCTCCATTGATACAATTCGGCCTAATCTTTCCAGAAACCAAGGATCAATCCCAGTACGAGCAGATAATTCAGTTGAATCAATATGATGACGCAAAGCCGATAACAGAGCCCAGATTCGTTCATCAGTCGCCTGAAGGTATGGCTCATCAAGCCAACTTGTTCTCTCCCATAACGCCGAGCGTCCACCCACCTCGAGTGAGCGTATCGCTTTTTGAAGTGCTTCCTCAAATGTACGTGCAATTGCCATCACTTCACCCGTTGCTTTCATTTGAGTGCCGAGTTGTCGATCACCAGTCGCAAACTTGTCAAATGGCCAACGGGGTATTTTTACCACTGTGTAGTCCAACGCTGGCTCAAATGCAGCGGTAGTTCTTTGAGTGACAGCATTCTCAATCTCGTGCAGATTTCTCCCTAAAGCAATTTTCGCAGCCACTCGAGCAATGGGATAACCAGTTGCCTTGGAAGCCAAAGCTGACGATCGCGATACACGCGGATTGACCTCAATAACATAGTATGGAGGAAGAGATCTGGGCACCTCGTGATCCCCCTCTTCGACGAGAGACCGTGGGGCAAGAGCAAACTGTACGTTACAACCACCCTTAATTCCAAGAGCCCTGATTATTTTGAATGCGCTGTTTCGAAGCATTTGGTATTCACGGTCAGTAAGTGTCTGAGAAGGAGCGACGACAATTGAATCACCTGTGTGAACTCCCATAGGATCGAGGTTTTCCATATTGCAAATAGTGATGCACGTATCGTTACCATCGCGCATCACCTCGTATTCGAGTTCTTTCCATCCCAAAAGACTCTGCTCTACTAAAATTTGGTTAATGGGCGAGGCATCCAATCCAGATTTTACGATAGTGGCGTACTCATCATCAGTCGTTGCAACTCCCCCGCCGCTGCCGCCTAGTGTGTAAGCAGGCCGAATAACTGCTGGCAAACCAACAAGTTCTTTCGCCAGAATCGCATCATCCCAATTTTCCACAATTCTTGAGAGTGGTGTCGGCTCATCCAAATCCTCCAACAATTTCTTGAACGCCTCCCGATCCTCTGCAAAACGAATTGTCTCGACCGATGAGCCAAGCATTTCAACATCATATTTCTTCAATATCCCAGCCTCAGAAAGCTCCATACCCAAGTTCAGGCCAGTTTGTCCGCCAAGAGTTGGTAATATCGCATCAGGACGTTCACGCTCAATGATTCGAGTAAGAACTTCAACGGTAAGCGGTTCGATATAAGTGACATCTGCAACACCATCATCTGTCATGATTGTCGCAGGATTCGAATTAACCAATATTGATCGTACGCCTTCTTCGCGCATCGCCTTACAGGCTTGAGTTCCTGCATAATCAAATTCCGCAGCTTGCCCAATTATTATGGGCCCATTTCCTATAATTAAAACTGACTCGAGTTTTTTTTCTTTCATATTTTGAATTAATAGCTCCAAGACAAATCAGAATATTTTATTAGATTAATTGTGATATCCCTCCCGATAATTTTCCCCACGCATCTCAATTTGCGCGACCACATCCAAAGCCGCGTAGTGATCATGAGGCATAATTGGAATCCGAGCCATTTGTAGATGAGTGAGATCAATCGTAGTGAACTCAACAGTTCGCCAATCTTCAAGCAGGCTGAGTAAGTTCTGCCTATTGCCTTCTCCGCTGAGGTGTCCAATCGCCAATTTTGGGGTGAATACGTCTTTCCCGTCAATAAATTCATTCGAATCGCGCAAAACTTCGTAAACTTTAGGAACTCCATTGCGTGCCTGCTTGCGAGCATCTCTATAAAAACCAGAATCATCTACACCCACATACACGACACCTTTATCATCAATCGAAACGCCAGATAATTTAATTGAAAAAGGTGGAATACGGCGCAACCTAGGGCTTGCGTTCACGTAAAATGTCTCTACTTGTGACCACATAATATCTGTAGCCATTAAAAATCCGATATGTATCCAACTAATGTGCAGCCAATCAGTAGGTGGAACAATAACCTCCGGAGATGAGTCTAGCTTGCTCAAAAGCGGTTCAAGTGACTCAAAATATCGAGGTGAGTCAAGACCAATCGGTTGAATAAATTGAATGGGGACTCTCCAACTATTTGAAAATTTCTCCCAGTATTCCCAATAATTCGGGAGAGACTTTTCACTATTCGAGAAGAAAATATCCCAGTCAATTTTCATTCTCTCCTGATAAAACTCGATTAGAGCAGTATTCTCTGTAACATTCGACATATCTACATCCTCTCAGTCATGAATTGAATAAATTCATCAAAAACAAACTCACTGTCATTCGGGCCAGGGGATGCCTCAGAGTGATATTGAAGGGTGAAGATGGGTTCAGTCGCATGCCGCATCGCCTCAACTGATTCATCGTTTAGATGCACTTGGGTGACCCGCATATCCGCTTCTAGGCCTTCGGAGTCAACAGCAAATCCATGATTCTGTGACGTAATATGCACTTTACCACTCACTGTATCAATCACTGGATGATTGGCACCACGGTGGCCAAATTTCATTTTATACGTTTTTGCGCCGAAAACTTTAGCTAATACTTGATGACCTAGGCAAATTCCTAACATTGGTATTTTTCCGACTAAGTCCCGGGCGGATCTTGTTACCTCACCGAGTAACTCGGGATCTCCGGGACCCGGCGATAACAAAACGCCGTCAGGACTGAGAGATAAAATGTCTGAGGCTAACGTCAGGTGTGGAACAACAGTCACGCGACAGCCTCGCGACTGAAGTAAACGCATAATATTATTCTTCACCCCAAGATCGAGCACGACTACATGAGGTTTTTTGCTCTCACTGGATAAAGAACTCTCTACAGCAAAGTTCTTGGCACTAAATTCGTACAATGATGGCGTCGATACTGACTTCACGTGATCCGCCGTGGCGTAATTGCGAGCTGACCCAAGTCTATACAAAGCCTCATCTAAACTTTCATCCGTTGTAATCGTACCCATCAGGACACCGCTAGATCTCAGGTGCCGAGTTAATGAACGTGTGTCGACACCGGTCATCGCAAGAATATTATTCTCGGTTAAATACTCATTTAAACTCATGACTGAGCTAGCGTGACTCGGCAAATCAGTAAGTTCTCGAACCACAAAACCCTCGACTTGAACTCGTGAGCTCTCATCAACTTCCTCAGCAATTCCATAATTTCCCTGAAGCGGAAATGTCATCGTCAAAATTTGACCAGCAAATGACGGGTCAGTGAGGGCCTCTTGGTAGCCAGTCATTGATGTACTGAACACCACTTCACCTGTAACACGCGACCCAATCCCTCGAGCAAGTCCAGTGAAAGACCGTCCATCACTCAAAACAAGAAGTGCATTTCTCTCTGGATTATTCATATTTGCCGAATTCATCAACTTCTTTCACCTCTAGCACTCAATCGTAAGCGTCCAGCCGCGGTGGAATCCTCATATACAATCTCGCCCTCAGAAATAGTTACCAACACTTTCCCTTTCAACGTACGGCCTGCAATCGGCGTATTCTTGCCCTTTGATAGAAAATTATTTGGCTCAACAGTCCAATCCATCTCAGGATCAAATATCACCAAGTCAGCTGGTGCTCCAGGTGTCAGCGTGCCTAGACCAGACAAACCAGTTCGTTTATCCAGATCCCAGGCTCGGACTGGACCACTAGTCAAGCTCCTTATCAATGTACCTAGCGGGAAGGTGCCATCATGCACTCTGGTCATAGCTAAAGCGAAGGCTGTCTCTAGCATAGATATTCCCGGAGCTGCCAAGTCGAATTCAATCTCCTTATCAGAGAGTGAGTGCGGAGCGTGATCGGTTGCTATTGCATCAATAATGCCATCACGTATCCCTATACCTAAAGCTTCCAAGTCTGAATCCATCCGCAGAGGTGGGTTAACTTTTGCTGAAGCGTTGTAGTCTATTTTTTTATAATTATTATCGAATGCAACCAGTTCATGAGTCAGTGTCAGATGATGAGGCGTTACCTCAGCCGTAACATTGACACCGCGTGCTTTCGCAGCAGCAATTAAGGAGACAGATCCAGCTGTGGACACGTGTGCAATATGTAAACGTCCTCCAGTCACTTCAGCAAGTGCTATATCACGTGCAACAAAGATTTCTTCCGCAGATGATGGTCTTCCACGAAGACCTAATCTTGCTGACACCCAACCCTCGTGCATCTGTCCCTCAGAAACTAGTGAAGGATCTTCCGCGTGCTGTGACACAGGTAAATTAAATAGAGAACTATATGAAAGAGCTGCCTGCATCAAGGACGCATCTGCAACAGCGTCACCGTCATCAGAAAGTGCAACAACTCCTGAATCAACTAATTCACCCGCAGGGGCAAGCTCCTTGCCCTGGCGACCTACTGTGATGCAACCAATAGGAAGCACTCGAACTTGAGCAGATTGTTCGATCTGTCTTAGAAGAGATTCGATGGACGCTTGGGAGTCGATTGGAGGGCTTGTATTCGGCATCGCACAAACTGTGGTAAATCCACCACGCGCTGCTGCTGCCGTCCCAGTTGCGATAGTTTCTTTATACTCAAAACCAGGCTCACGAAGGTGACAATGAAGATCAATAAATCCTGCACTAACCACCAGCCCAGTTGCATCGACTCTTTCAGCATCAATCACCATCTCAGCCTCGTTCGGGCCTATGCGGGCAATATGCCCATCCACTAAAAC
>CAVODE010000105.1:0-4818 GCA_963694535.1 Dehalococcoidia bacterium
CCTAGTGAAGCGGTTCTCGTAGTTTCCGAAGTTTACTTAGCCAACTTGTGAGCGAAAAGGATAGCTGCTTTTATCAACAAAATAAGCAACCCTATTCCTGCAAATATAAATGCAAGAGGTAAGAATAAGCTGTCATGAACCCATCCATCAGCATCAATATACCCGTAATAAGTGTTCTGGATAAATCCAGATATTATTCCTAGAGTAATAAAGATAATTCCTGTTATTGAAAGTTTGGACATACTACTTAACTTCACTAACCATTTCGCATCGAGCTCGCTTAATGGCGGTCACAGATATAGCCCTTCTGCCGTTACTCACCGGTTATTTTTCTGGTCTTGAATGAAATTGCAGAAGCACTATCGCAAATAATTGAATGGCCGCGGCAGTCAAGAAAACAGTCTGGTAGTTCGATGTTAAGTCATAGAGTGCGCCAAATGTGAGTGCACCGAATGAGCCAATGAATAATGCGGCGCCTTGTTGAGCTGCCAGACTTGCTTCAAAATTGGAGTCACTTATTGATTCAGATGCGAGTAATCCTTGGAGTGGGAGTATGGTGCCGAAGCCAAGTCCCCCGATAATTCCAAAAGCCCACATAGTAGGAAGGGTTGGCTCTAATAGAAACGGCAATATCGAAATCAAGGTCATCGTATAAACACAGCTCAGTGCTCGTTTCGTACCTAGCTGATTTTCCATGTATGCCAATGCCGCTCGTCCAGGAAGAGACAAGAACCCACGTGCACTAGAGATACTGACTGCGGTGGCAAGACTAAAACCAAATGTTTGAATTGCTGCTACGTGGTGAAATTGAATTCCATTGATTACCAGGCCGCTAAGGGAAAACACAAACGTGATGAATATGAGTTGTCTATTCCTGAGCAGTAATTCGATGCCACGTTTGCGCCTATTGGACTCCTTAGAATTATTTATGGCGTCAGGCCTGATATTTTCTATTACTGGCGGCCGTGATGGAGCCGCCAAGAGACCCGGTATAGCAAATAGTGCTGCCCCTAGAGTCATCATTTGCATAGTAAACCGCCAGTCGTTTAGGGACGCTATGAGTCCGCCTAGGGGGATAAATATAGGACTTGAAAACCCCCCGACTAAAGTCAGAATCATGAAAGCCTTTGCTCTATCATTCTTATGCTTTCGCGCAACTAGTGCCATGGAGATGTGGTAGTAAAGTGTGGCTTGGAGAGTTGAGGCACCTACAGTCCAACAGATGATGAAACTGGATTGTGTTGAGCTGAGGCTGGCACCCCAGATGGCAATTAAGCCTATCAGAAGTCCGGCGGACATCATTTTCTTTGCGGATATCCAACGAAGTGATATGCCAGCTAGGACACCGAAAGCAGCACCTCCAATCGACCCTAGAGTATTTGCGAGAGACATACTACTTACAGACCATCCGGTACTGTTCGTTATGTCATAAAGCAACAGACCAAATCCGTAGGAGGCCACTCCATATACGCCTATAGTCAGGAGCCCGAGTGAGATCGGTAATTTCCAGTGACTTGCAGACTTCCGCAAGTTATGACTTAAGGAAAGTGGTTTATTCATTGATGACATCTTGCTCAGGATACATTAGCGACTAGCGGCCGACCAACCTCTTAACTACAGGGTGGGGGTGTCGTATTGCGCCGTGTGACTACGTAGTTAAGTATAAGTCTTTGGTATCATCTTCCAAAAGCAAGATGGAGCGCCACTATGAAAAGAGAAGATGTCGACCGAGCTATTACACTCGCCGGTCTGCCAATACCCGACTCAGATATTGAGATATCTGGTGCTGATCCAGTATTTTATGGACCATTTCATCTTGCTGAAGGTGCGGCTGTCACACAGGCACTGATTGGCTCAAAAGTTGACCAAATTTGGCGAGAGCATGGGCACGCAGCGCAGCAGATAAAGGTTGATGTCCGCCATGCGGCAGCGTCTCTAAATTCCGCACTACTTCTGTCGGTTCCGAAGATGCCGGTCAGAGACACACTCGGTGAAAATCTCAGACGAATTTACAAGTGTGCGGATGGCAGATATTTCCAGCTGCATAGTAACTTTGGAGATACACATACTTTGGCGGCTGAGCTAGGAGTGAGTACCCACGCTAGTGTGAGGGAAATCGCCGATGTAATGTCAGGTAGGAATTCTTTTGAACTGGAAGAGCTGCTCGTTCGGAAAAATCTGACGGGTGGGGTAGTAAGAACTACTGAAGAATGGGCGACACACGAGCAGGGCGGAATTTTATCCGGTAAACCGGCAGTCGAAATAACCAAAATTGGCGATTCTCCGCCGGAGCCAATAAAGTCCGAATCCAGACCTCTTTCCAATCTACGTGTTCTGGACCTGACACGTTTGTTAGCCGGTCCGACCTGTGCTAGATCTCTTGCTGAGCACGGCGCAGAGGTACTTCATGTCGCCTCTCCACATCTACCTACCATCGAAGTATTTGAGATGGATACTGGACATGGAAAACGCCAAATACATATAGATTTGAACGATTCGAGTCAGGCAGATACTCTCAG
This sequence comes from Dehalococcoidia bacterium, assembly GCA_963694535.1. Taxonomy (GTDB): domain Bacteria; phylum Chloroflexota; class Dehalococcoidia; order UBA2979; family UBA2979; genus UBA2979. Next base: position 2,520 of record CAVODE010000105.1, read on the forward strand.
GAACCTAGCTAAGACGGCAGATGTATTTAATCAGGGATTTAGGAAAGGCGCACTTGATAAACGAGGATTTGGTGCGGATGATATGGCGAAATTACGACCAGGCATTATCTATGTATCTGAAAATTGTTATGGTCACGAAGGCCCATGGGCCAACCGACCTGGATATGAACAGTATTCGCAGATAATATCTGGTCTTGCAGATCTTCAAGGTAAACTAGCGCCGTCAGAGCCTAACGATGATGCTAGAACTGCGCTTGGAGATGACCCGGAGGCACCAAGACTCGTTGGTGCCGCAGTGAATGACTATACAACTGGATATTTTGCTGCCTATGGGGTATTGGAAGCATTGCGAAGGCGAGCAATCGAAGGTGGCTCTTGGCATGTTCAGGTTTCTCTAACCCAATCTGCCATGTGGTATCAGAATCTTGGCCTGATTAAGGGCGTAACTCCTGATACGAATCTTGGTGATGTGTCTGAGTTTCTTGAGACTCATGACACGCCGTATAGTGAAATGACACACCTTGCTCCGTCACTTCAAATGTCAGAAACTCAGCCATATTGGGCGTTTGGTTCACGGCCACTCGGAAGCGATTTCCCTGAGTGGTAACACAAACTTATGTCGATCAACGTTTGCCTGAGCTTATTGAAATTGAGTTCACCATTTAAATCTCTTTTGTAAAAAGTGAAAATACTTTCACCGTACATATATATTGCACGAGTTAGAGTGAGGGCGATATTTTGTATTTTGAGTAGCCAGAAATCAAGCGTTTTATGAACGCCTTAAAGGAGAGAGAATAGCTATGAATATAGCTCTTGTTGGAGTAGGAAAGATTGCAAAAGCGCAGCACGTACCTAGCATTTCAACTAGTGACAATTGGGATCTCGTGGCGACCGTTGCGCTGGAAGGAACCGTCGATGGTATCGATTCGTATACGGACTTTGACGAATTTCTTTCGGCGCGAACAGATGTCGAGGTAGTTTCATTTTGTGTCCCCGCGATCGCCAGATTTGATTATGCAGTAAAAGCGTTACAGATGGGCTTGCATGTGATGCTAGAAAAGCCGCCTGGCGCGACTATTTCTGAGATGAATTATTTACGAGAGCTCGCTGTTGCGCGTGATCGAACCTTGTTCACGACTTGGCACAGTCAGATGGCTCCGGGAGTTATTCCGGCCAAGGAGTGGTTGTCGGATAAGGTTATTAAAAATGCGACAGTCACGTGGCACGAGGATATACGGCAATTCCATGTAAATGATGTTGGACAAGATTATGAAGGTGGAAGTGGTGACACCAAACGGAATCAGGATTGGATATTTGAACCTGGTGGGATTGGTGTGTTTGACACTGGGATTAACGCGATCTCAATACTGACCGAAATTATGCCAGATAAATTAAGGGTGACCGATGCCTCACTTATATACCCGAAAAATAGAGGTCAGCCTATTACGGTCAACTTACTACTGAGTTCAATTATTCAGGCCTCGTTTGATTTCTTACACAAAGGCAAACCAATATGGGATATGCATATAACTACAGATCGAGGAGAGCTCTCACTTGAGCGATCAGCTACTATCCTGACGATCAAAGGTGAGAATATCGATTTGGAACCGAGTCAAGAGTACGCAGGTCTGTATGAGCGGATGGCGGAGTTAGTCCAATCTGGCGAGAGTGAAGTAAACCTTGACCCGTTAATTCTCGTAGCTGACGCATTTATGTTGGGGATCAGAGAAGTCTCCGACTCTTTCAATTTCTAGTAACTGATGGTGCTCCAGTACCTAGTTGATTCTTGGATAAAAGCACGCGGAAACCGATAAACTTGGAGCATGCAGCAGTTATTACGGATCGTAGTTTCTGAGTCACCGCTCTTCGAGTGGAAAATACTCACTAGCTGCAGCAACCAACGTTATTGAGTGGAATTAATGTTATAAATAATTTGGAAATCATTAAATGGGAGATGTACATGCAAATTGTTGAATCCGAAATACTCCACCGTAATGCTGGTTGGCGTGATTTTAGCTTTCTGAAGCTCAAAACTGATGAGGGCATAACAGGTATTTCAGAATTTAATGAGTGCTATGGAAGCCCTGGGTGGGGAGCACAGCTAAACGAGGATGTGATTGCCGAACACCCATCAAAGTTTGTGCTTGAAAGCTAGCAATAAACACTATTGGAAGAAGGTCACAATGAGTCGATATGATTCACCTGCGCCAAACTGGCCCGCTAAGTTAACACCGCCGTCAGGTAGCCCTAATGTACTACTGGTGATGCTTGATGACGTCGGGTTTTCTGATTTTGGCTG
>CAVODE010000106.1:0-4659 GCA_963694535.1 Dehalococcoidia bacterium
TGTACTTAACCAATCTGTTGTATACAGTGTTTGCTACCCATGTGGCTGCAGGGAAAGTATCAAAGTGCGGGTCAATTGACCGCATTTCATGGTTAGCGTGCATGGTAAGTTTACCGCCACGCTTAACAGTCGCAGTAGATGCCTGAGTTGCTGCAGCTGCTGCCTGTTGAACTGCAGCAGCACTTGTTGCTGCAGCTGTTGCTGCACTTGTTGCTGCACTGCTCGAGCTCGAGCCAGAGGAACTGGAAGAACTCGAAGCGTCATCATCACTTCCACCACAACCTATTAACGCGGCGCCAGCAAGTCCGGCGCTGCCAACTGCTGCTCCACGAAGTACGTTACGACGAGATAATGTTCGTCGCTTCCAGTATTCACTCATAAAAACTCCCTCGATTGCGTTAGTCTTTTTTCCGTCTTGAAACCCAACTAGATTACTTAAGGGTTCCTGCTTAGACAGAAATACCCACAAAGACTAACAATTTGGGGGATGATATACCCAAATACTTGCTAAGGCAAGCTGCTACGAAAAACAGTTTATACACAAATATAGACACACTTGCGATCAAACGGTTAATCAATTTTAATCAATACAAATTCAAATACAACCCTAGGTCTATGAGGCTCCCTCTGAAAATTTTCGCAACCACCCTCAACTACTGGCGGTTTGAAGTTATTCTCCTGCTCTTACTTCTTTCGAGCTTCGTCTACGTCGCTTTTTTTCATGGGCGAGTAAATGTCTCTGCCGCACCAGGATGTGTACAACCAGCGACTGTAATAGTTGGAGCACAACGCAATTTTTTTGACATCAATCACATAGGTGTAGCACTCCATATTGGAGACGGCGAATTCATTACTGCCGCACATATTCTTGGAGAGCAGAGATCCCCTGTTATCCGAGATTATGAGCAGCGTTTTTTAGGGGGAGGCGTGGTAATCGGCATTCGCGAGGATCTCGATCTCGCACTTATATATGCGCCTCAACTCGCCACACACGCTCAACTTAAGTTAAATACAGCAACTGACATCTTCAATTCAAAGGCATTTGTATATAACGGTAACTGGTTTGGCGAAGGCACGATCGTCAAAAACCTAAGCAACAACGAAACTGAAACGCGACTAATTTATGCGCTTCGTATAGACGATGGAGAGATCGGCTCTGGACTCTTCGGTGCGCCAGTTGTTGACTGTGACCAATCATTTGGCATTATGGTCGAGAGCGATGTCGATAACGACGGTAATTCAATTGCTATCTTCCGATCTTCGCAAGAAATATTGGATGCCATGGACTCTATGCGTGAAAACATCACAGAACCGTGGCGTGAAAATTATCTTCATTGGCTTGCGTTGAAGCAAAATCATTGTGTTAGCAAGGCCAAGCCTTTGAGTACCCATTGGTATGAGCTGATGGATTGTGAAGAACCCGGCGAAAAGCGTCGGGTCACACGGGTTCGAGAACTAGACACCACCAGACCATCAAACTTCCTCTATATTGGTAATAAATACTGCCCTTTGGGCTGGGACTTTTTACGATGGCCTAGCGCCACCCTCTGGGAGAATGATCATCGCCGATTAGTATGCTTCGAAACCATCCCTTAAGAATTTATTATCCATACTCATCCGTATCGTATTCAGCCCAATAGATAGGGTCAGAACTTTCCAAAGTTGTAAGAGTGGTTGGGGTATCAACCTGACCAGGTAACCGACGATTCGTGCCAATCAAGTTTCTCGAATCATCCCCAAGGTCGACCCTGCACTCTTCTAGTAGTACCTCAAGTTCCAAAATGACATTCGGGTACTCTGCAGAAAGATCTATTTGTTCACCTGGGTCATTGTCCAGGTCATACAACTCAAGCACGCTATGATTCTCGATCGTCGTATTTCCTTGCTGCTCGACACGAACAACATGCAGCTTCCATTTACCTGATCGCACAGCGCAAAGAGTACTCCGAAGATAATAAAAAAAAGTATCTCGCGGGCTTTTATCTTTTCTCTCAAATAAAATAGATTCGATATTTCTGCCATCTATTATTCGATCCAGGGGTAGCTCACACCCAGTAATCGCGGCAATTGTTGGTAAGAAATCTAGAGAGGTTGTTACACTTGCGCTCTCACTATTTGCTGTGATTTGATTTGGCCACCGAATAATACAAGGCAATTTCATGCCGCCTTCCCAAGTAGAATTCTTCATACCCCGGAGTGGCATATTGCTGCCTCCAATCGAGCCGTTGTCGGACGTAAAAATCACGATAGTATTTTTGGCTATCCCGAGTTCGACCAACTGATCGAGAATTTCGCCGACCGACCAATCGATAGCTTCTACTGCAGCACCGTAGCGCCCGTTTCTACTCGCCTCCACGAAACGCTTGGCTACTAGAACTGGCCTGTGTACATGCATATGGGCGAGATAGAGAAAAAATGGAGATTCCTGATGTTCCTCAATGAAAGCATTTGCTTCCCGCGTGTATCTGTCAGTTAATTCTTCCTGCAATGGCTGTTGTTCTATAACTACTTCATTCTGCAAAAGAGGAAGTGGCGGAAATTGTCGTCGCGGGGTTTTCATCACTCCCATATCGTTACTGTACGGAATTCCAAAATACTCCTCAAAACCATGCCGTGTGGGGAGAAATTCTGGCTGATCACCCAAGTGCCACTTTCCAATAATTTTGGTCCTATAGCCATTTGCTTTCAGAACTGACGAGATAGTGGCCTCGGATGAAGACAGGCCTATCGGTGAGTTCGGAAACAACACCTCAGGAATTCCAATTCTGAGCGGATAGCTTCCCGTAAGCATCGCGGCTCGCGAAGGTGAACATACGGGCGACGCCATGTAAAAATTAGTAAAACGTATGCCCTCTGAAGCTAATTGATCTATTCGTGGGGTCGAGTTTATATCTGAGCCGTAGCAGCCGAGATCTCCATGACCTAAATCATCACAGTTGATCAAAATTATGTTTGGCTTGGTTGTAGATTCTCTCATCTCTATCGAAGCCTACACCACTCGTACCAGAGGTAAGTTCGTGCTATTTACCTATAGGTATTCTGAGCACTCATAAAGTGTTGCAAACCAAGGTCAGTAATAAGAGAGTTCGCAATCGTTACCGACGCTTCGTCAAGTGGAATGCCTATAGCTTCAGCAACTCGTCCCATACGTTGAAAGTTAGCTGCCGTTCCCGCGGCTTCAATCATCCCCTGCTCGCCTACCTCTCTAACCAGTTCATCACGCACGTCCGAAAGATTCGGCTCTCTATTCACTAATGCATACACAAACCGAGCGAGGATTCCTGCGTGAGGAATTAAACTCTCCTGAGAGTCATCGGTAACCGCCTTGATGTTGAGATCTGAACCAGTCGCTTTACTGCTCGCACCGAGCATTAATGAATGTTGCGTAGTTCAGTAAAAACATTCGTTGGCTGCTGACACTTTTACAGCCACGAATTCGATTTGAGCTCGGCTTAAGTCTCGATCAATATTCACAAGTTCTCGCATTTCAACATAACTTAGGTACTGCGTAGCCCCCAGATCAGCAAGTGCCACGACTTCTGGAGGGACTAGACTCAGCGCACGTACAACGTTTGCGGCAACCGATCTGCCGTCGTAAATTGCTGCATCTTTTGGGTCTAGTGCATCGGGTGGCACTGTTTGAACCCACGATCCCTCATCAATTGCTCCCGAGGGTCGACGACGTACAGGGTCTCCTGCCACGGGCTCAGGGAACGGTTCGAGAGGTAACCCCAACGCTCGATGAAAGTCATCAATCGACAGGACTGTTACCAGAGTTCCCACAAGTTCGACATATTCAACATCAGAAAGTCCTCTATTAATTAGACCATCAAACCACTCACGAGACAGCCTGCTTGGATCAGCAGCTATTCGATAAATTGCCTCAAGTGCAGTGTCTGGAAGCTCCGATGAGACTCTCTCCGGAAATTTGATTGTGGTGGGAGAAATAGTCGCCTTGAATTGCTCTCTAATGCCTTCTGCGTTGCGAACTTCTGTCGCAATTTCAAGTTTCTCTTCAGCCCGCCACCACATACCTGGCTGCTGTAGTCGGTGCCAAGCTCGGCGATGGCCCTCGGTCACTCGGTCAGGGATCTGCCAGCCAACATCGGTATAGTCAAAAAAAATCACCCTGAACTCCTCAATTATGGGAAAACTTTATCGTTGCAACCAAACAACCTACCAAATCTCTACCGATTATTCATCAGAAAATATCGAGATCATTCGCAATCGTCACATCTCCCGAAAATTCTTGTCGCACCTCATCTAAAAGGCCTTCCGTCGTTCTAAGGATATGATGTATCACGAGCAATTTGGGTTTTGTCCGCTTTGCCAACCGACCTAAATCACCAGCAGAAGTATGAAAAGCAGCATGATATTTACGCCAAGCTGGTGAGTACTCCAGCCACCCAATATTCGAATAAGCCTCGTGAATCAGAACATCACAATCCATAGATTGTCGTTCTACCTCTGAACTCAGAGTCGTGTCTCCTGAAATAACTATCGTGCGGTCAGGGGTTATGAATTTATACCCGTACGCATGCTCCCAATTTCCGTGATCTACTAAAAATGCCTCGACACTCACCAAATCATCACTAAACACTACGCCTGGCGTCACATCCTTGGCGAGAGTTTTCCAACCTGTTTCATTGGCAGGCTCCA
>CAVODE010000107.1:0-4605 GCA_963694535.1 Dehalococcoidia bacterium
GTCCTATGCCAACCAGAATTCGATTATTGCCAGTGTGGTGAAATTGGTAGACACGCCGGATTCAAAATCCGGTTCCTTCACGGGAGTGGCGGTTCAAGTCCGCCCACTGGTACCAACAATTAGTATATCTCAATCTAGTTCCTTCTAAATCCTTCCACATGCACTTTACCTTACATTTAGGGAATCAAAAATTGCCTGACGAATTTCAGAACTTATCGATTCAGGGTCAGGTGGTATTGAATTCCTGAAATACGGAGATAACCCAGGGGGTGGGTGTGCTGATTGGGCGGTCTATATAAACAAGGGGGGGGGTCTACTTCTTGGACTAAATTTGGACCACTGTGCGACAACTAACTACAATCCAAGACCAACAACTACAATCAACAAAGCTAGGTGATACAATAACTTAGAGAACGCAGGCTGTTGTGAAGATCAGTCAACGAGGGGCTCATAATCCGTCGGTCCGAGGTTCGAGTCCTCGTGGGCCACCAATTAAATCAGTAACTTACGAGTTTCCCTCGCGTTACCTCAACTATTTTTGGACCAAATCTGGACCATTGAGCACCTTTTAAGTCACTTGCAGTGAGTATCAAAACTAATTATTGTGGTAATCAACGTCTCGGCTGACGTCTAAAAAGCCTGTGAAATTAGAAACCTAATTTTTAATCTAGTGTTAATCGCTGAGAGGACTTATTCGCATGGCTAGCTTTTATAAAAATATTTCAATAATAGTTTGCTAACTGCTAGATAAGGCGCCAAAGCTATGGACGCGTTCTGGAAAAAATTTAAGCACCGCAATGTAGCAAAAGTTGCTGCCGCATATGCTGCATTGAGTTGGTTTTTACTTCAAGCTCAAGAAGCCATATTACCGACTATCGGAGCGCCCACTTGGGTAGCACAAAGTATTCTTTTCCTAATGTTGGTTGGTTTTCCTATAGCGTGCGTTATAGCCTGGGCGTCTGATGTGAACTCAAAAGATGATCATTTTGAGGAACCTGAGGGAAAAAAGACAAAAATTAAACCTAATTCCCCTCTAACGAAGAAAGCTTTCCTTCTAACCGGCTTACCCATTATTGCCCTGATAGGGCTTTTTGCATTCTACATATCGCCATATATTTTTGACTTTCAACCTAATAATCGAAATCAAGATGTATCAGGCGGAGTGCAGAGCTTTCAACAAGATGTGTCTCAAAGCGCAAGATTTGATCTTAATCTAGGAAATACAGGTACAAGTGAGTGGGGGCTAACTACTGAGATTGTAATATCACCGAACGGAAGATATGTCGCATATACGATAAACAATGATGGCGCTGGTGAGATATTTATAAGAGACCTATCGAGGGGGGGCACATCCAACCGAATAGCAGAATATCGATGGGGGACTGATGTACATGGGGTGCTAGATTTCTCTGAAGATGGAGAATGGGTAACGTACTTTGATTCAGGTATTTTACAGCAAGTTAGGGTCTCTGGCGGTGCATCACAAAATTTATTAGATAACCGATTAGGCAGAACAAGTGGTTATCACTTAGGAGACACATCTCTCACGTTTACAGGAGCCCAAGACTTTCTTTGGGAACTCGATCGACAATCTGGAGAGCAATCAATAGTCTATGCTTTTGATCAACAGGACGCTTCTCGAGTTTATAGATGGCCTCAGGTTTTACCTGATGAAAAAACAATCCTCGTATCCTCATCTTCCATAGTCGCGGATTCTGACTCCATTCTTTTACTATACGATCAAGAAAATGGCACCTCCAAAGAAATAGTTACTAACGCTTTCAACGGAAGATTTGTCGAAGAAACCGGTCACATAGTTTTTGTTAGAGGATCTTCATTATGGGCCGTTCCTTTTGATTTAGACCGATCCCAAATCAGCGGTAATGAAGTAAAGCTCATTGAGAACATACAAACCAACGGCATACTTGGAAGTGCTGCTTACTCTTTCTCTAAAAATGGACGCCTAATATATTTGCCGGGCACCGATGTAGCAGTAGCCACTGCGAATTTAGATATAAATGTAGTGTCTCGCTCTGGCGACATATTAGAAACTATCGACATTTCTGGAAGGGTCGGTCAGTTAGCTATTTCACCCGATGGTTCGCAACTCTCTTATACTGCCTACGAAAGTTCAGAATCAGATATATGGGTATGGGATTTTCAGCGTAATGTTGCCGGCCGCAGAACATTCGGAGGAAACTCTGATCGAGCTCGATGGAGCTCCGATATATCCACACTATTATTCAATAATTTGTCTGAGGCTCAGAACTTAAGCGGGATTTGGGCAGTCCCTTCAGACGGGTCCGGCGAAGCCTTTGAAGTTTTCAGTGACCCCTCAAGATTTGCGGCGTATCAGATTCAATCGTTATCTGCTATAGACAATCGATTATTTTTCTATAGCGGTGCAGCGCAAATCGGGCAAGGAGCACTTTGGTCACTCGATTTGTCAGATAATGAAAACTCTGAGCTAAACATTAACCAAATAGAAGTCTCGCCTAATACCGAAGAGGTTTGGTGGGCGCGCATAGCGACTTCCCCGAACGGCCGATGGATTGCTTATGTAAGCAATGAGTCAGGCTCAAACCAAATTTATATCAGGCCGTACCCTGATATAGATGGAGGAAAATGGCAAATTAGCGCGTTGGACGCAGCTAGCCCAATATGGTCGCCCAGCGGTAATGAAATATTTTTCAGAAGCGGCAATCGGTTTTTCAAAGTGGATTATGAAGAGCTTTCGTCTGAAACAAGAACTTTCATGGATTTACAAGAACCAGAATTTCTCTTCGAGCATACAATCGTCGAGAATCATCTAACATTCCCGGCCTATGTCTACGATCCCACCGATGATAATTTCATTATTTTGTCGACCTCGGACTCTGATGGCTTAGAGTTTTCTGATAGCGCTTATGCAGATCAAACAACTCTCGCCGTTGTTGAGAATTGGTTTAGTGAGCTTTCAACTTTTGTGCCAAGGACTCCGAACTAATTTCCACATTTATATATCCGTAATTAAGCTTAACATTTCGGCTACTAACGTTAGGCGCATCAATTTTTATTTATCAGTGAGAAAAAGTGCAATAGAACCTACTTGGAAAAGTGAGGGTGGGTTCTGATATGACAAGTAGTAACCTAATCACTCTTGCCTAGTTGAAAGAGGATGTCCGTACATCCTCTATAGATCAAAATAAAGGCTATTCTTTAAATAGTTTTCCTGAATAGATTAATGTTTCCAAATCCATGGCCCCTTCACTGCGGTGTTTGTCGCCATTGGACACATCGACAATCATAGTAACTTTCCATTCATGCCCGCTCCTTTCCCAAGTCCCTTGCCCAATCCCTCCAAGCACTGACCCATCGGGCAGAAAAGCGTCTCCTACCCACTGGACTTCGCCGCTTGTCGCGTTTGAATCTGATAAAGCATGGGAAGAGGTTAGAGTTCCCCATACAGTTCCAAATTCCGTTGCCTCTCCTTTGAAATTTGAAACGACTGTTATCTCTCCAGCAGAATTAGTCCCGTATGTATTACCGTCATGTTTTAGCGAAAATTCTCCAATTAGTTCAGACAAAATCAATACTCCTATATCTAGTTTTTAGAACTTCAAACATAGCAAATTAATATGGCGATCGCCGTATTATTAAATTAGTTTAAGATTTAAGGATTTTAATATCGTAGTGTTCGTCCACAATAATATGTATACAGGTGCGATGGGACCATCTTCGTGCAAAGGGGGTGTACCCCCCGGGGTGGGGGTACTGACCAGAGTATGTTGTCTTCCCTATGAAAAAGTGGAAAAACAATATGACAAACTATATTGCTAGAGGGCTCATTAAAGCACTGATTTTTATGCCACTGGCTTTGAATTCACAACAAAGACTGGCGCAAATTACCAATATGGAAGACTGTACAGAGCCCGTCTGCCATAGCACCCAATGTGAGCAGATTTTAGTTGTCAGTGACGGGTGGCCTGTTTCCAATACAATTATGGCATCTCCATTTTCCGGATTAATTCGAGCCGTGCTAATCCCCTCCAGCGGCCAGATAGGATAATGCCTCCTGATAGCCAGGTAGTTGGTCGTCAACTAATATTTGAGTCAATTTTTGGTATTGCTCGCGCGCTTGATCACTTAGGCCCTGTGCCACATAACTGCGGGCTAAACCAAGCACGGACCAGGATTTGTTTGGCGTTCTCAACAGGGATTCAGAGAATAATTCGATGGCTCTCTCTGCCTGTCCTTGAGCCAACATGACCTCTCCATAGAGTTCGTAGGCAGGTTTATAGGGATTTGCAGAGCCCCTTGGCGGTAACTGGGCATCTGTGAGTGCAATCGCTTCATCAAATAACGCTTGGGCCTTCTCGGTTCTACCTTGTCTGGCAAGCGACAACCCAGCCACTTCCCGATAGATAATATTGAGATTGGTATCATCCGGTCGTGATTCCGCCATTTCTTGCAGCCTTGCTATAGCTTTCTCAATCATCGCCTCATCGCCGAGATTTATGGCACTCAATCCAATGGCGAGGAGTTCACCGGCATTGGTATCCGAGTTGATTTCACTGGTCTTCCATTCCTGAGTTTCAACGATATAACGTGCCTTCATGTTTCTGA
>CAVODE010000108.1:0-4583 GCA_963694535.1 Dehalococcoidia bacterium
TTAACCTTATGCCTGCAATAATCGAATCTGTGCGGGCTTATGCCACGCTGGGAGAAATTTGCCAGATTTTGCGTGAAGAATGGGGTGAATATACTCCCGTCACCGTTGTTTAACTTTCAAATTCTTGAAACTTTGTTTCATTTTTTTAACGCCGACGTTAGCATATTTACTCCATATACTTTGAATTGATAAATAACGAGAGGAAGTTTATGTCGGAAGAACTAACAGGAAAAATAGGCTTAGTCACGGGTGCCAGTAGAGGTATTGGAAAAGCGTGCGCCACAGCACTCGCACAAAAAGGAGCTTCAATAGTTCTTAATTATGTTGCGAATCGAGACGCTGCCGAGGAGACCAAGACTGAGCTTGAAACCTTTGGATCAAAAGTACTGATAGTTCAAGGCAATGTTTCAATCGAAGAAGAAGCTCGTAACTTAGTTACAGCCGCCGAGAATGAATTTGGACAAGTTGACATACTTGTCAACAATGCAGGAATAAATCGTGACAAGACGGTACAACGGTTAACAGGTGATGCGTGGCGTGAAGTAATCGATACTAATTTATCCTCTTGCTTCTATACGACAAATGCTGTTCTCGATGGGATGCGTGAGCGCAGTTTTGGAAGGATAATTCAAATATCCTCAATAATTGGTCAAATGGGTAACATTGGGCAGTCAAACTACGCCGCTTCAAAAGCCGGTATGATTGCGTTCACAAAAAGCACCGCTAAGGAAGTGGCTCGATTCGGAATAACAGTCAATGCTGTCTGTCCAGGATTTGTCGAAACCGATATGGTTGCTGCTCTTCCTGATGAAATCAAGCAAACACTTCTCTCAAATATTCCACTTGGACGATTTGGTACCGCAGAAGAAGTCGGTGAAACGGTTGCATTCCTTTGTGGTCCGAATGGGGGCTGGTATACGGGTTCTCAGCTAACCATGAATGGTGGCCAATATATGTAGACGAGGGTCAAAAAACTACCCTGGTTGTTGTCGTCATGTTGACAACCAAAACCATATGACGATAGTTTAAATGAATAAAGACTATTTGGCCCGATCGGAATTATTAAGACTATCGACATATACGTATGAATGAAACTCGTGAGCAAATACTGGATTTAATTGAGTCTGAAGAACTCTCGGCTATCGAAATAGCCAAATCTTTAAACCTGTCTGCCGGTGCGGTGCGGCGGCATTTAGACCTTCTAGTCGCAGATCAATTAATCACATCACACATTCCACGTCAAGATGATTTAAAAAAAACAGTTCGTGGCAGACCTACAAGTGTATTTCGACTCTCTGATACTTCTGAAATGCTAAAGTCGGCCATGGACTATAGACGATTGCTGGGAAGGATCGCGCGCGCACTTGAGTCTTTTTCAGACTTAGAAATCAGTGGAAAAGATGGCACGGAGATTCTTGAACTCATCTCGGAACGATTAGCAGAGCTAGTTGCAGCTGACTATGCTGGGAATATGAGAGCGAAAACATTTGAGGCGAAGCTTGTCGAGGTAGTCTCGTTACTTTCCGAAGAAGGCATACTCAGATCTATACGAACTGATGGGAATGACTTCGTTTTGTCGACTCCTTCCTGTCCGATTAAGACACTATCAAGAACAACTGCCGCGGTCTGTGAAGCTGACCGCAGAACTATCGAACTATTGATTGGAACCGAAGTGCAACAGGTCGGGACTATCGCTTCTGGAAATACTTCATGCGAATATTTAGTCCAAAAACCTAAGTAAACTAGACATATCTTGGTCAACCAATGCCATTTACACGAATTAAATCATATAAAACACATTAATACTTAAGTCATATAAATGACATTAATTTGACGCTATGGTCGTTATCGGTGAAACTAGAAAAACATAAGGTTCTATCTGTATAAACAGCACTCGCGAAGGGTAATGTAAATTAATGACAGCCAATGAAAATAGTTCGTTGCTTGAAATCACAGATCTCGCTACATCGGTCACTGAACGGCCTGATGTAAAAATTCTCAAAGGCATTAATTTAACTATTAAGCCAGGCGAAGTGCATGCCTTAATGGGCCCGAATGGCTCTGGAAAAAGTACTCTCGCGTCGACGATTGCAGGAAGTCCTACCTATACTGTTGACCGAGGCAACGTCTCATACAAAGGTGAAGATATTACCCACATGGCCGCAGATCAACGCGCTAGAAACGGTATTTTCCTCTCATTTCAGTACCCTACGGCTATACCGGGTGTAACTCTTGTAAATCTGATTCGTGAAGCAATTAAGGCTCGAACAGGTGAGGATGTCTCTGCCCGAGAATTCATTGCACAACTGCGAGAGACGCTAGACCGTTTAAAAATGTCGGAAGATTTTGCTCGCAGATATGTGAATGATGGCTTCTCTGGCGGTGAGAAAAAACGCGCAGAAATCCTGCAACTCGGAATGCTTAGGCCGGAGCTCGCGATTCTTGATGAAACCGATTCAGGTCTAGACATCGATGCGTTGCGAACTGTGGCCGAAGGAATAAAAACTCTGAGAGATCCAAATATGGGTATACTATTGATAACCCACTATGAACGGATACTAAATTATATCGAACCTGATTTCGTTCATATATTGGTGGGTGGCAATATAGTTGCATCTGGTGACTTCGACCTAGCCAAACGAATCGAAGGTGAGGGATATGACCCTCTACTTAGAGAACTAAATATATCAGAGGAGGCATTGATATGACGACCGTTGACCCTAACGTAAGAAACACTGTCGGAGAATATAAATGGGGTTTCCATGACACGGAAAAGCCTCTTTTTATGGCGGAGAAAGGTCTGAGTGAAGGCCTCGTTAGAGAAATCTCGGCTATGAAAGAAGAGCCTGAGTGGATGCTTGAATACCGACTCGAAGCTCTTGAAACTTTCTACAGGCTTGAGAATCCAAAATGGGCGGGATCTCCAGACGTATTAGATGCAATTGACTTTGATAACATACATTACTACGTCAAGGCGACTGACACCGATTCTACCAATTGGGAAGACGTGCCTGAATATATTAAGGACACATTTGACAAGTTAGGAATCCCCGAGGCCGAAAGACAATTTTTGGCGGGCGCGGGTGCTCAATATGATAGTGAAGTTGTCTATCACAACATACGTGAAGATCTGGAGGCTCAGGGGGTCCAATTTTTAGGTATGGATCAAGGGTTACGTGAACACGAAGATTTGGTTCGGGAGCACTTTTCGACAATCATTCCATCTGGTGATAACAAGTATGCAGCGCTTAATACAGCTGTTTGGTCAGGGGGTTCATTTATATATGTACCGCCAGGCGTCCACGTTGAAGTTCCACTTCAAGCATATTTCCGTATTAATACTGAAAATATGGGGCAGTTCGAACGCACCTTGATTATCGCTGATGAGGGATCCTACATACATTATGTGGAGGGTTGCACCGCACCTACCTACTCATCTGACTCGCTACACTCAGCTGTAGTAGAAATTATTGTTAAGAAAAATGCACGGGTTAGATATACGACCATTCAAAATTGGTCAAACAATGTCTATAACCTCGTAACAAAGCGAGCCTACGCGTACGAGAATGCCGTAATGGAGTGGGTCGACGGTAACATTGGATCCAAACTAACGATGAAATATCCGTCAGTTTATTTGATGGAACCCGGTGCGCATGGTGAGATACTCTCCTTAGCGTTTGCTGGAGATCAACAGCACCAAGATGCAGGCGGCAAGATTGTGCACGTCGCTCCTGATACAACATCTGCTATTGTTTCGAAATCCGTTTCAAGAGGCTCTGGAAGAAGTTCGTACCGAGGCCTGCTCAAGGTTCATGAAGGCGCCACAAATTCTTCCTCCACGGTTCGATGCGATGCACTGTTACTAGATGAACTCTCTCGCTCTGACACCTACCCCACTATGGAAGTTGATGAGGAGCGGGTCAATATTGGTCATGAAGCGTCGGTTTCTCGTCTGGGTGAAGACCAGCTGTTTTATCTGATGTCAAGAGGAATTGATGAAGAGTCAGCAGCAAAAATGGTGGTAAATGGCTTCGTTGAACCAATCGTCAAAGAACTCCCAATGGAATACGCGATCGAACTAAATAGGCTGATAGAGCTTCAAATGGAAGGGTCTGTGGGTTAGTTAATGACTGCCACACAATCAAATTCACCAGCCTGGCTTACTGAATACCGCGCGCTAGCTCAGCAGACGTTGGATGAGAAAGTACTCCCTACCTCGACCGATCGTCCGTGGAAATACACGGACGTCTCTGCTCTCGACATCTTCAGCTTGAAACGATTAAAAACTGAAGACCAAGTGATACGAATAGTTTCTTGCCCAGAGGAGTTGGTAGTTCGTGGCCTAATTGATTCCGTCCACGATCCAGAGTTAGATCAGAAAATTCAAGCTAATCTTGGACATCTCATCCCAGCAAATGAAGACTACCTATTAGCCGCGAATTCAGCTGAATGGACTAATGGTTTTTTTATCAACCCGAAACAAGGCGTGCAGTATACCGAACCCTTGTCGATCGAGATTGATTTATCAAACCAAAGTGCAACAGTATTCCCGCGAATATTAATCGTGGCTGAGCCTAACTCAG
>CAVODE010000109.1:0-4506 GCA_963694535.1 Dehalococcoidia bacterium
GATATCGTGTTGTCAAACAGGCAGGATAAAATTATAGGTGTGAAGTTCTACGGCAATGTGTTGGAAAAACACTACTTTGGCGATCACCAGGACATAGATTTGCATAAAAGTCTCGATTTAGCATTTCCTGATGAACTGGTACGCGTGACCAGTGCGACGAGAAATGGCGAGAAAGCCATATTGGAAATATCAGGGCCTCAAAGGGTCAGTGATTATCTGATCCTAGATACTAGCTCAACACAGCTAGTGGAAATCGGTTCTGCTAATAGCCTGTTAGCTAAAGATAGAATGGCACAGGTACACCCTTTTACAATTAGTAGCACTGAGGGCCATGAGTTACGCGGCTTGGTAGCGCTGACTAACACCCCATCAGATAATCAGCCGATGATAGTCATTCCTCACGGAGGGCCGATAGGTCTGAGAGACGATCTCAATTTTAATAGAGAAGTTCAGTTTCTTGCCCATCACGGTTTTAATGTTTTACAGGTAAATTTTCGCGGGTCTGGCGGTTATGGTCGTGAATTTCAGCGTTTGGGTTACGGCGAGTGGGGGAAGGGAATGATACGCGATATTTCGTTAGCCACAACTTGGGCAGTACAAAATGGACTAGCAGCGAGAGATAAAATTTGTATTTATGGAGGTAGTTACGGAGCCTTCGCAGCACTTGCCTCAGTAGTACAAGAACCAGACAAATATCAATGCGCCGCGGGCTATTCTGGAATCTACGATCTGACCACATTGAACGATAGTGATATTCCTTTTAATCCCGGTGGTGGCATCTACTTAGAAGATGCCGTTGGTGTTGACGAAACAGAATTGAAGCAGCAATCCCCAGTTAATTTTACTGACAATATAAAAATTCCAATTTTTCTAGCTCATGGAGGCCAAGACAGAAGAGCGCCGATCTCACAGGCGAACAATTTGCGCGAGAAACTTGACGAATCAGGCGTCGTTTATGAATGGTTGTATAAGCGAAACGAAGGTCATGGATTTTTTGATGAAGAAAACCGAACTGAATTTTATGACAGCCTAGTCTCCTTTTTCAATAAAAACTTGCTTGAATGAAAGTCGAAGTAAAAAAGTTAAGGGATACTAACAAGAGTGCAATCACCAACTCTTTAGAGTGATGAGTGCGCTTGGATCGATGCTAAATCAATCCGAAGCTTATTTTTGTTGTTGGGTTTGTAATATTGCCGAATTAGTGTCATCGACTAAATAAAGCTCATTATTTCTTCGACGGCACGATGCGCTTCTAGGATTGCAGCATCCGTATGTGGGCTTGCAGCAGCATCCGCATTGGCAATAGTTATTTGCCCATAGGGCTGCCTGCCGACTACACAGGGCCGCTCGTCGGAAGAGGTAAATACCCAGTCCCATGGTTCATCTAGCGTGTTGTAGGTATAAGAATATCCGTGGGGCCAACGATTCACTGCAATGCCAAAAATATCTCGCCCCGGATCGAAGCCACCACCACCCAATACTCGGCCAAGCTGGTCACGAATACTGCGCTCATAAAATTCGAAGCTCGTGTTGAGCAGCTCCCGCCTACCCTCTATCAACTGCTCCTTTTTAGGTAATCCGGGGGCTGCAGGATAGCGAGCTAGACTTAATATTATCGGCTCATCGGGGGATTCAGCATGGCGTAAATCTCCCAAACTTACGGCTTCATCTAACAACACTCTGTAGTGATGCATTGAAGGCGTGTAGATTCGATTAATACCCAAGTTCTCAAAAGCCTTCCAGTTTTTAATACCAACACTTGTGTAAACCACTGGACCTTTCGTGCCATAGGCCAAGGCTTCTTTTTGCTGGGCAGGCAATTCTGGAACCAAGTAAGGAATAACAGTATTCCAACAGGCCATTACGCAGGCTTTGCCGCGAACTTTATGCGTGAGCCCGTTATGCACATAGTTCACTTCAACAGACCGGCCTGCTCCGCTGCCTTGATGACGCACGTGCACCACAGTGCTGTTAAGTCTGATGCGAGTGGATTGATTGCTCTTATCAAGCAAGCTGTAATCCACTCGTGCAGTACTCACATCTTCCTGTGTGTGTCCTGGTACGGCATCGGGAATTAGTTTTCGCACCAACAGCCGAGTTACTGTAGCGTTGCCATCTGGGAAATGAACTGAGATTTCACCGGGTAGTTGACGGCCATGATGACCGCCGGGAAGATCCGCGAGCATCCCCTCCGGAGATGAATCCAAATCCATACCAGAAAATCCTGGGTTGCCTGATTGCCAAGCAAACAACGCCGGCAGCGCATCAGCACCAACAACGAAACTGCTGTTTCCTGAGTCTTTGAAAAACCACATCGCCTGTGGGTCTATGCCAATAGTGTTCAGTAGGAAATCGGTATAGCTAATCTTGCTCAGTCGCTGCTTCTTTTGATCAGAAGAAAGCCCCGGCATGTAATCCGGAAGCTTTCTACTATAAAGACGACGGAGGTCTTCTTTGGCCACATCAGACAAAGGAGATTCATTAAGAAAATTTTCCGAGTAGCCATAGCCTTCGCGCTTCACTAATTTGTCACTGCCCCATGTTTCTTTGTCGAAAAAATAGGACGAGCCCAAGCCCATGCGCCGATACATGGAACGGCTCTGCGCTGTGTCGCTGAGAAAACGATCAAGGTCAACACCGATATCTTTGAGTAGTTTTAAGGACGGCGCGTTATATCGTTCGGGAGATTCTATATTGAGTGTGCCGCCATTGAGCGCCATCATTCGACCGTTGTAGTCAAATTCATTGCGTTTAGCATGGCCGCCAAAATCATCATGGTTGTCGAGGATTAGCACGCGAGCATCACTTCCAGCTTGCTCGAGGAAAAAATGCGCTGCAGATAAACCGCTGATGCCGCCGCCGACGATAATCAGGTCATATTCTTCGCCAGTATCACTGGCTAACGATAGATCCCAGCCTCGCTGGTCGCGCATCTGATGTCCTACTTCCCAAGAGCCATCATGGCTGCCACGCAGTCCTAGCTGCGACGGCGGGTAGTAGTCAGGAGATGATGAAGATTGCGCCGAGGAACCCGTAAGCCTAGGCATCAGGAGTGCTCCACCTAGGGGAGCTGCAAAACCATTGATGAAATCCCGCCGACTAATCGACTGATTCATCCCGAGGTCCTTATCATAGGTTTTTGTCATGGGCCGTCACTGTTTGAAGCTGTATTATTTATTTGAAGTCTATGTGACTATAAGCTCTTAAGGTGCTTCTGACAATCCATGTTGATGTTAAGGTAACTGTTCTAGAAGTACGCTGAGTCACTATAAAACTGGGTATGTTGTTAAGAATTGAGAAGTGAAGATTAGAGTTTAGAGCGGGTGAGATAAGTTAAGTTGTTAGGATTGGATAAAAATAAAATGCAGAAGTTCGATGTTGTAGTTGTTGGCGCTGGTTTCGCGGGCATGTATGCCTTGCACAAGCTTAGAGGACTAGGGTTTACCGTTAAAGTAGTTGAAGCCGGAGATGGAGTGGGCGGAACTTGGTTTTGGAATCGTTACCCAGGCGCGAGATGTGACGTTCACAGCTTAGAGTATTCCTATCAATTTTCCGAAGAATTACAGCAGGAATGGAGCTGGTCAGAAAAGTATGCGCCGCAACCAGAAATATTAGAATACGCCAATCACGTTGCTGACCGATTCGATTTGCGCAGAGACATTCAGTTTAGCACTCGCGTTACCTCAATGGTTCTACAAGAGTCCTCGCGGTGGATACTAACCACACACAGTGAAGAAGTAATCGAAGCCCAGTTTTGTGTTATGGCCACGGGCTGTCTCTCCAAATTTAATATTCCAAAATTCGAAGGCTTGGAGAGCTACGCCGGAGAAGTACTCCACACGGGCGATTGGCCCAAACACGAAGTAGATTTTGAAGACAAGGATGTCGGCATCATTGGCACGGGTTCGTCGGCGATTCAAGCGATCCCCCTAATCGCTGAGAAAGCTAAATCCTTGACTGTTTTCCAGCGCACAGCCAGTTATTCGATTCCTGCACACAACTCGGCGACCGATAAGGAATATGAAGAATCTATAAAAACAGATTACGCCGAATTTAGAAGAAGTAACTCTCTGCGTTATGCGGCGCTTAACAACAACCCTAATCCAGTCTCTGCGCTCGCATTAGAAAGTGATGAGCGCGATGCCTATTATCAATCACGTTGGAATGACGGTGGCCTTTCATTTCTTGCAAGCTTCAATGACATTGGTAGCAATCTCGAAGCCAATAAAACTGCAGCAACATTTGTACACAGAAAAATACACGATATTGTAAAAAATCAAGCGGTGGCCGAGCTTCTGTGCCCAAAAACTGTGCTGGGCTGTAAACGCTTGTGTGTCGATACCAATTACTACGGAACCTTTAACCGCGACAATGTGACGCTGGTAGACATAGGGGAGGCGGGGATAGATAAGATATCCGAGCAGGGAGTTATTGCTAAGGGTGAAGAGTTTAGTTTCGATACCTTAATCTTCGCTACCGGATTCGATGCAATGACTGGTGCGCTGT
>CAVODE010000110.1:0-4487 GCA_963694535.1 Dehalococcoidia bacterium
AGTGAATGCCAGTGAATAACGTCTCGCACGTCTTCCGCAAGCAAGTATTCTCGAGTGGCAGCTAACGGAAGCAAAGAGTACATATGAAGCTCAGTCCAACGTCCGCCTTTAGCTCCTTGATTGATTGCGCGCAATATTGCTGGAGGCTCAGCAAACCCAATAGTTTGAATGATATGAGCTCCATCTGGAATCATACCCACAGCTTCGTCAGCTGTTTGTAGTTTCTCTTTGTATAACTGTTCCCACTTGGTCATCAATCACTCCCTTTATACGAAGAATATTTGTCGATTACTTGTTGGCCAAATTGTAACTGAATCAACTAATTTAGGTGTAATAGTTTAGTTATCAAGACAGCCTAAATGATTACAGATTAGTTGCATAGACATCGTCAGAATTTTTTGAAATTAGTCTTAATCCTGTCGTATACGGTTAAATTTCAACTCCAACACTGTGGATATTGCCTGTGAATCGAGGATAATGCCTTATAACTGTCTGTGACAGAAGACAAAGTATCGGTATCAATATTTGAGCCATAACAACCGAAATGCGAAAAATCAGTGTCGTTAAAGAGAGTTATCACGACATTAGACGTCTTCCCTTCATGAGAACTGGGTAACTCTGTCCATCATGGTGTGGAATCCTTAAATTTTTTACCTATTTCTCTGCCAAATTGTTCTCGATAATTAGTCAAAATACTCACTCCTAATCTTCTCGTTATGGCACATATCAACTGGTACTCTACTATTCTTATAATAACTAAAGTAGCTTAGGTAATGCCTCGCCCAAATGCCCAACCAATCTGACCTAGAAAATATAAATCTTATTGCCCCTTTATACGATCTAGACTTCGCAGCATTCCCCCGCGAAGATCTTGAGTTTTACCAATGGTTATCTGAAACTCATGGGAAAAATATTCTGGAGCTTGGCGTCGGTACAGGTCGTATTGGTGTTGGGCTCGCCAAGAGCGGAGCGACTGTTACTGGTATCGACGTCTCTAAACAGATGATTGCCGAGGCCACTAAACTTGCCGAGAAACAGAATGTTGAAATTAATTTAATCCTTTCTGATATGACAGACTTTGAACTTCCACAACGGTTTGATGTGATCTGTGCCCCAATGGGAACTCTTCAACATTGTCGAGACATCAATGAGGTGGTTAATACTTTTACGATGATTGAGAAACATCTTAGTGATGAAGGAATAGCGGCAATAGACGTTGACGCACCGCTCCCAGACGATTTTACTCACCCCCCCATGCCTCCGATTCAGCATTGGAGCCAGCTTATCAACATTGGTTCCCCGCTAGAACTTCACCGAGTTACAAAAACTGTAATCATAGAACCCGAGCCTGCCGCTTCTCTAAAGCATGTAGTTTGGCACTATGACATCACAAATGAAGTAAATCAAAATACTCATAGTGCAGGTGCAGCGCCGCTGCACCGCGTCACTGCTGAATTTTCGCTACTCACAATCACACCCGGTGAAATACAATTAGCTGCGAATTTAACCGGTATGGAATTGATTGACCTATACGGAGATTATGACCTGAGCCCCTACGGCGACGGTGTTCGTCAAATTGCATTATTGAAGCGACAAAATCTCCCTTGAGCCTCTAAAATATTTCAATGCAGAAGACGCAGTTATGCTGGAGGCAAAAATGGCGATAGCAATAGACGCTATGGGTGGCGATAATGCTCCAGCGAGCACAGTTGCTGGAGCATTAATAGCTCAACGTGCAGGTATCGACGTCACTCTTGTCGGAGATAGCGCAATACTCGAACGAGAGCTTATTCGCCAAGGATCGGAAAGTGCTTTAGATATCATCCATGCGCCCGAGGCTGTACCAATGGATGAACATGCCGCCTTGTCAGTGCGCGGAAATCGCCAAACCTCCTTATGGGTCGGAATTAACACTCTTAAAAACGGAGAAATTGACGCCTTTTTATCAGTCGGGAATACCGGAGCCGCCATGGCTACAGCTTTAGTGGGACTGGGTCGTCTTCCTGGTATCGAACGACCTGCTTTAGGCGGAATTCTTCCCACATCAGATGGCAAACAGGTCATGTTCCTAGACATTGGAGCTAACGCGGATGCCCGCCCACCACAACTAGTTCAGTTCGCCCATTTGGGAAGCGCGTATATGAGATCTGTTTTTAAAATTCAAACACCACGTGTCGCCTTGCTTTCAATCGGATCTGAAGAAACAAAGGGCTCAAACTTAGTGATTGAAACTCATAAATTACTGACTGTAGAAAAGCACTTAAACTTTGTGGGAAATGTCGAAGCCCATGATATTTTAAGTCGAGGCTCAGCAGTAGGTGGCGCAGATGTCATTGTTACTGATGGTTTCACCGGGAATATGTGTATAAAGCTTGGCGAAGGCATTCTAGGAACCCTTATCTCCACATTACGGACTGCGGCCGAAGATAGCATGAGAGCTAAGATTGGAGGGCTACTCCTCTCACCTGCTTTGCAATACACAAGAGACAGTCTTGATTTCAGAAAACATGGTGCCGTCATGCTTCTCGGTGTGCAAGGCCCCATTTTCATCGGCCATGGTCGCAGTGATAGTACTGCTATCGCATCGGCACTCACCACGGCAGATTACGCGGTAAAAAATAATATTGCGTTAGCTCTAGATGAGGAAGCACGCATCATCACCCCATCAGAAATTGACTAGCGGTGACATGCTATGCTTCATGATACGAAAGTTTTGTAAATAGTTTCTACAATTTTCAGAGAAAAGGAATATCTATGACTAAGCCAGCTGACACAACTGACAACACATTTGACACCGACGTACTCCAGAGTGAACTGCCAGTACTTGTTGACTTCTGGGCGCCTTGGTGTGGTCCTTGTAGAATGGTAGCTCCGGTAGTAGAAGAGTTAGCAGATGACTACGATGGCCAGGTTAAATTCGTCAAGCTTAATACTGATGAGAATCCACTAGTAGCTGGAAAATATGGCATTCGTAGCATTCCCACTCTGTTAATCTTTAAGGGTGGTGAACAAGTTGGCCAGATAGTTGGTTTTAGGCCAAAATCAGACTTAGAATCACACCTAAAAGAGGCAATCGCCTAATACGAAAAGCCTCTTTCACCAATGATTAACGAGCAGAATTATTCTGCTCGTTTTCCTTTTTCGACCTTGGTTCCCCGCGCTTCCTCTAAACGACCTAATGCGCGACCTTTATCAGGTAAAGGATCCTTTCGCAGGCCATAGGCCTCCCTACCTTCGTGATCCTCGGGTAAATATTCGGTGATGGGAAGACCTTCCTCATCGCAAAAAAGCAGTCAGTGACAATACTTCCATCGCTGCATTTCTTCGCATGGACATATCCAAGACTTTTTCCGAATCTCTTCTTCCTTGTCTTCAAAAAACATGCAGGGACACAATTGCTTTCCCGTCTCATCAATATTTTTTGCCAACCCTATCACTAAAAAATCAGTGATCTCCCGATTAGGATGCAACATTGTTCCTGACTTGTTTGCAAAGTTTTCAACAAATTTATCCATCTTTTGAATATTAGATTCGCTTGCCTGTGCACGATCTTCTGCGCTCGGCTCGTCTAACGTATACTCACCTGAACCTTCATCAGTCATTGCTTACTCCAACTATATTCTCGACCAGTATAACCATAGAACTCTCGAGCTCTAAGCATAAATGCCTTTTGTCACTTCTCGAGCTACTATCAATACGGGAGTGGATAGTGTCCGGTGGCGCTCGCGGTCTTCAAAACCGTTGTGAGGCAACGTCGTTGTCTTAGGTGGGTTCGACCCCCACGCATTCCCGCCACACTACTTTTATTTTGACTCCGAACCGGAGCCAACGTCGCGAAGTCAACAACCTACTTGGCCATCATTACCGCAGCAGGTAGACAATGTCCTCACTCTTTTGGCATAATTTCTGGTAACGTGCCATACTTTGAGAGCAAACGGATCGTCTGACTCTTGCCAATTACTAATCCATGCCTTTGCGTAGTCCATGCCGCTTGGTTTTTCTTTACACATCAGCTTCTACTCCTACTAGTATTCCTAATAAGTTTAGCCCAATAATCCACGACAAACTCCTATAATAAAAATATAATCAAAGCTCTGACAAACACATTCCGTTCTATCTCTATATATTTCGCTTTAGTGACAAAAGTGTTTCTAATATGTTACAATAACGAAATAATTACTTAATTCATTAGGGAGAATATTATGAAATTAATCATCGCGTACATTAATCCATTCAAGCTCGACGACGTGGTCGAGGCACTTAAGGAATCAGGCGTCAGTGGACTGACGGCGGTTGAGGCACAGGGCTTTGGCCGTCAGGGTGGTCACACCGAAACATATAGAGGCGCCGAATACGAAGTTAATCTTGTTCACAAAGTACGAATAGAAACTTTAGTTGACGATGACGAATCTAATTCCGTAATCGAAGCGATAGAAACAGCTGCGCGCAGTGGTTCTATTGGAGACGGTAAAATAGTGGTTCTGAAT
>CAVODE010000111.1:0-4453 GCA_963694535.1 Dehalococcoidia bacterium
GATCGATTGTTCAGTAGCAGCAGAGTAAAGTTCGCAACTCTAGCAATCGAATCTAAATTTTTTTAAGATTTGTGACTGCCAGAGAGACTTTCTTCGTCTTTGTACTGTTTTTTATTGTATATCCTTAGCTCTTCTTTATTTCATCAACCCAAATGAGAAGTACTCTATAGTATTTTTGATTGAAAAATATTTCACAAAATTTCCACTTTAAATTTATGTAGTGCTATCTGAAAAAATATTTTACCTATACTGATCTTTCGATATCCGTTATGGGGGAAGACTATTTTGCCAAAGGATATATTTTCTTTATTTTTTTAGCTTCTCTTAGCCCTGTATTTAAAGCACCATGTGTAAATGCATACTCTAGGACACTTGTTGCCTCACCGGCAAAAAATATTCTATTTTGAATTGGATTGGCTAATTCGGCTCGCAGTTTGGAGTCATCTTGGTTGTGCCCAGGCGCTGAGTAAGATCCCAGTATGTATGGCTCCAATCCCCACCTTGAAATTAGATGCGCTTCCGGTTCAGGAATTTCATTCCCATATGCTATTTTCAGAGATTTCATAGCTTCTGCTACGATATGGTTGTCTGTTTTTGTTTCCATATTTCTGGCGAATTCTCCAGAAAAGAAAGAATAAATTACAGGCTCATTTACCATTACCTCACTGCTAAACCAAGTAGTGAAGGCGTGCCTGTCCTCTCTCTCTATAAAGAAATTTTCTACACGCCCCCAGAAGTTATATGGAAATCTAAGTATTACTTTATTTACGCTCCCCCAGCTTATGTTGTTAATAGCTTCCTTCTTTTCCACTGGCAGATTAGGAATGAATTCAATCAGGCCTTTTTGCAAAACCCCAAGAGAAACAGTCACAACCACTGCATCAGCGATATAGGTTTTGTGATTTGTAAATACTTTTACCCCATCAGATGAATATGTAATTTTGGAAACGGGGCTTTTCAGCTTAATGTCAAGATTCTTGGATAGATGAGTCGTGAATTGATCAAATCCGCCGAAAACCTCTTCGTCTTCTCCGGCATCCTCCATATATGCTGATTCTGATATTAGTACGCCAATTGGTATATTTTCTTCATCTTCTGCAGCGCCCAGTTCGAGCTGCTGGAGAAAGGCTTTAAGAACAGCATCTGGCGCAAATGACAATAGGCCTAACTTTTTTAAGAAATCTATAACTTCTCCTAAGGTTGAGGAAGGCTTGATATATGAAGCAATGTAGGCAACTAATCCTATCCTAAATTCGATCTTTTCATAATCCTCTTCTGATAAAGTTATGACTTTCCCGTCTTTATCAAATATTTTAAAATCCAGCGGGTCTAGGGTGCTTATGTTTGTTTTCAGATCTAACTCTTTTTTTAGAGACATTAGTTGGTTGCTTTCTAACTGATTGCTGTGAATCCAGTTTGCGCCTATCTCTAATGGAAATCCTAAGGATCTGTCTGTATAAATTCTTCCGCCTATTCTATTGTTTGCCTCGAGAACGATAACGCTATAGCCTGAGTCTTGAAGATCTTTAGCGGCGGCTAAGCCTGCTATGCCTGCACCAACAATTATTACTTGCGTTTTTTCGGGATCAGCAACGACTGGAGCAGAGAGCAAAGTCAGACATACAAATATTAGATAGAACATCGATTTCATGATTAGGTTTTCGTTGGCTTGCTGTTTTTTCATTTTTGAATCTTTTCTCATTACCCTACATTGAAAATTAAGAGATTCTTCATTTAACTCATTTTGAAAAGCGAATGAAGAATGTTTGCGCTGGTGTCTTGCCATAGCATTAGAGGAATCCAGTTCCCGAACTTTAGAGGGTCCACCCTCATGCCACGCTGACATTTCAATTCGCCGTGTTGATAAATTGCCATATTCCATAAGTTTGATAATTTGAATCTATCCACCCCTGGCATTCGCAGACAGAAATGCCAATAATCTTTGCTCGATGTTTTCAGAGGCTCCAGGTACTAGAGCGACGGTACCCACTGTTAAGACACTTACCGCCAGACACAAAAGCAGATATTTTTTAAACTCCATGTTCAACTCCCTTTTGGTGCCAACTCGAATATCCAGGTATGACCGCCTTCGATCGATTTTTCAGTGGTAGGCGAGTTATATTTTGAAGTCATCTTCGCCACCACGCCTCCTAATTCCGGTCCTTCTGTAATTCGCACAAGCTGTCTCTCGTAACGGAGTCCATCCAGACGTATAACTACGGCACCGTCTCCCTCTTCGGCCTGCACGGCCCATTTTTTCCACAGTCTCCCCAGGAAGGTGCTCATGTAACTTGAAGCGACGTAAATCTTTCCTCCATTCTCCATGATATACATCAAGCGTGAGCTGAGCGGGTCAATCAACTGTAATTCAACCAGGGGAATTTCATCCGTAAAACTCCAGTCCGGCTCCGGACCCATGTAAAGCTCTCCCGCTAGCAGCTCCCCGCCGGGAAACAGCCTACTCGGGCCATCAGCGCTACGGTTCTCAAAGCGAGCTGTAGCTATGGCTAACGCCGGAATCAGCAACAAGATACCGATTGTTTGTAAAGCGTACTTTAAGATTTTTATTGTTCTGTCTCTCTATCTGATCTAGCTGTTGGCTTAAATGCCAACAAAACATTGCCTGCAGTCCCGGTGCGACCGTATCCGGAGTTCACGAACAAGAAACCAGCACCGGCGGCAATACCATGGGCATCTATCGATCCACCCAAACCTGGCACTGAATTCGCAGTCGCAAAGTCTCGTACCGTGTCGTACTCGAACAGAACTTCACCGGAATCACCTGCTAGAATCATCAGTCGACCATCAAGAGTTGCCGTAATTAAGGCACCATCTACCAACAGCGGCGTCACTGAGTGGCCGTAGCGCGATTCACACCCGCGTAACCGTTCTGAGCGATTTTCACAATCCGCTTTTTCTTCTCTATACCAACTTGCCTCGCCGGTATCAACAAAGAAACTATACACACCCGGTCTAGGCACATAAGTTCCACGGGCGCTGCCTGGATCATTGATAGGTAAGTAGACCCTATTCCCATCGCTGGCAATTCCCCAGTGATTGCCACCCAAAGTGGTACCAGTGCCGATACGCTGATTCCAAATGAGCGCACCGGTATCGGGATTAAGCGCCCAAACATCGCCTGTTTTCTGACCTGCCAGAAGCATGTCGCCCTCTTCTCTTTCGATTAGAATTGCTGACCCGCCAAAGTCCTTATCTGCCAAAGTGCTTGGCTGCTGGTTAGGGCAGTTTGGACCTGCAATACGCCCACAAGCTATGTTCCAGACATCATTCCACAATCCTTGAAATACCCAGCGTTGTTCGCCCGATTCCAAATCGAGTGCTATTACTGCATCGCTGGTGACAGTAGCTGGATGAGAAGTATTTTCTCCGCTGGTCGTATAGAGCAACCCACGTTTCTCATCGATTGTCGGTGTGGACCAGATTGGCGCACCAGACGGTCCACGCAAAGCCACACCCAATGAATTGCGTTCGCCAGTATATTCAGCTTCCGGCATGGTGTGATATACCCACTCGATCGAACCTGTGGCGGCATCCAATGCAACAATTTCACCATGCCCTACACAGCACTCAAAGCTCGGTGTCACAGCTTGCGCTGCACCAGACGCAGAAACCGGCACATACACTCGATCTTCATGTAACACCATACCGCCAGTCAGCCGAATCCCTCGCCCATGACTGCGAACGTCCTGTGACCAAAGCAATTGCCCTGATTGGGCATTGAGTGCATAGACGAATCCTTCTCCATCTCCATACACAATCGCAAAAAGCCCGGAATCACCTAGCTCGCCATAGGTCAGTGATGAACGTAAGCGAGTGGGAGATTCAAAAACCCATTTTGTACAACCACTAGCAGTATCCAGAGCCAGAACTTTTCTTGAACCCGTTGCAGAATAGAAAATAGTGTTACCCACAATCACCGGAGACGCACGCAAGCCACTTACATTTGGAAAAGCTAAGGCCCACGCCAGCTCAAGATTTGCAAAATCAGATTTTGCAAGACCGGCTTGTTCTGCCGTCATGTTTCGGGTGCTTGAATAATCTACACCGAGGCGAGCCAGAGCTACATCGCCTGTAAGATCTACAGTATTTACTCCCTCAGCACAGAGCGTGGCCTCTAACCAGCTGTCATCTGTTGCTGCTGCCAAGTAATCAACTATTTGAGATTTTTCCCTATTACTCAATACAGAAGCCTGGACGTACATGACGCCTTCATTGACGGCAAATTCAATGTTCGCGGCGGTAAGTGTTTGAAGACTTTCCAGAGAGGGAGCAATTTCACTGTCGCCAATATTAGCTGCCGACTGGTGACAAGCACTGCAGTTTTCAGCAAACACTTGTGCACCTGGGTGCTCCTGCTCTTGACTCCAACTAACACCGGGAATTGAAAACAACAGAGTCAATGAAGCGACAAAGAACAGATTGTTTTTGGTTG
>CAVODE010000112.1:0-4417 GCA_963694535.1 Dehalococcoidia bacterium
GAAATGGTTCACCGCGCATTTGGTAGGCGGAGCAAAGCTGAAATTTTTGACAGAGCGGTCACAAATGACGCACAGGTTGCTCCGGTAAATAGCATTGCAGATTTGGTTGACCGTGACCCGCAGTTACGGTCACGAGGCTTTTGGAAAAAGGTTGGCGAACGGATGCACCCGAATACGCCAATCCGATTCAGTCGTACACCGGCTGTTCTTTCTGAATCTGCTCCTATGCTTGGCGCCTCGAATAATTTGCTACGTGAACCCGTAGTTTTTTCAGATGGCTTGCCTGCCAGAAATATCCCAATTCCTAAATCTTCAGAATCTGAACCAGATCGACTAGGCCAAGCATTTGCTGGGCTTAAAGTTGCTGATTTCTCTTGGGTAGGAGTTGGTCCGATTTCGGCGAAAGCGCTGGCTGATCATGGTGCGACAGTTGTACATATAGAGAGTGCAACCATCCCTGATGTGCTGCGCATGGGGCGGCCAGCAAAAGACGGCATCCTCGGACTCGATCGCGGCCAATTTTTCGCTAATTTCAATACGTCGAAATATGGAGTTCAGTTAAATTTACGAACAGATTGGGGGAAAAAGATTGCTGCCCAGTTAATAGACTGGGCTGATGTGGTTGTTGACTCTTTTACAACCGGCACCATGAAGCGACTCGGATTTGATCCAAAAGAGATTCTTGAGTCTCGCCCCGACTTGATTTGGTACAGCACGACTTTACGAGGACAAACAGGACCACATGCCACCTTCGGTGGGTTTGGCCAGCAAGGAAGCGCTATTGCAGGCTTGCATGGACTCACCGGATGGGCCGACCGTGCGCCGGCAGGAACTTGGGGAGCCTACACCGATTTCATCACACCACGATTTGGAGTGTCAGCACTGGCATCGGCAATACTGGAGCGTCGCACCACTGGGAAAGGCCAATTTATAGATCTGTCTCAAATTGAGGCTGGGATGCAGTTTATTGGGCCGTTACTACTCGACTACATGACCAATAACAATTTAACCACGAGTAAGGGAAATTCATCTTTGTATGCCTGCCCTAACCAAACATATCGCACTGGAGACGGAACGGAGCGTTATATAGCTATTTCGTGTGAAACCAATGAACAATGGCAAGCGTTGATCAAACTCGTCGGGAATAAGGAACTGACCAGTCGATTTGGAGGAGACAACCTAAAATCAACGGAGGACCGACTCGTCCACGAGGAAGAAATTAACGATTATTTGACTCAATGGTGCGTCATGCAGGATGGGCGTGAGTTAGAATCCCGCCTCATCGATGCCGGAATACCTGCCTCGGTAGTGCAACGAACTAGCGAGCTTTACTCTGACGACCAAATTACTCATAGAGCATTCTTCGAAACTCACGAGCACGCCTTAATGGGACCAACTCCTTATGACGGGCATTCCACCATATTTTCGGCGCGGCCGGGAGATTATTTACGTGGCCCCGGCCCAATTATGGGTGAACATACATTTGAAGTCCTTGCGGATATCTTAGGAATGACTGCAGATGACATAGGAGATGCGGCCGCCTCGGGGACTTTTTCATAGTTAATCCTGCAATTACCTTCAGCCGAAACTTTGACAAAATGGTGTCTGTTTTTGTGAGATCCTTTGCCAATAAGGCATTGCGGCTTGTAGTGGTGACCCCACGGAGAATCGAACTCCGATTTCGAGGTTGAAAACCTCGCGTCCTGACCGTTAGACGATGGGGCCGTAGACATAACATTATCAGCAAGAAAGACTATATGAAATATCTCTTGACATTTAGCAAACCTTCACCATGTATCATCAAGCTGCGATATAGTGCTGAGTAACTCCTGAGAAGCGTCGAGAAATCTTGGCACAGGTAGCAGTTCTAAGTTCGAAATCATGAACGGAGCCTTCCATGACTAACGGAGACACCAACCCAACCACTGAAACTACGAATCCTGGTGCGGGCTATCAACTCATGATAAGACTGCGCATGAACAACGAGCGTGGAATGCACGGGCGTGTGGCCACCGTTCTTGGAGAAAATGGAGCTGACATTTTAGATATTGATATCCATGAAGTCGGATCAGGTTTCATCGTTCGAGATTTTTTACTCCTATGTGACGGGAGTGATCAAGCAGTGAAGATCGTACGAGCTGCCGAGGCTGTGGAAGGTTGCGAATTAATCTTAGCATCAGACCGAACTTTTCAACTTCACGAAAAGGGTAAAATTGGTATCCAAAACAAGGTACATATCCGAACGAATGCAGAATTAGCGCATGTTTACACTCCGGGTGTTGGTCGGGTGTGTATGGCAATAGCAGAAGATCCTGCTGCCGCGTGGTCGCTCACAATTAAGTCAAACACTATTGCTGTCGTGACAGATGGTACTGCGGTGTTAGGTCTCGGAGACATTGGGCCTGAAGCTGCAATGCCAGTGATGGAAGGGAAATGCATGCTGTTCAAGTCATTTGCTGATATTGACGCATGGCCCATTTGCCTAGACACAACCGATACTGAAGAAATAATCCAAGTCGTGAAGGCGATAGCTCCTGGCTTTGGAGGAATTCTACTCGAGGACATATCCGCGCCTCGATGCTTTGTCATTGAAGAGAGGCTGCGTAATGAACTGGATATTCCAGTCTTTCATGACGACCAGCACGGCACGGCAGTTGTCGTACTCGCAGGACTAATGAACGCTCTGAAATTAGTGGATAAAAGACCAGAAGACATTAAGGTCCGTGTTCTTGGAGTTGGCGCATCAGGCGTAGCATGCTCAAAAATCATGATGGAGTATGGCGTTAAAGATGTTATCGGATTTGACCGTACTGGTGCTGTCTATAAGGGCCGTGGTGAAAACATGAATCCGGAAAAAGAATGGTTCGCAGATAACACTAATAAAGAAGGATTCCAAGGAGATTTAGCCGGAGCCTTGGTTGGCGCAGACGTCTTCCTCGGCCTATCCGGACCAGGCTTAGTTAAGGCTGATTGGATCGCTGGAATGGGAGAAGACCCGATCGTCTTTGCTTTGGCAAATCCAGTACCAGAAATTATGCCCGATGAAATCCACGGAATGGCCCGCGTCATCGGGACGGGTCGAAGTGACTTTCCCAATCAGATCAACAATGTTCTATGCTTTCCTGGATTATTCAGAGGAGCTCTTGATGCGGGAGCTAAAGAGATCACCGAATCAATGAAAATAGTTGCTGCTCGCGCAATTGCAGAGACGATTCCGGATGAGCAGCTAACCGAAGACTACATCATTCCAACCGTTTTCAATGAGCACGTGTTCGAAGCTGTTGGAGACGCTGTCAGAAATGAAGCAATTAGGACTGGTAATAACAGGCCCGAGCGCTCAGATATCTACATTTAGTAGAAACAGTGCGCTAACTATTCGTTGATCAATCAGCCATAGCGCTCTTCAGTCCAAGGGTCGCCATGCATATGATATCCGTACATTTCCCAAAATCCTGGCCGGTCCTCCGGAACGAATTCGATTCCACGGACCCACTTGGCACTTTTCCAAAAATAGAGGTTAGGAATCATCCCTCGAAGAGGACCACCATGGTCAGCTGTTAAAGCTTCTCCATCATATTTATGGACCAGTAGATTTTCGGGAGACTGAAGTTCTTCCAGTGAAACGTTTGTGGTATATCCGCCATAGCAGTGAAAAATAACATGTTTCGCTTCAGCTAGTGGCTTGCAGAGTGCTTCAATATCTATGAAACGAACCCCTTCCCAATCGTTATCGTATTTGCTCCATGTGGTCACGCAATGAATATCAGTTTTTAATTCTGTTTGTGGCAAAGTCAGAAATTCGTCCCACGAGAATGACATTTCGTTTTCAACAAGGCCGAATACGTCAAATCGCCAAGCGGCCATATCGATGGGTGGGTTTGAGCCGTACGTAAGTACGGGCCAATGATCTACTAAACGCTGTCCTGGAGGAAGTCTATCTCTGCCATCGGGCCGAGTTTCGTTCGGTCCCGACTCTGTCGCACTAAATAAATTAATAACGCACCTCTTAACTCTCTCCATACTAAGACAATCTCTATCTAAATATCTAGTGAATCGCACTGCATTCGACACGAGTATTTAGAGAACGTAGGATCAATGAATGATCCAAGTAGATTCACGCTGGACTAGCCGTCGACTCTCCATCCTAGGAGTGATCGGGGCTTTGCTAGTTACGGCGGACCAAATCACGAAATATCTCGTACGCGAGAATCTAACGTACGGAACCAGCTGGCCAGACAATTGGGAATTAATACGTATCAGTTACGTACAAAACACTGGAATTGCCTTTGGTTTTTTACAGGGACAGAGCGAGCTGCTAAGTCTTATTGTCCCCATCGTCCTGCTTGTTTTTATTTATATGATCTTGACCCAGCCACCTCTTAATTCACTCTCCGACTATTCATTTGTCTTAATCCTT
>CAVODE010000113.1:0-4309 GCA_963694535.1 Dehalococcoidia bacterium
TTACGGCTAGCAAGGCGGGACATTCGGTAAGTGGTGCCAATCTCTCAGGAGAAATTTCAGTAGCAGCTATTTCCTCTTGAGAAACAGCTGTTGGGATGACAGCATTCCATGGATTTTCTCCATTTTTGACTTGTGCGACATATTTTCGCATACCAGTTTTTGCAAGTTCCGCCAACGAATCTTTCGTAATCTGATCGCGTATAACAATGACATGACATCCTTGTCGATTGCCACCGCTCGGAGCAAATCTTGCATGTTCAAGTATTCGATATATTGTTTCATCAGAAATTTCTTCATCAGTAAATTCGCGGGCAGCAAAAGTGGTTTTCATGACCTCAGATATATCCATATCAACCTTTCATTCAGATTTGTCACCAATTATTTGAACGATTTTAGAGCAAGGCTTGTCTGACTTTTGGCCAATTTAGGGCAAGTGCTGGAGTAGGTTCAGTTTCTGGATGAGATGGGGCGACATACCCTTTACCGATGGGAGTGGTCATGAGCTCGATGAGTATCGGACCATCCGCTTCCATGAGTTCATCAAATGCAGAGTCGAGAGTTTCTATATCAGTGAACGTATATGTGTCAGAATATCCGGCGCTTTTGGCCAGGTCAGCAAATGACATGGCGTCTCTCGCCAGCGTGGGTTGTGCGCCACTAGTGTCATACACTCCATTATTGAAAACGATGTGTATGAAGTTAGCAGGCTGGGCATTGGCGATTGTGAGTAGAGATCCAAGCTGCATAGCTAATGATCCATCTCCATCCAAAATCCATACGGGTATTTCTGGCTTGGCTAAAGCTACACCAAGACCGATGGTTGAGGCCCCGCCCATAAAACCGACGCATCGTAGATCTCTTTCAGTTGCAGCTTCTTTCCCCCATGGAGCCATGATTGTCATGGTTGAGACTACGACTTGATTCGTGCGCCTTCGGGCCAAAACTTTTACAGCAGCCTCAGCAGTCATGTTGGGATTTGAGTGTGTCATATGTCACCTATACCGTAGCTTCGCCGATGAGAATTGCCACCGGACCATTTCGTGCGTCTGCTTTTTGACATGCCTCATCAAACAAAGGCATGTCAGTTATGGTATCAAGCAGATACGAAGGAATATCTAATGCCTCGAGTAGTGGCTCGGCATATTTCACCATCGACCCGAAGTTATTTCGTGGAGTTTTGCTGGGATCTCGACCAAGTAAGCCGATCATAAAGACTAAAGGGAATTGTCCATCTATACCGATTCCTCGCAGGTGATTTACGCAAGCATACAGGCCCGCATGTTGAATCTGAATTAACGGCTTGCGGCCACCAATTATCAATCCTGCGGCGAGAGTGACTGCCTCATCTTCAGTTGCTGTTTGAATAAAACGGATATCCGTAGTTTCAGTTAATAATGTTATAAGGCTACGAACATGCGTGTCTGGGACGGCAACGACATCAGTAAAGCCATTCTGAAGAATCGCATCATAAAGAGTCTTAGCAGGAATTCCGCTAGCTATATCTGACATTTGGACCAATCCTGTTTACTACTTGAAACCAGTTGTTTACGAATATATGTAATTCGTGAGTAGAGTGTACAGGAACTAACAGTTCATAAGTACTGGAAAAAAAAGTGCCGGTGCGCTATTGTGAATTTCAACTCACCAAATGCCAAGTTGAAAGGTTATGAAAATGAGTACTGCTGTTGAAACAATCAAACGAATGCTTGACTTCGCACATCGTGCTATGGCGGATGCTGCGACTGGGGAGCACGATCAAATGCATTTTGTACCTGATTTTGGTAGCCATTCCATGGCTTGGTGTCTCTGGCATACAGTCCGCGTCGAAGACTTGATTATTAATCGAGTTATTCGTCACGAAAGCCCAATATGGAATGAAGAGTGGGCTAAAAAAACAGGTTTACCGCTAGAAGGTATAGGGAATCCACAGACGGATGAAGAAGCAAAAAAAATAGTCATCAGTGATATAGAGGCATTTAAGCAATACCAGCTAGTGGTTTGGGAGACAACACTGGCGTATTTAGACACTCTCTCAGATGGAGATCTGGCTGAAGAAAACCCATTTGGTGACCACAGCGAAACGGTATCTGAATCGATTTCTTTGCACTTACTGGGTCATTTCAATGGTCACCGGGGTGAAATGAATTACTTACGCGGGATGCAGGGATTACCAGCACTACTCACCAAAGAAGGTGTGCACTAACGCATCTAAACGCTTGTTTCTCGTCTCATCTTGTTAAACGCATTTGTTAGATCCTGGACTAGGTCATCAGGATCTTCTGCACCGATGGCGAGGCGAATAAGCGTTCCCTCACTTGGATAGTCGAGGCTCCGATGACTTTCGACCTGCGCTTCTTGCACTAGGCTTTCAAAACCACCCCATGAGGCCCCTTTTCCAAAAAGTTCAAGATTGTCTATCAAAGTATCAAGACTAGTGTTCGCGCCAGAAGATAATTGAAAAGCAAATAAACCAGCTCCTGTTTTAAAATCGCGCCTGAATATTTCGTGATCTGGGTGGTCGGGGAGTGCAGGATGGAAAACCTGAAGTACTTCAGGCTGCTGTGTTAACCAGTTAGCGACCGTAATTGAGGACGCCATGCTTCGGTCAAGTCGTAGGTGAAGCGTATGGAGTCCACGCATGGCAAGGTATACGTCGTCGGGACCGGCACATTGCCCTAGTTGTCGTGCTTCATTTTGTACTCGGGAGAATAACGGCTCGTTGGCAACTATTGCACCCATCATTAAATCACTGTGCCCACCAACATATTTCGTAATTGCTTCAGCAACTATATCTACCC
Organism: Dehalococcoidia bacterium; assembly: GCA_963694535.1. Lineage (GTDB taxonomy): Bacteria > Chloroflexota > Dehalococcoidia > UBA2979 > UBA2979 > UBA2979. Next base: position 2,799 of record CAVODE010000113.1, read on the forward strand.
CCATCGCGGAACAGTCGAGACCTAGCGCTGTCGCCCAGGTATTGTCTAGTAACGTGGGCACTCCAAAATCACGGGCCACTGAAGTGAGACTGGGAAGATCGTGGAGCTCAAATGTTAACGATCCGGGAGTTTCAAGGTGGATAAGGGTGGTATTGGGCTTAATTAGTTTTGCCAAATCAGTTCCACTAATTCTTGGATTGAAAAACTCTACTTCCACTCCAAATCGCGGCATCGTTTTGGTGAGATATCGTCGCCCGCTGGAGTAGACTGAGTCAGAGACGAGCATATGACCATTTTGTTTTGCAAATGCGAGTATGACCGTAGTCAATGCACTTAATCCGGAGGATGTAATGACAGCACCGTCCATACCGTAGATACTTGCTAACGCCTCTTCAAGTGCATTGCTAGTAGGAGTTCCAGTTCGTCCGTAGCCATATTTACCTGAAGAGCCAGCTTTATTATCAGAGTCTTTTGCATCCTGGTTACTTTTCTTCAAGATGGTACTGGCGTGGTAGACCGGAATGTTTGGTATGCCCTCATTTTCCCATGGATTCAAGCCCGCGTGTGCTAGTCGAGTTTCAATTGAAAGATCACGTTTATCCATTTGCTCTGTTTTCACTTGTTGACTTTTTCATAACTAAACAGATGATACGTGTTTTATGCGATCTCGGCCGATGCTCAGTCAGTTAAGGAAGCCGTCAGTCCCAGTGCGTTTAGGTAAGATAAGACGTCATCATCGATTGAATGGACAAAATCAAAATCTGCACCCTTTGCCATCATCTGATCTACTTCAGTGTCACCAATATGTACGTATTCATTTTTTGGAAATTTCAGACGAACTTCGTGTAAATTCTGCTTTAGTACCGTAAATTTCATATCAATGCTGTGTTGCTTCCAAAGCGCTTTTTGGTAACTCAATGGGCGGTCCGAGCAACTGCCAACGATGTAGCCTTTTTCAATTGCGGATAATACGTAGCCGAGAGAAATCTGGCCTGGCGGGTCGCCTACTTCCAAGGTTCCGTCGATGTCAAAACTAATTACTTGCACGTTAGGCCTCTCACTATTTATGTGTTAATGAGACTAGCCTTGGAATTCCTAACGATCTGATTGAGCAGTAGATTTGTCTAATAATCTAAATTGGTATTTAAGAATTTTAGTTGACGAAACAGTGAGACTAGATAGCGTCTCGACCGCGCTCACCAGTCCTTATTCGTATTGCATCTTCAATATTCAGAACCACTATTTTACCGTCTCCAATAGAACCACTGCGCGCAGCTGTTTCTATCGCTTCGATTACGGAATTAGATTCGTCATCGTCAACTAAAGTTTCGATTCGTACTTTGTGAACAAGATTAACTTCGTATTCGGCGCCTCTATATGTTTCGGTGTGACCACCCTGACGGCCAAAGCCCTGTGCCTCAACTGCCGTCAGTCCACTAACGCCTGATTCCTTAAGTGCCTCGACCACGTCGTCGAGCTTGAATGGATTAATGTACGCGATGATTAATTTC
>CAVODE010000114.1:0-4295 GCA_963694535.1 Dehalococcoidia bacterium
CAGTCGCCAATCTAGATAGAGATCCTTTGTTAGAAATGAAGCGGTGACCATTCGCGTTCGGTTATGCATAAATCCTTCAGCGAGTAACTGTCGCATTCCGGCATCAACTATTGGATATCCGGTCGTGCCTGTTTTCCATGCCTCAAGATAGTCGCTATTAATGGTCCAATTATCGCCACGGTCTCGGTAGTCAGAGCTGCCAGAGTCGGGGTGTTCAGCCAATATTTGAAGATAAAAATCACGCCAGCAAAGTTGCCGGAGGTATGCATCGCTACCATTAGTTTTTGCTTTTGTAGCAAGTTCTAGTAACGATAGAGAACCAAAATGGAGGTAGGGAGAAAGCAGAGAAGTGGCTGGAGTACTTAGATCATCGCGGGTTTCCTCATATTTTTGTACAGCATGCTTAAACCAGTATTCCATGCGGGATCGGCCTATCGACTCGCCTCCTTTAAACTCAACATTTGATTGAAAATCTAGATTTGAGATCTCCGACTTAATTATGTTTAACTGGCTAGGTGGAGCGAGTGTGGGTACCTCTAGCACTGGTCTCCAGGGTTCAGCTAACCACTTCTTGTAGTAAGGAGTGAAAATTTTGTATTCGTTCCCACCACCTGGTTGTATTTTTCCGGGAGGGACGACAGAGTGACTGTCATGAAGAAATAATTTGACTTTGTTATCCTGACAAGTAATCTCTAGAAGACGGAGCCTCTCCTTGGCATATCTGCTGTAATCCATTGCCATATGGATCTCTGTAGCCTCAACTGCGGCAGTAAATTTCATCACTTCATCAGCCCAGACACCCTGCGAAATAATGAGCCTAGTACCAAGGTGTTCTAGAGATTCATTTAAACCAGCGAGAGACTCGTATAAAAAAATAGAGCGGTTAGCTGAGGATTGTGGTCCATTGATTAGCTTCGGATCTAGCACAAACAGTGGTGCTACCCATTTATTTTGCTGGCTTGCTGCTACTAGTGCAGGGTTATCATGTACACGAAGATCTCTTGTAAATACCACCACTGCTGTCGACTTCATATAACTCCACATCAAAAAAATCTTCATTTTTATTCTAGCTTGCTTAATCGGGAAAACCGTGCGAGTTTAAGAGGAGCGAGTATTTGCTCTACATAGGGCAATAGCTAAGGAAGTTAGCATGGCTATAGTCACTGTTTTTGGAGCATCAGGTTACATCGGATCGAACTTGATTCCTCAATTAATTCAGGCGAGACATACCGTTAGAGCAGTTGCACGAAATAAGCAAACTCTTGAAGGCCGACCTTGGCCAAACGTTGAACTGTTCGCGGGTGACGTACTCGATATTTCGTCACTTGACTCCCCATTAGCTGGTACAGATGTGGCTATTTATCTCGTTCACTCAATGGGCTCTGGTAAGGCATTTGAAGAATTGGATCGTAAAGCTGCGCAAAATTTTGCTGAAGCCGCTGCGAAACATGGCATTTCGCAAATAATCTATTTAGGTGGAATTCAGCCTAGTTCCGGACGCAATACTCGGCACCTGACTTCAAGAGCTGAGACTGGAGATTGCCTAAGACAGGGTAGCGTGCCGGTTACGGAACTTCGCGCGGGGATGATAGTCGGTGCTGGTTCCGCAGCGTTTGAAGTTATCCGAGATATTGTCTATCACCTTCCAATCATGATTACCCCCCGCTGGGTCAATTCGAGCTCGCAACCGATTGCTTTAAGTGATCTACTTTGGTATCTGACTTCGTCAATTGGCACCGCTGATACGTTTGGCGAAACATATGATGTCGTTGGCCCAGAAACGATAAAATACAAAGATCTCATTCATCAGTTCGCTGAATCTGTTGGCCTAAAACGATATTTAATCCCCGTGCCTGTGTTGACTCCTCGACTTTCTTCTTATTGGTTAGATCTCGTGACAGCTGTGCCGGCAAATGTCGCGCGACCGCTGATTGATGGACTTAAGCATGATTTGCTCGCGTCTGAGATTAGAATCAGAGAAATTTTCCCTCGGGACCTAAAGTCTTACACCGAGGCTATTCACATTGCTATGGAGAGTGAGAAATTATCAGAGATGCCCGCCCGCTGGACTGAGGGCGCTATCCATTTTGGTGGTAGCCATCCTGAATACTCCTTCTACAGTAAGAAAGAAGTTGCACGACACCAGGGGATAGTGACTCCGGAAGCAATCTGGAATCAAGTACGAGCTTTAGGTGGAAATAATGGATGGCACGCATTAAATTGGCTTTGGCAGCTGCGTGGCGTGATTGATCGTTTGGTTGGTGGAGTAGGGATGAGGCGAGGAAGACGTCACCCGACGTCAATTCGGGTGGGTGATGCTATTGATTTCTGGCGAGTCATCGCGATCGACGAAGGGAAACAACTAACTTTGATGGCTGAGATGAAGCTTCCAGGGTCGGCGGTGTTGGAATTCAATATTGACGAGGTTGATGGCGAGTCAAGGCTTACTACTTCAGCATACTTTCATCCTGCTGGCGTATTGGGGCTTCTGTACTGGTATGCCTTGACGCCCGTGCACCCTTATATCTTCAGAGGAATGACCAATGCGTTGATGACTAAGGCTGTACAGGCTGAGACTTATTCCGCGCCGATAGCTACGAAATGAGGGCTTTCGAAGCCTATCTTCCCATATTGAATTGGATTCCCAGCCAAATCAGCCAGCTTCCCGCCGGCTGACACGAGGATTGCATGCCCGGCAGCAATATCCCATTCCATGGTTCTTCCAAGTCTTGGGTAGATATCCGCACTTCCTTCAGCTATTCGACAAAACTTTAATGATGAGCCACAGCGATCGAGTTTTGCGATATTGAGCTTTTTAAGGAATGCATCAGTGTCGGAGTTATTGTGTGAGCGAGTTGCTAAGACCACTAGTCCATCCTGATTAGGTTTTCGACACTGTATAGACGTTACCGAGCCATTTTTTGACCTTTTGCTGGCGCCTCCCGATTCGTTAGTCCAATAAGTTTCTTGCAAGGCCGGCAAATGAATGACGCCGAGTGTCGGTATTCCATCCTCTACAAGTGCGATGTTGACGGTGAACTGACCATTTCGTTCGATGAATTGCCTTGTACCATCTAGAGGATCAACAAGAAAGAAAGGCCTATCGCTCATTTTTGGTTTGTAACCAGCAGAGATACTTTCTTCAGCGATTATTTCATAGTTGAGACCGAGTTTTCTCAAACCTGTCATTATTATTTCTTCCGCTAATTTATCAGCATCTGTGACGGGACTTTCGTCTTTTTTTATTTCGATCGCGAAATCTTGTTTGTATATTTTTATGATTGCGTCCCCAGCGGTGATTGCGAGACGGAGCATCTCACTTATAAGTTCCGACCTGTTACTAGGGCTCATGGGTGTTTGGTTGCTTGGCATATCTTAAATCCTCGGTTGTTAGCACTGTTACTGCAACAAGAAAGGAAGAGTCCCTGTCTCTAGTAGCCCCGACATCGAGATGATGGGCATGTTGATGCTGTCAGTTCAAGTATTGCACGCTGCTGTTGTCGTAAGTGGGATGACTATGTTAAATCGTTAAGAATTTAGGATAACCAGTAAAATTGAAGCGCCGAGGAGGAATATACCTGCCAGCTCAATTCTGTTTATTTTCTGCCTGAATACAAACAAAGTGATTCCGATTGATATAAGAAGTTCAAACTGACCTATAGCTCGAACAGGTGCAGCTGTATGGAGAGCAAACGCTATAAACCATGCGGCAGTCGATATTGCAGCAAAGAAGCCAGCTGCAATTCCAAACTTCCAGAGGCGAAATACAGCATAGAGTTCGGACTTACGTTTCGTAGCCAAATAGATCAGCATTACGAGCGCCTGTCCAACAACTCCTATCGCCCCAGCTGCAGAAGCTCTCAGTAGGGAATCTCCGTCATCAAGTGAATTGATTGCGGCCCGAAATGCAACGACGCTTATTGATAAAGTGAATCCCGCGAGAAGCCCTATGACTGTCGAACGTGATCCCAGACTTACTTTAACGTCACTGATGGAAAATAAATTTCCTCTGAGTGAAAGCATAATTACGGCGACTGTACCGATTAGAATTGCAAAGCCAAATTGAAGATTGATAGCAACGGAGAGGAACACAGCTTCCATGAGAGCCGCGAGTAAAACTTCAGTTTTTGAGAATGCTACGCCGACGACAAAGTTCTTAAAGCTAAAGAGTTTGACTAAGAGGACAGTAAATATTATCTGGGCTAGACCTCCAACAGTTAACCAGAGTGCGAATTCAAGATTCAAACTAGGGAAAGACTGCTCACTAAATCGAATTACGCACAGAAACCAGATCC
>CAVODE010000115.1:0-4184 GCA_963694535.1 Dehalococcoidia bacterium
TTCTGATGCCACTCCCTCAGGCTCTAACACTTGTCACACTCGGCCATGCCATTGCTTTTGGGGCAACATTAACTTTCTTGGCACTATATCTAGATACCAATCTGTTATTCACAGCTACGGCTATTGGTATGATTTTGACGGGACAAGAGCTTGTTGCTGGCCTTTTGCAACCAATTTTCGGACGTCTAGCTGACAGGTATAACCGTCGTTACCTTATTGTCTTGGGAATTTTAATTCAGTCCATTGGGATTTTGAGTCTGGCTGGATTAACTAATTTTTGGATGATTTTTATCTCGTTTGTTTTCGTGGGTGGATTTGGACACTCTTTATGGAGTGCTGCCCAAAGAGCGGCCCTAGTAGTGGTTGGACGAGAAATGGGTATGGCCAAGACTATGAGCTTCCTTGAGCTGGTTTTTGTGTCCGGCCTTTTACTAGGTTCGATTGGTGCAGGTTTGCTGTCACAAAGAGTATCAATCCCTATTATTTTTGCAATTTGTGCCGGTGTGATTCTCGTTGGGGGCGTACTATTCATGATCAGATCACGCGGTCAACAGTTGAGTGTTTAGGGGAATATCTATTTCCAAGTTCCTATTTCAGAGAAGTGAGAGTAGTGACTAGGATTACAAGTTAATACCCTGTAGAATTGGCTTGCAACTCATTAATTAAGACACGAATGCTAAGTTGTGATGGAGTAGGAATGATCAAACTTGTCGTGGTTGGAGATGTCACAGGTGCTGGTGCTAGCACTGTCGCGGTTGGTATTGCACAACTCGCTGTGGAGAATAGACTTTCGGTCGACCTTCGTAGGTTTGGTGCGGATGATCGTGCGTCGATTGACGCGCGAAACTTTTCTGAGCTACTCCTTGATGGAATTGATACCGGTGCCGGCTCTCCAAGTTCTGTGTTAGAAATCCAAGGGAGTACAGCGGATATCTGTGTGATTGAAGTTTCATTGAAAGACGAAAATGAACTGCTAAGTAACTTGCCTGACTCAAAAATAATATACGTGCAAGGTTCGGAATCCAATGGCAGAGCTGACGCATTGTTGACTATTCGAAATCATAATTTCTTGGAAGAAAAATTTTCTCTTTGTGAGGATAGGCTACTAGCTGCGCCGACTGTGGGCGATTTAATAAATGCGACTGGCTCGGCGGTCTTGACTAGATCCGTGGCAGGTGAGAGGGAAATTTGTGAACACCTCGTGATCGGAGCTATTTCTCATGATCCGGCGGATGACTATTTCGGGAGATTTGGCCGAAAGGCGGTAATTGTAAGAGCTGAGAAGGTCGATATTGGTCTTGCAGCGTTGCTATCTGGAGCAGAATGTTTGATTTTGACCGGTGGATATGAGCCCAGTCCATATTTACTTGATCGGGCAGCGGCAAGCCGGGATACGACCGTGATTTTATCTCCAAATCCTACAGTTGTCACAGCCAAGAATCTGGAAGGCACTTTTGGTATGTCACCGTTTTCTCATTCTGATAAGGCTCTACGAATTAAAAAATTGATGACTCAGGCGGTCGATATCGCAAAGCAAAACGAACTTTTTTTCTGAATTTACAGGCTAAAGTATGTCTTAATCCTGAAGGATAAGTTGAGCGAAGGACTGATATAATTTTCTGACTCCTTGCGACTCGAAAGCAACTTGAATTTCCCAGTCAGCGCCATCTTGTTTGATATTAATTACGGTTCCCAGTCCAAATCTTCCGTGCCTAACCTTGTCTCCGGCTTTAAATGGTGGCATGTCGTTATGATGTGAGCTTTTGGGCTCTATATGAGATTCTCGAAGACCATTTCCAATATTGTATTTCTTTCGTGGATAATTCGAATTAGAGGAGCGTGTATTCATGACAGATTGAGCAGATGCTGTTTCCGAAGTTTCAAGGCCTGCATTTTGAAGATCTTTTAGATAGCGGGAGGTTGAGCCACTGGTGCTACGTCCATATAAATATCGGGTTAGGCTTTGCGTTAGATAGAGTTGCTCACGTGCACGAGTGATGCCAACATAGCAAAGACGTCTCTCTTCTTCCATCATTTGCTCATCATCAAAGGATCTTTGATGGGGTAATAGTCCCTCCTCCATTCCCACCAAAAAAACTACAGGAAACTCGAGTCCTTTGGCAGAATGCAGCGTTGTCAGAGTAACATTCACTGATTCCTGATTGCTTTCCGGTTGATCCAGATCAGACACCAAGGCAACTTGCTCTAAGAATAGGTAGAGTGAGGTTTCATCTTCGAGTTCAGTATATTGGGCAGCAAGATTCTTGAATTCTTCAATATTTTCCCATCGGCTATCGGCTCGGTCGGGCTGGTCTTTATCTAAAGTATTGAGGTAGGCTCTAAACCCAGTTTCTTTAACTACAGCGTCAATTAATTGTGGCACGTTCTTTGTGTCCCTCATTGAAGCTAAATGTTCATAGACCGAGGTGAAAAGCTGAATTGCTTTTTTAGATCGACTATTTATGCTAGGTATTCCCGGAATGTCATCGTCACTGACGAGCTTCACAGCAATAGCGACGGGCGAAGTACCTGTATCTGTAGCTGTTTGTAAAATCGTGGTAAGAGTTTTGTTTCCTATACCACGGGCTGGAGTGTTTGCTACCCTTTGGAAAGCGACGATATCATGCTCATTTTGTATGAGTCGCAAATAGGCCACTATATCTTTTATTTCTTTACGATCATAGAAACGGGTTCCTCCGACTAGGCGATAAGGTATTCCATTTGAAATAAGAGCGTCTTCAATGGCTCGGCTTTGCGCATTGGTCCGATATAGGACACCAAATCCATGCTCTTTCATGTCACCCGAACTCTGGTGCCTCCTGATCTCATTAGCAACGAACCAGGCTTCTTCATCTGCGGTGCTACTAGTTAATAATTGAACCGGTGCTCCTTTTGAATTATTGGTCCACAGATTTTTTTCAGTTCGCCCAGAATTCTTATTAATTACTATCTGAGCAGCTTCTAAGATATGACCAGTCGATCGGTAATTTTGATCGAGGTTAATAACCTTGGCTTCAGGGAAATCTACCGTCAAGCGACGGAAGTTTTCAATGTCAGCTGCTCTCCAGGAATAGATTGATTGATCATCATCGCCAACTACTACAAGATTACGCGATTTCTGTGCAAGAGCTCGAGCAATTTCATACTGTACAAGGTTGGTGTCTTGAAATTCATCGACAAGCACATGTTCAAAACGATCTAGAATGAACGAAGCTGAGTCCTGAAATTCAGTGAGGAGTGTATGAGTAAAATTGAGTAAATCATCAAAATCAACCGCGTTTGCTCGCCGCAATCTTGTGTCATAAATATTTTTTATGTTCAAAGATAAATCATCAAGATAGCTATCAGTGTGGCCTACGTAAGAACTTTGAATCCTTTCCGTCGTTTTTAGAGTCGAAATTCTATTGCGGATTTGCCTAGGTTTAAAACGATCTGGGGTGTTTAATTCTTTCATGATTGATTTCACCAAAGATTCCGTATCGTCCGTGTCATAAATAACAAAATCCGAGGCTATTCCGATTGGTTCTCCCGATTGTCGTAATATCCGAGCGCACATGGCGTGAAATGTTCCTATAGCCAAACCTCTTGATTCGACTCCAAGTATTTCGTCTACCCTGCTTTGCATTTCTTTTGCGGCCTTGTTAGTGAAGGTGATTGCAAGGATATTCCATGGGCGAACATTATCTTCCTGAATGAGGTTAGCTATACGTTCTGTGATGACCCTTGTTTTACCACTTCCTGGACCTGCAATGATTAATGCTGGACCGCTTCGATGAGATACGGCCTCTTTCTGAGATTCATTAAGCGCGTGATATCTCGCATTATTAACATTTCCTGTTGGATTCACTTCGACGTCGCCTTACTTTTAAACCAAACTTCAGCTAACTAGTATCCGTTGAACGCGATACCATTTAGTTGTCTTATTTAGTGTAGACAGAGTTGTTTGTAACAAGGGTAATTCATAACTCTGTTCAAGAAGGTTATCTTATGGGTGATTATTTTCCGTTTTTGCAAATAGCAGGTGGTACAAATCTTGCGGCAACTCTTCGAATCGTGGGGATGTTGCTAGGATCATACGTTCTGTTACTGTGGCTTGCTGTTATCGTTTGGGTCTACAGAGATGTTACGTCTCGAACAAGAGACTTATTGGCCCGCATGTCCGCGGTTGTTTGGTCGATTATTTG
>CAVODE010000116.1:0-4114 GCA_963694535.1 Dehalococcoidia bacterium
CGATCAAGTAACACAAGGCATCGCACGGTCTCTCGCGGCAAATAAACCGCAAAAAGAAAGCCACGAAATGGACTCAATTCGAATGGCAAATTCCTCAAAATCAAAACGTCGCTCAGGGTATGGAGTTTCGAATGAAGCTGGTGTTGCTACCGACGTACCTGATTCAAAACACAGACTAAGATTTTTGACGCTTAAAAATAACCACAAAACAAGTGCCAGTAATGGTTACGGAATTCTACAAAATAGACAGGTTTCAGACACAAAGTCCACCAAAAACAAATATGGGCTCGGGGCTATAAAGGCGGAAATCGAGCCCGAAAGTTTGTCAGGTACGTCTGAAAGCTCCCACCCCTCGGAAGATCAAGTCTCAGTTAGCACGGCCAATGAAAAAGTTTTGGTCGAACGAATCACCCCTGACGCGATCATTGCTGCTCAACAAAAAAACAACGTCATGGCCAATATTCTTAAACGGAGCTCTATGATGGGGGCAGCGGCTGCTATGGTAGCTTTAATAATCTTCTCCCTCAGAAAAAAGAAATAGAAATCAACATATCAACCCGCGTCTGGTTATTTGCAGAGGATATACACTTTGACATCAGAAAATAATTATCCGAAATTGATAGAAGAGGCGCTTCAAAAGGCTCAATCTAACCTCTCCGGACAAATTTTGTCCGACGCAGACGAACTCCGAAATCAAAGTGAGCCTACACTCCGACCAATAAGTGCTGGCCTCGAATCTCTCCTCTACACACCTCTCGCAGTTCTTGATCACGGCTTCATCCGGATAGTAGATTACATGGGCGATGACGGTGCCGTAGTTCAAGCAGCTCGAGTATCGACTGGTAAAGGTACAAGGACGGTAAATACAGACCAAGGTCTTATTAATTATCTACTCAGAAATCGCCACTCAACCCCATTTGAAATGTGTGAAATCAAAATGCACGTGAAACTTCCCATCTTTGTAGCGCGGCAGTGGATCAGACATCGCACTGCAAACGTAAATGAAATTTCAGCCCGGTATTCAATACTTGACCGTGAGTTCTATATCCCCGAACAGGATAAGCTCGCTGGCCAAAGTACTGACCTCAAACAAGGGCGAGCAGATCAGCCACTCTCAGAGGAACAAGCAACTCTAGTTCAAAATTTGCTACGAGAGGATGCCGCTCGAGCATACGACAATTATGAAGTGTTGCTCAATAACGATATTGAAGGAAACGTATTAGATGAAAACAGAGATGGTATCGCACGAGAACTCGCGCGAATGAATCTTTCCTTGAATTTCTATACCCAGTGGTACTGGAAAATCGACCTTCATAATCTTCTTGGCTTCCTTGCGTTGCGAACCGACTCACACGCTCAATATGAAATACGAGCATATGCGGATGTACTCCTCGAAATAGTGAGACAGTGGGTCCCATTGGTATATAACTCGTTCGAAAAATACAGGGTTGGTGGAGCCGCGCTTTCGGCCGGAGGAAAGGAAGCCATAACGCGATTCCTCAAGGGTGAACATGTGGAGCGAGAAGACGTTGGGATGTCAGCTGGGGAGTGGCGTGAGTTCAAAGCTACGTTCGAGATTGAATAGATAATTAATTATAATTAGTCAGTTAAAATACCAAAGTGGAGTTGAATCTATGTTTATAGCTATGAATGCGTTCAAGGTAAAAAAAGACTCAGGCGAGGCCTTTGAGACAGCTTGGCGTGAAAGAGATACCTATCTCAATGAAGTGCCTGGAATACTTCACTTTGCGCTTTTACGGGGAGACGCTGAGGAAGACGCACTAAACTATTCCTCCCACACAATGTGGAAATCACGGGAACACTTCGATACGTGGACGAAAAGTGACGCATTTGTGCAAAGCCACCGTGGTGGAGGAAGTACTACTCCGTTACTCTTAGGCCATCCACAAGTGAGCACTTGGGACGCTGTTCTGGAACAGGATTTTCAAAGTGGTAAATAACCACAATGATTATCAAACAATGCCTTCGTAGCTCAGGGGATAGAGCGAGGGTTTCCTAAACCCTAGGCCGCAGGTTCGAATCCTGCCGAGGGCACCATACTTCTCTAAAGGCCATATATAGCAAGGAATTTCCATCACCTCATAGCTCAGTGATAGAGCAGAGAACCCCAAAAGGGGGCAAATAGGGGGCAATATTTATAAAAATATAGTCATTTCTGGAGAAATTCCCTGAACAATATAGTTTTAAGCGTTCCCTCTTTAACACAATTAAGGGCAGTAGAAAGCCCCTCGAAAAAGGGGCTCTCAAACGCGATTCTCGCGCCGTAAATACTGGACTTGATTACTCCTTCAAGAAGTTCCCAAAGGCCGCTGCCGCGTCCTTGTTAAGTTACTCTATTCCCAATAAATTCTTGATCCCTGATCTTGTCTTAAATAATATCAATCACTGCCTCTAAGTTTGTAGGGATTGGGACTCGGAGGGCACTCTGGTGGACATAATGGGCTTACATCTCTGGTAGTTCCCGGAACCACGAAGTTGGCCTCCCTGTTTGCAAATGCAATACTCCAACCCCAGCCTTCTGGATCAGATATGGATATAGAGAACTCAGACGTGTCTCCCAAAAAATTGTCAGTATGGTTCAAACTAAAGTTTTGGCCCTGCCTCAATTCGAACACCTGTGTTTCTCTAACACTATTGTTTTCAAAAATCTGAATTGAAAAGGTCATTGGACCACCTATACCAGCAAATAACAATTGCCAATCTTCTTCAATATTGATGTTATCTAAAACGGCATCCCCCCATCCAAATTCGCTGTATAGAATCTTATCTGTTTCAAATCCTAAATCTGCCGGGTATACCATTGCCACAGAATCTAATTGTTGATCTTTAATTCCGTCATATAAAAAAACGTCAACTTCATTATCATTAAAGGGGTTTTCTTCGCCGCTGATCATCCAACCCATGGCATCAGGCAATCCCCTTCCTCGGTTCCAATCGTTTCCAAAACTCTTACTTTCCCAACCTTCTATGGGGTTACGATAAATATTTCCAAACTTCCTGACCACATCCTCTGTAAAAATAGCTGGAGCATATACAGTACGAGGCTGTTTAATGAACGAAAATGCTATGTGCGGAGAACCGGATTTACTGCCTACCATTTCATCAAATGATGGAACATACATGTAGCCCAAGATATCTCCTTTTTTGACAAATTGACCATTATCAACAACTACAAATTGTTTATAAAAGTCTTTTGGCTTCCCAACAAGCTCAGGGATCATATATGGCTCCATCTGGTACATAAACTCTATGGACTTGCCGTTATGTGTAGCGACTCTCAAGGTAAATCCATATGCAACATGCCACCAAGGAGGTGTGGAATTTGAATGGTCTACTACATTATTAAACCATGATTCACCCATATTTATGTAACCATCTGCAACTGCATAAATAGCAGGAAAATCGCTAGGGGCTTGGGCATTTTTCCATCTGGAGTCGCTGCTTGAAAAATATACCTGCGCATCGTTGTGCGGCCGAGGACTGCGGGCACCTACAAATGGATGGCCCGCGATAATATCTTCAAAATCAACAAAAAACCTGTCACTTTTATTTGTCGCAAAATAACTTATATCCGGCAATGTTTGTGGACTCTGCGAGCTTCCAGTCACCTGTGTTGCCACCTGCGTTGCAGCTTGTGTCGCTACTTGTGTCGCTACTTGTGTCGCTACTTGTGTCGCTACTTGTGTCGCTACTTGTGTCGCTGAAGGAGCAGGATTATTTTCATTAGATGTATCTACTACAGATTCGGTGTTAGATTCAACTGCACAAGCGGGGATAAGGAAAAGAAGTCCAATTACCAATAATAAATATTTCATGCTACCGCCCCTCTAACCTACTCTATATCGATATATTGGTCCGTAACAATCGAGCATCCTTGGGTTTAGGAAACCCTCAAGAAGAAAGCCTCTCGTAAAAGGGGCTCTCAGTCGCCTGAATCGCCGAAATTTTCTCTGACACTCCTGAGTCAGTTTCGTCAGTTACACAGCCGACAAACAAGAGAAGCGGAATCAAGAAGATTAGGAATCGATTCATAACCTGAGCATACCGTCTATCCATTTTCGTCGCTTGGTGAATTAGTGTGGAGCACGATGAT
>CAVODE010000117.1:0-4040 GCA_963694535.1 Dehalococcoidia bacterium
TGGTTCACGTTCTCTAAATCAGGCCCGCTGCCTTTTTCGCTGTCCCCGGTTGGATATCCAGGCACTTCCAGTAAAAAGGGAACTCCCTCGAAAGCAGGGTTTCTTAGTAGCGCTCTAAAACCCTCGTCACCAATAAATCCCTGCCCAATATTCTCGTGCCTATCCCTGTTTCCACCCAATTCCATAAGCGAGTCATTAGCGTGCACCACTAGCAATTTGTCAAACCCAATAGCCCCATCAAATTCTTTCATGGTTTTATCAACACCCTCTGAATTACTAATATCGTAACCAGCAGCAAATGCGTGGCACGTGTCAAAGCAAACTCCAAGTCGATCAGAATCTACTCCTGCTATTAGCATTCCAAGCTCCTCGAATGACGCACCAATCACTCCACCCTGACCAGCCATATTTTCAAGCGCCAGCTTAGTATCACTTGGAGTTTGATCTAAAATCTCCGTTAATGCCGTAATTACTTGGTCAGAAACGGCATCAATCCCGAGTCCTTTGTGAGATCCCGTGTGAAGCACAACGCCGGTGGCAGATATCTTATCCGCAATAGTCAAGGCATTGACTACTGAAGCAATTGACTTCTCCAACATTTCAGGTTTATCGGTGGCTAAATTCGCAAGATAGATATTATGAATCCATACCGATTTAATCGAAGACGCATCGAAGTCACTTACAAATTGCTCGAGTGCCTCATCTGTATGTTTTGTTGCACGCCACATTTGGGGCGCCGAACAAAAAATTTGTATGGCCTCTGCTTCGATTTCAAGTCCGCGTTCTACGGCCTTAAAAATTCCACCAGAAGAAGAAACGTGCCCACCCACTAACAAATCGCTCACAACAACTCCCTTAGACGAATTATATTACTTTGAGGCAAAAAACGAGATAATCAAAAGAAGCAACAATACCTATCGCTGAAGTGCCTTACCTTTTTTAGGTGTAAGTATTTCCAGTGGGTATACTTTTCTCTTCAACATTTCGCGTGGAGGATCAATATAGATAGCACTCCATCCACATGCCTGTTCACAGAGTCTACAACCAACACACTTTCGATCGTCTACAGTTGCCATTCCGTAATAGTCATGGTTAGTCGGACTATCCGTCAAAGAAAGTGCATCGAATGGACAAATATTGATGCATAGCTCACAGCCAGATCCGATACAATTTTCCTCAACCACCTTTGCTAAGGGCAGCTCTCGTCGCGGGAACGTTCTAGCTATGTCACCTAGTTCATCAAGGATTGCCTCCGGAGGACAAACTGCTCCACAGGCTCCACAATCTATACACAATTCAGCATCTATAACATGAAGCTCGTTGCGTACGCCAGAAATTGCCTCTACCGGACACTTCTTGGTACATGCCGTACACCCGATGCAAGTTTCAACTATCTTGTATGCCAATTGAATTCCTTACACTCAACTCTCACTGCGAGATTACCTTCCCGCAATCGTGGCGGCAAGTCGCTTCACTAAGCGATCCTTGAACTAATAGAGTATTTGCTCAGCAATAAGCTGTCCGATTTCGTCACCGTCCATACCTAATACGTCTGAACAGATTTCCCATGTGTGTTCACCTAAAAGCGGGGCGGCTCCCCTGATTTCGTGAGGGGTCTCTGACAGTCTAAACCCTGGACCATCATATGCGCGTTTCCCCGCCTCCACATGTTCTGGGTAGGCATAGAATTCTCTTGCTGCGAGATGGGGATCCTGCAAAACTTCGGACGCTTTCTGCACCATTCCGGCAGGAACACTAGCTGACTGAAGTTTATTCATAACGTCAGACGCCTTGAGCTCATTTACCCATTTCCCAACAATTCCGTCCAATTCATCCTCATTTTCCTTGCGGCCACGTAAAGTGACAAATCGCGGATCATTGGCTAGTTCAGGTTGTTCCATCACTTCTGATAAAGTTGACCATTGAAAGTCGGTCATACAAGCTATCGCCACCCAATGGTCTGATCTATCTCCGGTTTCATTAGCAAGATATGCACCATGCGGTGCAGCATAGGGCACCCTATTTCCCAACCTCTCATAAGAAATTTGACCGTTGTCCCAGGCAAATAAGGCTCCCGCCATCCCTGAAACAGATGACTCTAATTGCGACATGTCTATAAGTTGACCCTCACCAGTTCGACGCTTGTGCCGTACAGCAGCCATCACAGCCACAGCAGCATGAATCGGATTAATGACATAGTCGGTATAGTTTGTGCCAACTCCAATGGGAGGTTCGTTCTCGTTTCCAGCCAAATAATTCACACCACATATAGCTGATAGGAGAGCTCCAAATCCCTGAAACTCAGAATGAGGCCCTGTCATCCCTTGCATGGGCTCGTAAAGGCCGATAATACCTGGATTAGCTGCCTGGACATTTTCCCAACTCATGCCGATCTTACGAATTGCTCTCGCTGTCATATTTGTGGCGAATACGTCCGCCCACTTCACCAATTCGATCCCAAGTTCCTGCCCGCGCTCGGTGGTCAGGTCAATAGTGATGGATCGCTTCTCAGCGTTAAAATTATTGTAGTAACCACTCTGATTAAGACTTTCTTCCCCGTCTGGCTTAGGTTGGGCAATCCGAAGTCCATCGGGACGCTTCTCTGTCTCGATACGAATGACATCAGCTCCAAGATTTGCCAATGCTCGGGTCGCAATAGGTCCCGCCCCATACCAAGTGGCATCACACACTTTTAAGCCATCTAGTGGCCTTGACTTAACAAATTGATTACTCATCAAATTACTCCACTTTCGCTCATTTCCATGATTTCTGATTTGCCTAACCCAATAGCCCTAAAAACCTCTTCGTTGTGTTCACCCAATAGTGGTGCCGGACGGCTCAGTGTTGCTGGAGTTGCTTTCAGCTGCCAAGGGGGACCTGGATATCTCAATTCGCGCCCTCGACCGGTGTCATTAATCGTCCGAAACCAATCCCTGTCGTTTAGCTGTTCGCTTTCGGATAACTCTTGCGGACCATTCACGGTGCCGATCAACAGTCGTAGTTTTTGACCCTCCACATATAGTTCTTCTTTCGGGTATTTCTGAAAGAAACCTGTCACTAATTCGTCAACTTGGGCAAATGTTTCTTTCACTTCGTTCATTCTTTCTGGATCACCCAGTAATCTAAAAACGGCTGCACTGTTGGAAAACTCGGCCATTACCGACGCATAAGGCTCCTCGCGCAAGTCGTCTGCTATAGAGTCATTCAACAAATCCATCAGAGCAAGCAGGCCATTGAATCCAGAACCTGCAATCCCTGCAGCCATTGCATATACCCAACCATCCTGTGTGGCATACAAACCCATTCCGGGCAACTTTATAACCTGCAATCCGGGCGCAGCCCCAGTCCTTTCACGGTCAATACCTCGGATGTCGGCAGATTGCATGGCAGTCTCTTCAGCCATCAACAAGGATTCGTGCATTGACACTTCAACGTCCTGTGCAATTCCTGAGGCATCCCGCTCTAGTATCGCTGCGACTACCCCGGCGGCTAAATTAATGGAGGCACAATGAAAACCCTGCTGGTCCGGTAATTGTGTCGGGGGGCCTTCCTCAAAACCAGAAAGATTCATCACGCCAGCCATAGCTAACGAAACAATATCTGAATAAGCGAAAGATGCATACGGGCCATCTAATCCCCATCCCGTTACTGAGGCATTGATGAGATTAGGAAATAATCCTCTAACGGTATCCTGATCCAAACCGAGACTTTCCATTTGCTGAGGAGTCCATGACTGTAGCAATACATCAAATTCGTTCAGTAACTGCAAGAATACTTTTCGACCAGTCTCACTGTATATATCTAGTGTCATCCCTCGTTTACCTACATTTAGCAGCATAAATTGCAAGCTAGATTCGGGTTCCTCTAGATCAGGTAAAAATGGGGCCCACGAGCGTGAGTCGTCACCGTGTGGGGGTTCAAGTTTAACTACATCAGCACCTAAGTTAGCTAGCAAATAGCCAGCATAATGGCCCAAGGGCTCTGAAAGATCGAGTACGCGAATATCGTCTAATGCCCCTACCATGCTCAGCCTCACTTCC
>CAVODE010000118.1:0-4013 GCA_963694535.1 Dehalococcoidia bacterium
TTGCTCCGTTGATTATTTCTGGTACGGTGATAGATCAATCTGGCAGAACGCTTTCTGGACAAACTCTTCAGGCTTTTTGGATCTCATTGAGGCACGCCAACGCTGTCGCTTTCGGCCTAAATTGTTCGCTTGGTCATTCAGGAATGAAGCGACATATTGCTGAATTAAGTAGGCTTATTCCAGTACCCACGATAGCCTATCCAAATGCTGGTCTACCAAATGAATTTGGTGAATATGATGAGTCGCCGGAGGAAATGTCTGGTGCGCTCAAGGAATGGGCTGAGGAATCTCTATTAAATATTGTTGGGTCGTGCTGCGGCTCAAATCCGGAGCACACCAAAGCCATTGTTGATGCAGTTAGAGGCTTAAAACCGCGACCACTAGCCGCTGAAAATTTATCATCTTTATCCTTAGCCGGACTTGATGTTTTGCACATATAAACAAGTCAATGCTTAGGTGTTGTCCCATTAGAATGTGAGGATTCAGTAATACCTGTGACTACAGACAGACTAGCCACATTTATAAATATTGGTGAGCGAACTAACGTTACGGGTTCGGCTAGATTTCGCCGCCTCATTCTTGGTGGCGACTATGAAGCAGCTCTAAAGGTTGCTCGACAGCAGATACTATCAGGTGCTGAAATATTAGATGTGAACATGGATGAAGGGCTGCTTGAATCGACCGAAGTAATGCAGGCATATCTTCAGTTACTCGGGTCAGAGCCGGATATCGCAAGAGTTCCGATAATGCTGGATTCATCAGATTGGAATGTCATTCGGGCTGGCTTGATGTGCATCCAGGGCAAGTCAATCGTGAATTCAATCTCGCTTAAAGAAGGCGAGGTGGATTTTTTGGCTAAAGCTCGTGAAGCTCTTTCATTTGGTGCTGCGATTGTTGTCATGGCATTTGATGAAGGTGGCCAAGCTGAAACAGCTGAGGCTAAATTCAGAATTTGCGAGCGATCATACAATTTGCTGCGATCTGAATTAGATTTTCCGGCTACCGACATAATCTTCGATCCAAATATTTTTGCAGTGGCTACGGGCATTCCTGAACACAATGATTATGCGTCAGCATTTATCGAATCATTGAAAGAAATAAAAAAACATCTGCCAGGTGTTCGGACCTCGGGCGGTATTTCAAACGTATCTTTTGCATTCAGAGGAAATAATGTAGTGAGAGAAGCAATGCACGCAGTATTTCTTTATCACGCGATACCTGCCGGACTGGATATGGCGATTGTGAACGCTGGAGCGTTGCCCCTATACGGTGATATTCCAGAAATTTTGAGAACGGCTGTTGAGGATGTGATCCTTAATAAGGATATTAGCGCAGGAGAAAAACTTTTAGAGATCGCGCAGGACTTCTCATCATCTGAGCGAAGGACAGAAATCGTCGACCTTGCGTGGCGAAATGAAGATGTAGAGACAAGAATCGTTTATGCCCTGGTTCATGGTCATGATGACTATATTGTTGAGGATACCAAGTCAATCTTAACGACAGTCGGTAATGCGTTAGATGTGATCGAAGGTCCATTGATGAACGGCATGAACGAGGTTGGCGATTTATTTGCGCAGGGAAAAATGTTTCTGCCGCAGGTAGTTAAGTCAGCAAGGGTAATGAAAAAAGCTGTTGCTTATCTTGAGCCGTTTATTGAACCAAGAGGCGATGACGGCGTATTTAAAATCCCGAAAATAGTTTTAGCCACAGTTAGAGGAGATGTGCACGATATCGGTAAAAAAATTGTTGGAGTAGTACTCGAATGTAACGGTTACGAGGTTATCGATCTTGGGGTTATGTCACCAGCACAGAGCATAATTGACACGGCATTAGAGCAGAATGCTGTGGCAATCGGGCTTTCGGGTTTAATTACACCGAGTTTAAAAGAAATGGAATATGTAGCCACTGAGATGACTAAACAAAACTTAACAATTCCACTTCTAATTGGCGGGGCTACGACAAGTAAGGCACATACAGCTGTACAGATTGCGCCGAAGTACGACGGCACTACGCTCTATATCCCTGACGCAACACGTGCTCCGAGCGCGATGTCTCGATTGCTCTCCTTTGAATCGGCATCAGGCTTCTCAGCTGAGATAAAAGACGAATATGAATCCATCCGTGCCACCCATACCGCCCGCCGTGCCAGAGGACTCAGATATTCCATATCTGCTGCTCGGGAGAGCCCGTATCCATTTAATCCAGTTGGTGCACCCTTTGTTCCTAATTTTCAAGGGATACAAGTTTTTCCTGATCAACCCTTAGATAAGTTAGTTGAACGAATTGACTGGACACCTTTTTTCAAAACATGGGATTTAGCTGGCACATTTCCCCAGATATTAAGCGACGATATAGTTGGCGATCAGGCTCGCGAACTTTATACCGATGCGTTAGAGATGTTGAAGAAGATTTCAGATGAGAAGTGGCTAGTTAGTAAGGGAGTGTTGGGAATATGGCCTGCCGCCAAGCGCGGTGATGATGTAGATATATTCTCACCCAATGTCGAATTAGGTGAGCCTAATGACCAACGGTTGGGAACTATTCATACTCTTAGGCAGCAAACATCGAGAGATCGGGGGAAAAACGAGAACTGGGCTTTGGCAGACTTTGTGAGACAGCCAGAACTTGGAAAACGTGTACCTGCAGATTACATAGGTGCCTTTGCAGTGACATCTGGAATAGGCGAAGAAAAGCAAATGGCTATCTTTGAAGATGCTCTCGATGATTACAGTGCAATCATGCTAAGTGCGCTGAGTGATCGACTTGCTGAGGCGTTCGCAGAATATTTACACGAGCGAGTACGGAAAGAATATTGGGGTTATAGCCCCGCGGAGAGCTTATCAAGTGAAGAACTCATAGCTGAGGTTTACTCTGGTATTCGTCCGGCGCCGGGATATCCTGCCCTGCCAGATCACACGGAGAAGCAAGTAATTTTTGATTTATTAGATGTTACCAATAATATCGGCATTGAATTAACCTCCTCCTACGCGATGGCTCCGAATGCTTCAGTTTGCGGCTTATACATTTTTCACCCTCAAGCGCGTTACTTTGGCGTCGGATACGTCGAGCGTGATCAGATTGAGGATTATGCCGTTCGAAAGGGATTAGCCGTCAAGGAAGTCGAATACTGGTTAGCTCCAAATCTTAATTATGATCCGGAGCGCTATGAATAGCGGGCTCTATTGCTTGACTTATTTTGCCAGGAACTATTCCCGAATTCAGCGTATATATATGTATTCCTGGCGCCCCCACGGCGAGCAGTTTTTCAGATAATTCTACCGAGGTTTCAATTGCGATTTTTTGGCGATCCTTGAGCGATGAATCGGCTTTCTCTAATTGTTTGATGAGTTTAGGTGGAACCTTAATTCCTGCTAAATTGCTCATCCGTTGGAGTGAAGCCAGATTAGTTGCAGGCATAATACCGGGAAGTACTGGGGTGCGTATACCTCTTTTATAAAGGTACTCAGTAAATTTTTCGTAGTGTTCTGACTCGTAAAAAAACTGCGTTATAGCAAAGTCAGCTGCTGCGACTTTAGCACTTTGGTGCAATAAATCAGTCTCTGCATTTGCCGATTCTGGGTGGCCTTCGGTGTGAACAGCTACACCTATGTCGAATTCCGAATGGTGTCGCACAGTTGTGACTAAATCTGATGCATATGTGAAATCTGAGGTGATAGCCAAGCTACTGTCGGATGGCTTGTCACCTCGCAGGCACAGCAGGTTCTTTACCCCTACAAGCTTATAAATATCCAAGAGAGAATTGATTTCTGATTTCGTATGAGAAATACAGGTTAGGTGAGGCATTATTGGGACACTATAACGAGTCGACAATCGTTCAACCCAACCGATAGTTCGGGCTCTGCTAGTGCCTGCTGCCCCGTAGGTGATTGACAGAAAATCGGGAGAGAAGTTCATTAGATGTTCAATATTTTGGTCGAGGCGGTCTTGTCCGGCTGCGTCTTTTGGTGTAAAGAATTCGAACGATAGAGTCGTTCCTTGATTTAGTTGGTCTG
>CAVODE010000119.1:0-3979 GCA_963694535.1 Dehalococcoidia bacterium
AAGATGATTAACGGATCCAAGGGTGTGATAGCCTTTGGCCGTAACCGTGAATCCTAGTTGACTAAAAAGACTGGCGGCTTCGTCTATATCTACGCGAACATTTATTACTACGTGGTCGAGTTCAAATCCTGAATCAGACATGTATCAATCTCCGTTAGTCTTGGATACTAACATTTAAATTTTAATAGAATTGGAAATATTTAGCATGAGTGAAAAAATTCAGGTAGTGGCTCCCGAGAGTGTTGGACTGTCCGGCGCACAGCTGACTAAGCTCAGTAATTTTTTTCAGAGTGAATATATAGATGCAGGTCGGTTGGCAGGGTGCATGATAGCGGTCGCACGCCATGGAGAAGTCGCACATCTTTCTATTTTGGGCAAGGCTGATTTGGAACAGAACCGATCTATGGGTGAAGATGATTTATTTCGCATCTATTCGATGTCTAAACCAATTACCTCAGTGGCCTTAATGACCCTGTATGAAGACGGATTGTTTCAACTCAGTGATCCGGTCTCAAAATTTATTCCAGAGTGGAAAAATCTCGAGGTATATGCTGGTGGAAAATATCCTAAATGGGAAACTAAACCCTGCGATAGAGAGATGACAATTTCTGATTTACTCACCCATCAGAGTGGAATTGCAGCAGGAAGCTTTGGAGCTTCAGGAAATTATCCCGAGATTGAACAAGCCTATCGTGATATTGGTCTAGGTCCTGATTGGTTCCAGACTAAGGGTCTTACTTTAAAAGATACGATTAACGCTCTAACGAGCGTTCCGCTAGCTTTTTCTCCCGGTGATTATTGGAATTACTCGATATCGACCGATATTTGTGGTTACCTAGTCGAAGTGATCTCAGATCGAAAATTTGACGTGTTTCTTAAGGATGAGATATTTGATCCATTAGGGATGATCGATACCTCGTTTGAGGTAAATCCCAGTGAGGCTTCTCGTCTCACATCAAATTATACACATGGACTGGACGGCAAACTCGAGCTTTTTGATTCAGCTACAGACAGTGGTTTTTTTGGTCCTATTAGCTATTTTTCAGGCGCCGGTGGACTGATTTCGACCATGTATGATTACCTTCGTTTTGCGCAGATGCTTCTTAATAAGGGCGAACTTGATGGAGTTAGAATTATCTCTCCTAAAACTCTCGACTTGATGACCCAGAATCATTTGACTGCTGGCGAAACAATGCAGGACCGCGAAAAGAAGAAGAGTTTGAGTCTTCGCTCGCCCGGTCATGGTTTTGGACTTGGATTTTCGATGGTCTTGGATGTGGCTCAAAGCGAGTCAATTGGGTCAGTCGGCGAATTCAGATGGGGTGGGGCCGCGAGTACCGCGTTTTGGGTTGATCCTTTGGAAGACCTACTAGTAGTTTTTATGACACAATTGACTCGTGCTACGACTCAAATCCGACCACAACTTAAGTCACTGATATATCCGGCAATTATTGATGCCTAAACTCGGGAATACATAAGAAAGACTGTTGTATTCAGGCTAGAGCCGTATACACTCTTGATGTCACATTGAAATTAATTAGTGGGGGTTTGAAATGGCAATAAAAGTATTTAATGGTGGTCGGCAACTGGCTGATCCAAGCATATTCACAGCTGCGGGTATGGACCTTGTTCAAGTCGCTGTCGGTGCTACTACCTCAAAAGAAGATTACATCGATCTTTTGAGCGATGCTGATGGTGCACTTATTGGTACATTGCCACTTACGGATGCTGAGGTTCTCGAGGCGT
Source organism: Dehalococcoidia bacterium (assembly GCA_963694535.1). Classification (GTDB taxonomy): domain Bacteria; phylum Chloroflexota; class Dehalococcoidia; order UBA2979; family UBA2979; genus UBA2979. Next base: position 1,747 of record CAVODE010000119.1, read on the forward strand.
GTCCCAAGCTAAAAATTGTAAGCAGACAGGGAGTCGGTGTTGATTCCATTGATCTAGAAGCGGCGACTCGACTAGGTATTCTTGCTTGTAACACACCCGGAGTGAACACCTCTGAGGTAGCCGACCACGCCATGGCCCAGTTACTAGCGCTTACCCGACTAATACGAGAATTTGATGGGGCTGTAAAGGCTGGACGTTGGAGTACACAGACACAGGCTGTTCGAGATTTAGCGCCTGGTCTGAAACGAATTGCAGGCAGCACAGTTGGAATAGTAGGTTTCGGAGCTATTGGACGAGCCTTTGCGACTCGAATTCGAGGTTTCGGCCCATTTCGTGTGATCGCTTATGACCCTTATGTCTCTCAAACTTCGGCCGATTTGTATGGTGTTGAGCTTGTGGATCTTGATGAACTTTTGAGGGTCTCTGATTTTGTGACAATACACGCGCCTTCGACGTCTGAGACTAAGCATATGTTTAGCTCTGACGCTTTTAAATCTATGAAGGAGTCTGCGATTCTTATTAATTGTGCACGTGGCCCGTTGGTGGATCCCGCAGCGCTGCATGTTGCTCTGACAGATGGTCAAATTTTTGCGGCCGCGTTGGACGTTACAGAAGTCGAGCCAATTGATGCTGAAGATCCACTTCTTGGTTTGGAGAATCTAATTATTACTCCGCATGTGGCGGCTGGATCAGCAGTTTCATCGTCGGAGGGTGTTCGAAAGCAGGCTGAAAATATTCTACGTGTGTTGAGTGGCGAAGCTCCTCATGGCTTGGCAAATCCTGAGGTTATTAAAGTTATCGCTTTGATGCGCGGATCTGAGCCCGGTAGATGGGAGAGTATCCCTGATTTTTCCACAGCGTTGGCTCTCTGAGGTCTTGAATTAAGCAATGCAGGATTAATTCGATACACTAACTAACTTGATACAGGTCTAGTCTTAGATAGATGAAATCAATTGCTCGAGTCAATAGATCGGTCAGAGGCCTTCGCTACTTTCAGATATATCTCTGGGGATTACTGCTGTTTACGGTAGCCGTCATTATTAGTGGTGACATAGTTCAGTCAACAGAATCCGGAGCTGGTTGTGGTGACAGCTGGCCAAAATGCGACGGGACATTGATTCCAGCGTTCGCTGATATACATACGGCAATCGAATTTATACATCGAATGCTGACGAGTGTTTTGAGCTTTGGTTATTTTGGTTTGTTGATAGGTGGTTACCTTTTATTTGGGAGGAAACACCCCGTCTGGCGCAGCATTCTTTTCTCTACGACTATTTTGCTAGTTGAAATTCTTCTGGGTGCATCGCTCGTTTTCTTTGGTTGGGTGGAAGATAATGCGACTTGGGGACGAGTTATTGCAGATAGCTTTCACGTGGTTAATACATTGGTCCTACTGGGATCTCTAGTGCTAATTATTTTTCTAAGCAGATCTGATGGTGGAATTCTTGTAACTAAACCGAATCCGAAGCGACGGTATCTTATTTTTGCGATGGTTGGTGTAATTCTCATAACAGTCACCGGAACCATAAACTCTTTAGCTGACACGCTTTATTTTTCTGACCACGTGGTGGTGGAGGAAACTCCCATCGCTCAACTTCTCGTGTCGGTCAGAGCAATTCACCCACTCGTCGCAATTATTGGTGGATTTGCAATTATTGGATTGTTGTATTTAGTGCTAGAGGAACCCAGTGTTCAGAAATCTATTTTGGGCTTTGCTGTATTCGGAGTAATTTTTTTACAAGTTTTGTCTGGAGTATTTAACATAGCGCTCCTCACGCCAGTTGAAATTCAAATAATTCATTTAGGTTTGGCGGATGCACTTTGGATACTATTAGTATTCTTTTCTTTATATAACTGGAAGGCGTTGGTGTCTAACTATAGTTAGACCTGATTTGTCACTGATACAGATCATTATTAGTTATAATTTTACGATGCAGCATAGAAAGTTAATACTCGTGGGGTTGATGGTCGTAATGGCCGGCTACATCTATTTAACCGGCACTATAGAGGTGGAAGCTTTAGCTGAGATATACACTAAGGGCTCAATAATGCTTTATGAAACGGGTATGCCTCTGTTTTGTTGCGCCACATAAAATTAACCAGGCAAGTCTTGTCAGGAACGGCAGACTTTAGTCGGCTACAGCCAACAGATTTCACCTATTTTATTAAGTAAATGAGCCAGTTTTTGAATAAAAGATTGTACGGAGCAATCATAATAAGATGTTGTCTCGTT
>CAVODE010000120.1:0-3970 GCA_963694535.1 Dehalococcoidia bacterium
AACGCAGCTTCGCCCTGCGCCATCCAGGTTTCAAATGTTGTGTCGAGATCATCGTTGCCATACTGCGAGATGAGGCCGCAAAGGCTGATTCTCGCTTGGTGGTTGAGGACCGGCAGCACTGCTTCGAACACCTTACCGCCGACGCTTTCAAAGTAGATGTCAGCCCCATCTGGACAAGCCGCCATTAAATCCTCAGCTAGACTCTCACTCAGGTGAGACACGCAGGCATCGAATCCTAGAGTTTCGGTGACGAAGCTGCATTTCGTCTCAACTCCGGCGATGCCCACGACACGACAGCCTCGGAGCTTGGCGATTTGCCCTACAACTTGCCCCACACCACCTGACGCAGCGGACACTACCACGGTTTCACCAACTTGCGGCTGGCACTGTAGGACCAGGCCGGAATAGGCTGTAAGTCCGAGCATCCCTAACACACCGACAGCAGTGGAGATGGGGGCGATCGAAGGGTCGAGCTTACGCGGGAGCATGTAGTTGAACACCGAGACGTCCTCGCCGGTTAGGCCGTATTCCTGCCAGCCGTTCGTATTAAAGACGAAGTCACCGGCGTCGTAGCCGGCGAGGTTGCTGTACACCACCTGCGAGACGGTCCGACCATGGCAAACCTCGTCCACGACATCCGAGGCGCTACGCCAGCGCCCCCACTGATACGGATCCAGCGACAAATAGATCGTTCGCGTCAGCATCTGGTTCGGGCCGGGCTCCGGAATGCGCGTCTCGACCATGCGGAAGTCGCCATCGGTTGGCGATCTGTCGATAGGCCGGCGAGCCAACAGCCACTGCGTGTTCATCATCAAGGTTCTCCAGTCTTACAGGAAGAGTCCTGTGTGTGAAGCTTGCCAATGGATGGAAGGCCTGTGCCCACACAAACTATTCAATTATAGGAATTATTACCTACATTTCTATTTTTTACTCGGAACGCCGAACGGGTCATAGTTTGGGATTACACCAATTTCTCTTGCCGCTGCTGCTCCTTGAATAAAGTGATTCCAGTCATGAAACGCATAAAAGTTAACCCAACTGATTCCGCGCAAATCTCCGAATACAGGATGATGAAGAGTGGACCGTGATAATTCCAACTGTGTTGCATATTTTTCGAGACCTAGGAAGAATAGTTCGTAGACTTCATTCTGCAAGGCCAGAAGTTCTAATCGAGATTTTTTACCATCGGGGGAAGGGATAGTATCAAAAATTCGGATACCTTCTGACTCTACCCCCGGCCCAAAATGATCGATTAGATTAAACTCATCCTCGCCAAGTGGTCTTAAAATGTCAGAAAAATGATAAACATCGGACTGAGTCAGATGTTGGAATGTTTCCAGTGAAGACCACGAATCTTTATCTGGTTTCTGCGTTAATTGTTCAACACTGCAGCGCTCGAGTAAATCAGAAAACGGTCTTCGCGCTTCTGAAAGTAATGCCCTGTATTCTACGGTTTTCATAATTACCTCCGTTGTAATCAGTGTGCTATAAAAATTTATATACAGAGCTCATAGTTGAGTGTACGCCGGTTTCCAAACGACAAGAATTAAACACAAACTCCGCCCTATTCGTGGGACTAGAGTGGGCGACGTACAGGCACTCCCGCGCGTCTAGGATACCTATCATCAACTTGACCTTTTTTCTGAACGATAACTACGCTCTGCTGGTGACGCGTGCTTATCAGAGGTAGATCAGTCACAGTAACAAGTTGTCCGCCTAGTTCCTTCAGTGCGGTCTGAGCATCCGTCACCTCCGAATGCACACGTGACCCTTTCACCGAAGCAAATATACCTCCGTCTCTCAACATCGGCAGTGAATACTCGATGAGTACATTCAGAGGGGCAACTGCTCTGCAAACAACCAAATCATGCGCTTCACGAAAAAAATCCATTCGACCAGCATCTTCAGCACGTGCATTGATAACGCTGGTACTCGTCAAAATTCCAAATGACTGAAGAGCACTCACGATTTGCTCTAGATAGTTAGCCCGTTTTTTATTTGATTCCACGAGACTCAGTTGCAAGCGTGAGTCCATAATCGCCATGGGTAGCGAGGGGAAACCACCGCCTGGTCCTATGTCGACCACATCAAGAATTTCCGAGTCCGAGATCACGTCCATGTCCTGTAGTGAGATTAGCAATGCTACCGATTCAACAAAATGCCGTTTCACTATCTCTTCGTCATCAGTAAGTGAAGTGAATCCCGCTCGTTCATTGAATTTTTGAAGAAGCAAAAGATAATCACTAAAAATGGCTATAGTTTGATCTGTTACATGCAGATCTGTATCACTTAAATATCGGTCAAGATTCGCGGCAACTATTGAGCTCATCATCGTGTATCCTCAATATTCAACTTCAACAATCAATGTTATGTCCAATCTAATTGATTGGACTACTTAAGATTTAATATTTAGCAAATTATTTTTTTTGTATCAACAGATTCAGATAGAAAGGTTTTGAGATAATGACCGATGAAAATAATCCAGAGGCAGTGCTCGTCACAGAAGAAGACTTTGAGACGATGAAAAAAAACTTGATTGAGCTAAACGCCCGCGTGCCTGAGTTATCTCTGGAACTGCACAGAACCCGAGCAGATGGTGATTTTAGTGAAAATGCTCCTCTACATGCCGCGCGTGAGGAAATGTCCAAGTTACAGTCATCAATTCGAGACCTTGAGACGCAAATAAACAATGCTGTGATTCAGAGTAATCGCAATGACGGAAGAACCGGATTGGGATCAATTATTACAATTCGTGATGCAAATGACAACGAACGAGAGATTACACTAGTCTCACATGTTGAGGCTAAACCACCAACACATATATCAATCGAATCACCCATGGGAGAAGCTCTTTTCAACCGGGCGAGCGGCGAACTGGCAAAATTTCAAGCCCCTAGAGGAGAAATTGCTCTTCAGATCTTAAATATTAAAAATTAATGTTGGCAAGTTTCTTAACGGTTCGGACCGCGATTCATTGGCATTGGCTGCCAACGGCGAAGCTTAGATCCCCGCAATACATCAGGATTAACAGCACTTCGTGGCCATCGACCCAACAAAGCAGTCGCAATCTCGCGACCTAATTTCCTTCGTGCCTCTGGCATCATTCGTGAACTCGCTGACGCTACGTGAGGTGTGACTATCACATTAGACATCGCCAAAAGCGGATTTTCACGATCTGTCGGCTCTGTCTCAAATACATCAAGTCCGGCCCCAGCAATTTGCCCTGACTCAAGTGCATCAATCAACGCTTCCTCATCGTGACATCCACCACGACCGGTATTTATAAACATTGCTGAATTTTTCATTACACTGAACTGCTTAGTTGAGATCATGTGATGCGTTTCTTCGTTATATGGAGCATGATTCGAGACAAAATCAGATCTCTCAAATAATTCCTGATAACCGACAGGTTCTACCCCGTGAGCAGTCATCTCTATTTCACTCACATATGGATCATGAGCGATAACGTGTAGCCCAAATGCCTGGCATCTCCGAGCGACCGCATGTGCAACATTCCCAAACGATATTAGTCCTATAGTCTGACCATAAAGACGTGGATATTGTCTAAGATATGGATGTCCTTCAGAAAAGCGACCTGAAAGCATCATGTCTCGCATCTCATACAATCGCCTGTGAGCTGCTAACAAAAGCGTAAGAGCGTGGTCAGCTACCTCTTCAATGAATGTGTCCGGTACATTGGTCACCGGAATACCCGCGTCGGTTGCTGCCATCACGTCAACTGTATCTGTGCCAACACTACCTACGCCTATTACTACACACTTCTCGAGACCGGCAATGATCTCGGCGCTAATTCGTCGCCCGCGCGCAATTATCGCATCAGAGTCCTTTGCAGCTTCTATAAATTCTTCATCAGTTTCGGCGTCTATTTCAACTATTTCAGCACCAATCGGGTCCAATGCCTCGCGCTCTAATTCATAAGAGTCTGCCAGATTGAATTGAGATCCGCCGC
>CAVODE010000121.1:0-3854 GCA_963694535.1 Dehalococcoidia bacterium
CACACCGATAATCTCTCCGGCCGAGTTTCTATCAAAACGCCCTCCGTCTGGGTCAGAAAGTGTCGCCTCGACCTCAGCTAACTGCATAGCAGCCGAGTTGAACGATCCAATATGACCACAAGTTCGCGTAAACCACACGGGATGATTCGGGGCCACCGCGTCCCAGTCCATGGCATTTGGATGACGATTCTCTGCTAGCTTAGAATCGTTGTAGCCACGACCACGTATCCATGTCCCCTCGGGCTGTATTGCTACTTTCTTTCGAACTTCTTCCACAAGTGCCGCGATTGAATTCATACCTGGCGCCTTACAATCAATCGCGTCCTGGGATGCCCCAATTCCCGCAAAATGTTGATGCGCGTCGATAAAACCTGGGGTTACAGTTCGGCCAGCTAAGTCAATTATCTGTGTTGCAGATCGTGCTTGTGCGCGGATGTCAGTATTTGATCCGACTAATAAAATTCGGTCACCCTGAATTGCAATTGCTTCAGCGACTGAATTATCTGCGTCAATCGTGTGAATTGACCCATTTATGAAAATGATTGATGGTGTATCTGACATATGGCTCTCCGGATTTTGTGGTTCTTAAATTTTCGAATGCGAAATTAATGGTCAGTCGCATAGTGCTCTAGCAAGAGATCTCGGCCAAAATCACCTCCTGGCTTCCGCCAAACTGAATGAATATGATTAGCATCATTCTGAGTATTATCATACTCAATTAACAAATTTGGTCCTTGTATTCGGTAATAATGGCCTTGGTACCGTTCAGTACTGCCGGCCCAAGAAAAATACGACCCTGAAAGGACATCTATCTGATATTTCTCGTATTCAAGCTGAGCTAGTTCGTGAGGAAGTCTTGAAATATAGTGTTTGATCAACTCTAAAAATCGATCTTTTAGTCTATTATCCATATCACGAATACAAATTCCAATCGGAATCACACTCCTATATCGTAAAATTTCTGGCTCGCCCTCTCGTTCTGTCCGGTCAGTGTAATTATCATTTGTTGGTGTTGACGCATCAGACCATGGAAGAACACCATCCTCCACTTGTGGTCGATTTGACTGAACAATGTCCGTAGGAGCAATTTTACTGACAACGGCCATTTCTCTTTGTTCGTCCGACATTGACAGTACCAATGCCCGCCCTAGGTCCTCTTCTGCCCCAAGTGGTCGTAATTTATAATTCTCTGCAGTGGAGGCATCTGCTGGATTTGATCCCAAGAACGCAGGCGTCATCGCAACTAGTTCATTATTCATTATTAGGTATGACAAACTGACATGATGTCCATCAAATCTCCATCCCCAGTTACCGGCCGGGGTGCCAAATACACTCACGTAGTAGAGTCTCGGATCTCTAGTAAATCTTCCCTGCCATCCTTCCAATTGGTCTAGTGTTACCTCCAACGCCATAATGTTCGTGGTCGCCACAAAAGCATTCTCAGACAATCCTGTGGCTAGTAGTCGACGAGCGAGTCTCTCTTGATCTGAATTCATTTCACTGAAAGAAAGTCCGCCTCGAACACCCGGCGTATAGGCCCATCGCTCGCGCTCATCGTTTTCAGGGAAGCTAAATTGGCAGTTTAACAATTGTTCTGGATTGAGACTCGCCAAAAAATCTTGAGCTGCATTCCGCATCAATTCAGCTAGGGTACCTCTTATTGAATTAATTACCATTATCTCGAAATAGTCCTTGTCTCCTGGTCTCAAATAGGCATTTTAGTCGCGCGTGCATCATTTGTCTTGATTAGAAATCGAATGCAATGCTTCAGTCATTTTCTGCAACTCTACGCATTCAACTCCTAGCGTTAACCCGCGTGTAAGAGGTGCCTGAAAGATAGCATCGATTTCCATTTCACGTCCCTCAACAAAATCAATCATAGTACTTGGTTTGTAATCAATCATCGTATCTGTCATCGTCATTAATTCATCAACAACTCGGTTATCGAGTTGAGGTGCAAACTCACCCATCGAATTCACAAGATCTGCATTTCCAATCTCTATCACTTCTCGCATTATTTTTTCAGCGAGAGATCTCAAGTGAGGCTCTTGCATAATTACCTCTGTGCTGACTCCACCAGTCAATACGCACAGTCCATTAAAAGGTATGTTCCAACAGAGTTTGAGATATCTAGCAGCCAATCGTGAGTCTGCAATGCTTGTGACTACTTTGACTTGTTCCCATAGTGACATTGCAAGAGTGAGCTCTAATGGATCGTCGCCTAGGTGAGTAACTGTCAGTGGTCCATAATCAAGATGGTTAATCACTGAGGGTTCCAATCTGTTAATACAGGTAAATGCTAATCCTCCGAAAACTCTTTTGGGATCCATCCATTTAGCAAATTCTTCCTCAATACCCAAACCATTAATAATGGCAAGTAATCTTGTATCAGCGTCTATCAACGGTGAAATTAAGCGCTCCGCGTCAGACAGAGCGGTCGCTTTAAGTGCGCACAAAATCCAATCTGGTTGAAATGTTTCAGCTAACTCAATGGCGCTTCTAGTAATACGTGGGCTGTGAAGTCTAATGTCGCCATCTTTACTATTCACCGTAATGCCTCGCTCAGATACGGCTGAATAATCACTTCTCAAAATAAATGCTACGTCATGCCCGTGTTCAGCAAGTCGAGCACCATAATAAGTTCCAACAGCACCAGCACCCACGACTGCTACTTTTGACATGAACGTGTGCTGTCAAATTGTGTCAAGGGTATTTTCCATCAATACGATCTCCAGGTTGATATGATGAATCTCGATAAAATGCGATTGTCTTACGTTCTTTTTCCTCAATAGCGGCTGCCGCGGCTGGGATGTCTCGAGCTATTTCTAATGGGATCTCTATCGCTCCATGTTGATCAGCAACGAGCAAGTCTCCACAGGAAATAGACAATCCACCAACTTGGACTGGACCACCAACTTCAACTAGATGCATATACCCGTGCGAGACAAGTACATGCTTCGAAAGCGCTAGAAAGCCCATCTCTCTCATTTCATCCAAGTCTCGAACACCACCATCAGTAATAACTCCTACTCCACCGAGTGCCGTATGACGAGTCGAATTGACTTCTCCCCACCATGATCCAATCGACGGTTGATCAAGATCTTGAATTACGACAAATTTTGGCCCAGTCTGAGCAAGCATGGCATCAATCAGTAAATCTCTGTCCACGGTATCGGGATCATCCTCCGGCCTTATCGACGCTCGCATCTTAGCGGTAACCGCATAGCCAGCCCGAATGCCCAGTTCTGGGAAACGACAGATCACATCAGAATTTGTGAATCCAGTGGTTCGTGATCGAATGTCGAACGTTTCTATCGCATTAGCAATGGCAGGTGTCGGCCACTTACACAATGCATCCAAATCATTTTGGTGTAATAGTTGGTTCTTCGAAGTCACTAGCGATCCTTTCACAAGCCTTAGTTACCCAGTGTAAAATTTCAGTTTATCTGACATTAGGTCGAATAAAAAGATTCGAAGACGGCATCAACCAGAGCTATATTTCTGGGATCACGCCAAGATCTACCGCTCTGGTTACAACTATAAGCCAGACTTAACCTTCCTTCCGGATCAGCGATGCCAATATGACCGCCGTTACCATAATGTCCGAATGTTCCGGGGTTCGGTCCGAGCGGCCGGATACCGGGGATAGCCAGCTGGAAACCGAGACCAAATCTAGTTGGTCGTCCAAGCACCAGATCATCGCCATCAGATGCGATCTCACGAGCTTGATCTATTAGTTCTGCACTAAGTAATCGGTAGTTGTTCAACCCAAGTCCACCGTTTGCCAAAGCTCCAAAAATAAGTGCCACTGACCGCGCGTTTGAGTGTGGATTTGTACTCGGAAATTCGGCTGA
>CAVODE010000122.1:0-3804 GCA_963694535.1 Dehalococcoidia bacterium
TTTGGTGGTGGGAGCGTCATCTCTTCCGCGTTTAGTCGGGGCAGCTAAAGCTAAGGAGTGGATTCTCACAGCTAGAAAATTTGATGCGCCGACAGCTTTAAATGCCGGCTTAGTTAATTCAATACATAAAGAAGATGAGTTACTTGGTGACGCAGTTGAGATGGCTAAGCTGATAGCTTCTCATTCTTCTGAGGCGGTTCAGGCGTCAAAACGGATTATTGATGTAGCTACTATTTCTGAAGAAGCCACTTCTGCAGAGAATGAGGTGAACCGAGGGCTTAGGGGAAGTGATGAGCAAACCCAACGCTTTCGATCGGCTACTAAGAAAGTCACAGGAAAATAATCGTCAAGGTTTAGTTTTACTACTGCATAGAAGGAGAATACATATGGCAGGTCCATTAACGAATGTAAAAGTATTAGATTTTACTTGGGCTTTAGCAGGGCCTTTTGGAAGTATGATTTTGTCGGATTTAGGAGCTGATGTTCGTAAGATAGAACCAATGTTACAGACAGAGAAACGGCGCGGAATGGGCCCATATGTGCATGATGTGAGTACTTATTTCTTCTCCGTTAATCGCGGTAAGAAGAGCTTGATAATCGATCTGAAAGCACCTGAGGCAAAGGATGTAATTTATTCACTGGTTAAGGACTCAGATGTGCTTACCGAAAATTTTTCTCCGGGAAGCATGGACAGACTCGGTTTTGGCTATGAACAATTGAAAGAAATAAACCCAGGTTTGATTTATGCGTCAACTTCAGGATTTGGCCAAACTGGCCCGTATCGAAATCGAGGCGCGGTGGATATTATTGTTCAGGCTATGGGTGGTCTTATTAGTACCACCGGGCATAAGGGTGATCCTCTCCCATCAAAAGCTGGATACTCGATTGGAGACATGGCTTCGGGCCTATTTACAGCGGTAGGCGTGCTGTCGGCTTTGGTGGAACGTACTGCCAGTGGTCTTGGCCAGCACGTGGATGTAAGCATGTTGGATAGTCAGGTGGCATTGATGGAGAATCCGCTGATTAGGCACCTAGCAACGGGCGAAGTTCAGGATCGAATGGGCCTGCGGCATCCACTAAACACGCCACATCAATTAGTTCCAGCTGAAGATGGCTGGATAGCTGTAGCAGGAGTTAAAGACACTAATTGGCAACTATTTTTAGGTAAATTGGGGTTGGACGCGTACGTGAGTGACGAGAGATTCCTGACTGGTCCGCTTCGCACTCAGAACTATTCCGAGTTAGAGCCTATTTTATTTGCCGCGTTCAGAAAAAAAACTGTTGATCATTGGCTCGACGAATTACAGGATTATTTTTTGACAGGACCAGTGAATTCAATCGCTGATGTGGCAAATGATCCTCAGATTAATTCGAGAGACATGCTCGTCAGTTTGCCAACCTGGACTGGAGGCGAGATTGTGGTGTCGAATACTCCGGTGAAGCTATCTCGGACACCAGGTGGCGCAGTACGAGGAGCATCGAAGCCAGGCGAGCATACGAAGGAATTACTATCCGAGGTAGGTTATTCAAAAGATTCGATAGATGCACTGATTAATTCCGGCGTAATTGGAATCGAACCGGTATCGGAGAATTAAGGCTAGCTAAATCCCTATTAATTGGTGAGTGAGTGTCTGGACTAGGTAAATATAAAACTTCGTTGCAGCGATAAATTGAGTGACAGCGTCTACCGGTTTAGCGAGAGCTAACTGGGTGATGCCAGCCTAAATTTTCCTGTGGTACGAAGGTGAAATTTATTAGATAGATTTTATTTGTAAAGAGCATCGTAAAGTGCGCTACACTCCCGACAGGAATTACACGCGAGTAAATTCCATATTCGCACCGTGGGTGCATGAGGGAGTATTCAGATGAGTGAAAGAAACTACTGGTCCAGGAATAGAATTTCTCGGAGATCTGCTTTGCGTTCCGCGAGTGTCCTAGGCGCGGGGCTGGCGGGTGCAGCATTAATTGGATGTGGTGGCAGCGATGAAGCAGAAGAAGCTTCAGCAGCAACAAGTTCATCAAGTTCATCAAGTTCATCAAGTTCATCAAGTTCATCAAGCTCGACTTCTGCGACCCAGGCAGCGACTCAGGCAGCGACTCAGGCAGCGACTCAAGCGGCGCAGACAGGACCAAAGCGAGGCGGGATTGGTATTGGCCAGTCGGCAACAGTCTACGAGTCGTTTGATTCGCATCGCACGGCTGCAAGCCCAGTTCTTCAAATCACATCTCATTTCCAGAATAAACTTCTTCGCTTCACAAGCCCTGATAAAGGCGAAGTAGTAGGAGACTTGGTTGAGAATTGGGAACAGACAGATCCAACTACGCTCGTTTTGCACCTTAGGAAAGGTGTGAAGTGGCACGATGAAGGACCTGGTGCAAAGCACCCGAAGGCAGCGCCCGGTCGCGAGTTCACCTCATCGGATGTTCGCTGGAATATTGATCGACAGATGCGCGGCACACTTGAGGACGGTACAGAGGCATCATTCCCTCGTAACGGCTATTGGAATCAAATCGAGACCATTGATACCCCAGATGACCATACGGTCCAGTTAAACCTTAAAGCGGTGGACGTTACTTTTATTCAGGGCATGGCAAATGAGTTCAACTATATGAACCAACCAGAGCTTATGACTGCAGTAGAAGGCAAGCATTCAGAGATTGACGCGGGTAATGTAATCGGAACGGGTCCGTTTGTGTTGACGGAGTGGATCCCAGGCGAGCGTGTTTCTGCTGTAAGAAACCCTTCTTACTATGACTCGAAGAAGCCATATCTTGATGGTCAAGTATGGATTCAGAACTTCACTGATCCAGTTGCTTATCGAGTAGCGTTTGAGCAGAAGCAAGTTATGGGATTCACAGATCCCGATCCGACGGTCACCATTGCTATGAATGCGGACAGACCGGACGAAACTGAAGTTCGATATAGTGGAGTGGCCAATACAGTTGCCGCTTACACGAATACGAACCTTCCTTTTTGGAATGACAATCGTATAACTCGTGCGATTGACATGGCTATTGATCGCCGACTTATAATTCAGCAGCTGCATGGTGGACTGGCGAAACCATCTGGTCCAGTTACCTGGATTCAGGATGCATGGGCTATTCCTCAGGACGATCTAGCGAAAACCCCGGGATATCAGTCAGGTGCTGAGCGTGAAAAAGATCTCATCGAGGCAAATAAGTTATGGCAGGCTGCTGGCGGACCGGGCCAAGGAGAAATCGAATGGACGATTGCGAAACTGTGGTCTGATAGAGCCTCTTGGGCAATTACACCAGATCTTATATCTCAGATGTTTAATACAGCTTTTGCGACGAGCCAATTCAAGGGCGTTTCAAAAACTTATGGTGAGATTATTCCATCGTGGTTTGCTAAGACATTTGATCCATTCTTTGCATGGATTCCAAACATTGAGATTCCGGATGCGAGAGCTGATATGAAGTCGGCATTTCATTCGACCTCAGCGGCTAATATTTGGAGCGTGAATGAGCCAGATAAAATTGATGCGCCTTTGGATAAAGCGTTGGCAGAATTTGATTATGATACGGCCTATGAATTGGTTCGTGGAGTTCAGGACTTTGTTGTAGAGAACGGCCAATTCGGTCGCCATATTGCGTATAACTATGTGGTGCCAACTTTGAGTTGGAACTATAGAAAGATGACTTACCCTGCTGATGGAGAGGGATGGAGCTTCTTGTCTGGTAGCCTCTGGGCGCACGACGCGTGGATCGACACTGATGACCCAACATGGGAAGGTGCGTCACAGCCTACGCCGACTCCTCTCTAGCGAGAATAAGTGTTTCCTA
>CAVODE010000123.1:0-3761 GCA_963694535.1 Dehalococcoidia bacterium
CCAGGTTGAATTCTTTTCTTGATAAATCGTATTTGCTTTGAAGTTGTGGGATAAAGTCTTTCGCCCTGACGATAGGTCCAGCTACGAGTTGTGGGAAAAATGTGACATAACACCCGAAATCTAAAAATGATTTAACGGGGGCCACTTTACGCCGGTAAACATCGATGGAGTAGGATAAGGTTTGGAATGTATAGAAAGATATCCCCACCGGCAGCAATATGGATTCAACTCTAAACGAAGAGTCGAAAAGCATGGCGCTAGAATCGGCAAAAAAATACGCATACTTGAAAAACCCGAGCAACCCCAGGTTTATTAAAACACTGAGAGTTAACCACAGTTTCCTTTGCAAATTCTCACTTCGATCCATCACCGCGGCAATTCCCCAATCGGCTACAGTAGAGAAGAGGAGCAGGAATACGAATGCAGCACTTGTCTTCCAGTAGAAAAACAAGCTTGCTGCAAACAAAAAGGCATTGCGCATCGCCGTCTTATTCTTCAGCATCGAAAGCCCTACCATCACGGTGAGAAGGAAAATATAAAAGGCTGGCCTTGTAAATAGTAAATCAGTACTCATTCTCCTGCAATTGCTTGTTCCCAGGATCTATATTCCGCTCGCAACGATTGATCTAACAGTTCCCCAATCATTTTTGCTCCCTTTGGTGTGAAATGTACCAAGTCTGATGAGGCTAGTTTAGGAGTGCTCTTAGCCCAAACCGCCATCGTTCCAGCTCCCCCCATCGCCTCAAACACATCCCAATAAAGAGCTTCTTCTAATATCGTCACCTTTTTCATTTCGGCTCTAATTGCACCAAGCATTGGGTAGGTGAGTGCTGTAGAATCTGAGGTAATCCCCATATCTGATGGTCCTATCACTAAGAAAGTGGATTCTGGAAGTATTGTTTTTAAATATTTCAATTGGGTTCGAAATCTCTTCCCATAACTCTTTGCTGCAGCCTCGTCATTAACGTACGGAACGGTATTTCCGCCGAATTGCAGAATGACCAACCCCACATCCCAGTTCTGTAAATATTTTTTAAAATGTTTTTTATTTAAGCTCTTAAATACGGTACCCGAACTAGATCGCATGGGAATGTTGTGAATAGCAAGACCATTCTCACTGCCAAGACTAATCCCCGTTATTTCAATCTCATGTCCTTCAAAGTTGAAAATCAATTCCTCTTTTTTTCCCGCCAACTCAACCAATATCGAACTGTGGTTCCCTGTGCTTGACGGAGCTATATCTATCGCAATGGAGTCAGTAAATTCCCCTGAAACCGTGAGGCTGCCCCCTAGTGGTGCTGCCCCGATTAACACTTCCGCCTGATGCCAAACCTGATTTTTTCTAAACCCCATCGGATGTGGATTAACGGTAATTTTTCCATTATTTCGAATTCTTGATAAAGTAGCCATTCCTCCATAGCACGTGTGTTCAAGAGTAGTGTCTATTCTTCCGAATTTAGTAAACCTCTTTATGTCACCCTCGTGTTGTTGCCTCACAGCAAGGGCTGGAACAGGTTGAATTGCTGGGATTAATCCAGGACCACTGCCGCCCCAAGTTTTCTGCCAACTCGATCTGATTCTCCCTGTAATTCTATCTCCTTCAATTTGGGAATCTCCGAAGTGAAACACGTGTAATTTGGAATCTGAGTTTAATCCGTTAAGTTTTTCGAAAAACCTCCATAAATTTTGTTTCGCGCCGTTGCTTCCTGAAAACTTTTTCTCCTTTGCTAAATTCTCCACAGCACAGGTGTCGTAGTCAGGACGCCAAAGATTGGTTTTTAGAATTGGTGTTTTATCGCGTTCAAGAGCTGTTTCGATCGCTATCTCGATGTCAACTTCAGGTAAGGAGTCAACGATGGACTCTATTTCAGGTACAATTTCCTGGTTGACGATTTCCGCCTCATAGACCATTTCCTTCGACTCTTGGATTTCCTCGACCTCAAAAAATTTAATTAAAGTAGTATGGTAGAGTATCCCTATGAGTAGAATTAGAAATAGGGCGGTGTGACTAGGCTTGTGAGATTTATTATTCGTCACCTTGTCTATTCTGGAATCGCAATGAAACTTCCGAATGTAATATGTGTGCTTTTGCCGAGATTGTTGGCAGATTGAATGTCGGAGACGGAAACGCCATAGATCACTGACAATCGATATAGAGTCTCGCCTTTTTTTACAAGGTGAGATTGTAAGCTAGCACTTTGATCGTTCAGGTCGAAATTTTCGATTAACCGAATTACAATGCTTAATTCTTGAAGAAAGAATTCGAATTCATCATGAATTTGGCTATCTATAAAAAGCAATTTAAGACCAGGAACCAGTTCTTTATTATTAAGAGACTGCAAAGACTGTAAAGAACGGGCTGATGTATCACAGTCACACTTTTCATGCTGAAATCTCCCATAGAGCATAAGAGGAATGAAAGCCGCTGAAGGGGGGAGGTTTAAAGCCTCAGCTTGACTTCGCCATACCTCTTCACATCTCTCAAACCAATTATTAACCTCAAGAAGCTTAGCATATTCGTCTATTCGATAAGCCTCCATTATCTCTGATTGTATGCCTATATCGTCAGCTACAATTTTATATAGAATTTCCCAATTATCTGGGGCTCTAATTTCTTGTTTTAATTCTGGAGTATAGGTTTGGGATTGAAAAGGATTGTGAGTAAAAAAAAGTGCAAGAATCCCGAAGATTTTGCTGATATTTTTCAGTGCTGATAGCATCAATTAGTCCTTCCAAGCCTGTTCTATCAGGAATTTGATGTGAAATCTGTGCGCTTTTGTGAGTGCATCAGGTGATTGTGCCGCACTCTCGAACTTGTCGATGCGATTCAGCTCAGAGATGATTACCCCGCGAGCGATTCTGTCATACATGTTCTTAGGATCTAAAGCGTTTATTAACGATTCCGTGTATGCGATTTGAAGTCCTTGGCGGAATGTGTTTACAGAGCTGCGAAGATCCTTTTCGAATATATCGTCAGTTAAGTCGACCAAGTATGAGGACACGTCATACTCTCCTCCGTAAAGAGAGACGTCTGTGAGCCTTCGGAGAACATTTCGGTGCAGTAAGTGAGCGAGTGCCGCTCGTTGGGCAGAAAGTGCTCTAGCGTGAATTTTAGGAGTCTCTGAACTGCCGAAAAAGCCAAAGCCTCTTCTCTGAGCTTGTAAATAATTGTATGTGCTACTTGCAGCATCAAAGGCATCGGGAGCAAAAGCGTATTTCGCGAGTGCAGCGAGTGCTGCCTTTTGGTCCTCGAGTGAAACAGGCGTGTATGGTTTGCCGTCACCTATGTTAGCTGGGCCAGAGCGGTCGTAACGCACGCCGGCAATTTGGCGAGTCATCACACGCAGCTGAATAGCATATTCGCCAGTGAGGGAGTAATATGCTGAACGTACTTCTTCGAAACTTGATCCCAATCCTGAATGTTTCTCAACTATTTGAGGAAGTAGGTGATTTACCAGTTCACACCTTTCTGCAGCGTATGCAACGGGATCGCTTGAAAGATCATAGATGTTCACGTCTGGGTTAACTCCTTTTCCCGAACCTCGCATATCATCAGCGTCATTGCCAAACTGGAGTAGGGGTGAGTTAGATTTAGCGAGGATTCCCTCTAATCGAGCATCTTCTGCTTCAATATCTTCGAGACCAACGCTATAGCCGTACTCAATCGTCCAGTAGTCGTATGGACCAGGAGAGTCATCATAGTATAGGGTTAAATCTTCAGGGTTAAGTGTAAAGTTGATGGCTGGATATTCCATGACACT
>CAVODE010000124.1:0-3757 GCA_963694535.1 Dehalococcoidia bacterium
CATCTTATCCCGAACTGGTGCACCTAACCTTTCCATATAATCTTGAATGCTTTCCCTATATATAGAGACGAGGGCAAGATTAGCTGCTATTTCCAGCTACCCTCAGAACAAGTGAGGACTTGTAAATCTGATTACTTTTAATTTAGATCGGCGTCTTTAAATATCACGGTAAGTAAAACGATTTGCTGATTATGACTTAAATCAGCGATTTGTTCATGACAAATATTCCTAGATTTGTTATCTTCTCAGCGAAGGAAGTAAAGTATGACGTTAAGTTCAAAACTTTCTATCACTTGGCCGAACATTACCAACGAACGATCTGTGCCTATGCTTTGGTTGGGAGCTTGGTTGCTTGGGCCTGACGGTGAAGAAGGTGACTGGTTTCATAGCGGTCGCGGTTCAGCTGTCACCGAGCACGAGGTGCCATTTGGTGTGACGGGAATACGTATTCGGAGATGGCCTAATGAAGGATTGGCGCCCGAGTATGCCGACGTTATTCCAGTTCCGCGGTCTGAACTTGCTGCGGAATCGGTTTTATTTAACCGTCGCCAGCCTTTTAGCGTGTTGACAGGTGATGAATTCTAGAGAGAGGAACTTTGTATGGTGGTTAAAAGCGAGAATCCAAATGCATGGCGAACGGAAACACCAGGCAATGACGGTTGGTTACGAACAGCTCAACCTGATGACCCGAATAAATATTTCATTATTTCGGCGGACTGTCACGCACAGGAACCAGCTGATCTTTGGGCAAAGCGTATTGAGCCGGAATTCCGACATCGAATCCCGCGTCAAGAAGTGGATGATGAAGGAGTTAAGTGGCAAGTCACGGAAGGCCACCGACCCACGAGAATTCGCGATCTCAAGCTGGAAGGGGAAGACGAGGAACGGAACGGAACCGGTTACAAGGTCGATGAACGTCTACGTGACATGGACAGAGATGGGATAGACGTCGAGTTAATTTTCCCCAACAAGGGCCTTTCGATGTGGGCTACACAGGATCCAGTGTTTTCGCAAGCGATGTGTCGAGTTTGGAACGACTGGTCGATGGAAATGTACGGTGAAGAGCGATCGCGTATGCTTCCTGCAGCTGCTATTGCGCCAAACGATATTGATGGTGCGATAGCTGAGATTGAGCGCGTGGCAAAAATGGGGCACCGTTGCTTAACATTACCAAATCGCCCAGTCTGGGGATCCGGAGATGGAAGTGAAGTTAACTATAATCTTCCGCACTTCGACAAACTTTGGGCCGCAATTGAGGAATATAATCTTCCGATTACATTACATATCTCGACAGGAAAAGATCCGAGAGGAGCTCGAGGTAATGGGGGAGCAGTTATAAATTATGCAGTACATTCGCTTAGTCAATCCCTTGAGCCAGTCGCTAATTTTTGTAGCTCCGGAGTATTAGAGAGATTTCCAAAGCTTAGACTTGCAACCATAGAGGCTGGAATTGGTTGGATACCGTGGGCACTGACCGCCATGGATGAGGCCTATCATAAGCATCATATGTGGTCATTTCCCAAATTGTCGATGTTGCCGAGTGAACACTATCGGAATAGTTTTTATGCGAGTTTTGGAGAGGATCCACCTGGATTAGCACTTGGTTCGGAATTTGATCTTATGAAGAATTTTATGTGGGCGAATGATTACCCTCATCAGGAAGGAACGTGGCCTCACTCTGCAGCTGCGATTGAACGGACTATGGGCGCCTTATCAGACGAAGATCGAGCATCTGTGCTTGGTGGAAATGCGGCTCGATTCCTCAACATTGAAAATTGATTCCTAGCTCAGGGCAACACTACAATCTTGATCTACTTCGTCGGTTTGATATGAATGGAGAGAATACAAGTGGCTAGTATCCAGGAATTGTTTGGCCTTGAAGGTAAGACGGCTTTAATAATTGGAAGCTCGAGTGGACTCGGACGGGAATCTGCGGAAGCTCTTGCAGCTGCAGGCGCCCGAATTGGGTTGATGGCTCGACGGAGCTCTCTGCTTGAAGAAGTTGCTGATAGCTGCAGATCATATGGATCTGAAGTAGATTGGATTCAGGTTGATGCAACGCAGAGATCAGAGTTGGAATCAGGAATATCATCTCTCGAGTCAAAACTCGGCGAGATTGATATCTTAGTTTACGCGGCTGGTGTAGCACCCTTGAAGCGTGCTGAGTTACATTCGGAAGAAAAATGGAACCAAGCACTTAGTACTAATTTAACGGGAGCATTCTACGCGTCCCAAATAGTTGGCTCGCGTATGATAGAGCGTTCAAAGCAGCACGGGAACTCGTGGGACGGTGGTCGATTAATAATGATTGGCTCAATTATGGGATCTCACGGCAATCCTGTCCACCGCAATATTGGATATGCTGCGAGCAAAGGTGGGTTGGATAATATGGTCCGACAATTAGCTGTGGAGTGGGCGCCGTATCAGATCACAACGAATGCAATAGCTCCTTCTTATTTCAAGACTGAAATGACGACAGATCCTGCGACTGGCGAGATTCCGGTTGGAATGCTAGATCGCATGAAGCAATTTTCACCGACTGGACGCATTGGGGAAGCTGGTGAAATTAGTTCCAGTATATTATTCCTAGCGTCACGATCCTCCTCGTATATAAATGGCGCGATCATTCCAGTCGATGGAGGTTGGTCGGCATGGTGAAATTGCTCTAGGAGGAGTTGATTGATGACATCTGACAGTTTCGAGAATTTACTTGAAGAACTAACGAACGTGGGTGGGCCAAGTGGTTTTGAGGAACCAGTCCGCAGAATAGTCGAGAGGGAATTGAAGCCAATAGTTGACACCCAAGAAATTGACGGTTTAGGGTCATCAATTTCTACTTTGGCTAATGAATCTGTAAAATGTAGAATTTTGCTGTCGGCACACATGGACGAACTTGGCCTGCTAGTCAAACGAATCACTCCCGAAGGGTTTCTTAAATTTCAGCCAATCGGTGGATGGCTTCCGCAAGCGATTATTGGTCAAAGATGGATTGTGAAGACTCACAAGGCTGAAATTCCTGGGATTACTGGTATAAAGACGATTCATGTCATGAGCCCGAAGGAACGTGGCGAAATATTTGATGTTGATGGCATGTTTATCGATGTTGGAGCGACGTCAGGTGAAGATGCGCAAAGCAGACTAGGAGTTCGACCGGGGGACCCGGTGTATCCAGATAGCAAATTCAAAGCACTGGAAGGTGGTGCGCGTTTCATTGGGAAGTCTTGGGATGATCGAGTAGGGGTTGCAGTATTAGTCCAGGTCATGAAGAATTTGGCCGAAGCGAAGCCCTCGATCACCGTAGTTGGAGCAGCCACAGTGCAGGAGGAGATTGGGTTACGCGGGGCGCAGACTTCAGGTTATTTGGCAGAAGCTGACATCGCTATAAACCTTGAGAGTGGTGTGGCCGGAGATTATCCAAGTATTTCTCTAGATGAGGCTCAGGAGCAAATTGGTGGTGGACCGAGTATTTTTTTTCATGACAGCTCTATGATTCCGAATACCAGATTCAGAGATTTTGTGGTTGATCTAGCAGCGAGAGAGAATATCCCGATTCAATTTAATGTATTGAGTGGCTATGGCCAGGATGGGTCTGCCATTCAGCGGACACGAGGAGGAGCGCCTGTAGTTAATATCGGGGTACCCACGCGCTATCTTCATAGCCATCAAGGTCTAGTTGCGAGGCATGATATTGAGGAATGTATCAGACTTGTGACGAAAATCGTTATGAGTTTGACCGATAATGTAGTAGAGAACTTAC
>CAVODE010000125.1:0-3702 GCA_963694535.1 Dehalococcoidia bacterium
GGCGCGCCTTCCTTATGATTTTCTAGAGACGGTCAGCGGACGAATTATTAACGAGATCGAAAGCATATCACGCGTCACTTATGATATTTCCAGCAAGCCGCCGGCGACTATTGAGTGGGAATAGTTAAACCCTCTGAAACCCTTATTCTATATGGGTTCGTCAACAACACACTCACGACACACTTTCCCCTAGGTGCTTGTTCTTTGTGGCATCTGGCATTAGCGTAAACACACTCCACCACACACTACGGTGACTATTGTTAACCGTAAGTGACTAAACACCCTCCGTCGTATATTAAAAATAGAGGATCAGATGGTTAAAAGCGGATGCATACTGTTAGTTCTACTAGCCTCCTCTTGCTCTTTGTCTGACGATAATTTTGGCATTATCGAAGACTCGAGTAGGGATCGCTCAATTCCCTATCAGATTTGGTTACCCAGCGCCGAAGTGGATAACACCAGGTTTCCGCTCATCATTTTAAGCCATGGTAGTGGCGGAGAGTATTCTAATCATACTGGGCTCATAGATTCACTTATTGAAAACGGTTTTATTGTTGCTGCGTTGAACCATCCAATGAATACGACACGAGACAACACTGACGAAGGTGTTATCAGTGTCTGGCATCGTCCACGTGACATTAGCGTATTGTTGGACTACTTATTAAACGATTCAAATTGGGTAAATGTCATTGATGAAAATCGTATTGGTGCGGCTGGGTTTTCGTCAGGTGGCTATACCGTTCTTGCTTTGGCTGGTGCGATATATGATCGTGGGCTAATGAGTGCCTACTGCGCCAGTCAGGAAAGAGGGAAAGATTGTGAACTCGCAACTGATTCTAGTAACGTAGACTTCCGAGATTCCTCAGCATCATATAAAGATGAACGTATAAAATCGGTGTTTTCGATGGCTCCTGCCGTTGGTTCTGCTATAACAAAAGAGAGTTTAGCTAAAATCGAAATTCCGGTTTTTATCATCGCGTCAAAAGATGATGAACTTGTGAGCCCCAATTATGGTGCGATTCGATATGCTGAGAATATTCCTCGTTCAGATCTAGTTTTGCTGCCTAGCGGGGGACATTTTATTTTTCTTGAATGCAATGCGATAATTACTGTTGTTGATTGGCTTAATAGGGAGCTTGATCTTTGCGGTACAAAATTTAATGTAGATAGAGATGAAATCCGTAAAATGGTTTCAGCTAGAGCGGTTAGTTTCTTTAGCGATAACCTTTTGGCAGTTACCCTATAACAAGTCATACCCGAATGAGTTCAGAATCATTACTACACAGTGTGTAGTTAGAACAAGGTAGGTTATTGATACTGATGGAAGGGAACCGATTGAAAATAACCTGTTTACAACACAGGCACAACACACTCTGTTTCAGCTACCCTCAAAGCCAAGTAGCGTAGGGGTTTCAAAAATCGTTACTATTGAGTGGGAGTAGCTAAACCCTCTGAAACCCTTATTCTATAAGGGTTCCTCAACAACACACTCACGACACACTTTCTCCTAGATGCTTGTTCTTTATGGCATCTGGCATTAGCGTAAAGACACACCACAACACAGTACGGTGACTATTGTTAACAGTAAGTAACGAATAATTATTTCTTGATTATGTGTAAAAAATTATTTACATTATGTAAAAATATTTATACATATAGAATTTTATGGATTTTTCATATAGAGAAAAAAGTTTGATCGCCTCTCTAGGTGTTACTTTATTGATATTTGGATGGTATTTATATGGTGCTTTTTCAAATCTGTCGTTAAACCCAGAACCACCTGGATTTGTTGAAATCATTATTCTTATTATTTGGGTTGCTGTTTTAGAGAGTATTATTCAAGGATTTCTAGCTTCAATGAAAAAATCTCAAGTAGAAGATGAGCGAGATAAATTTATCGAGAAGATTTCCTATAGGTACAGTTATGGATTCTTGTCTGCTTGTATTTGGTTTTTAATGGTGCAGATTTTATTAGATACCTGGTTTGATAATCACCTCATGCTAACCACACCTTATGGAATGTTCCATTTTTTACTTTTGTTCTTTGTTTTATCTGAGGTAATTCGTTTCGGCACTCAACTATATTACTACCGCAACGGTGTATAAGCTGTCTAAGAAATTAAGTAACAACATTAGAAAATTAAGATTTGAGGCAGACGAAATGTCTCAGCAAGCTTTAGCAGACAAAGTAGGTGTAACTCGGCAAACGATATTTGCCATTGAAAAAGATAAATACTCTCCATCCTTAGAAGTTGCATTTAAGATTTCCAATGAATTTGGCGTCCCTCTAGAAACTGTTTTTAACTATAAATAGTTAGACAAAATTAAATGTGGAAAACTACGAGCTAGAGCTAAAAGGAGTTCTGGAACAGGATAACAAGGAAGAGTAATTCACGAGTCAGTTTGTACCCAAAAGGATAGATAGTTGAAATGGATGAGTTTTTGGAGATGATAGCTGGATGGAAATATTTCTGTTTACAACACAGTCACAACACAGTCAGTTTCAGCTGCTCTCAAAGCCATGTGGCATAAGGCTTCTGAAAAGCGTCACTGTTGAGTGGGAATAGTTGGGTTGGCTGAAAGCCGCATTCTATAGGGGTTTTGTAGTTACAAACTCGTTACAAACTCCCTCTACAGACTCCATTCTTGTGTTCGCAGTTACAAGAACTGGTACAAACTTTCACTGCTATTGCAACTCACCAATTAACCGAGACCTTGACACGTGATTCCGCTGACATCGATTTGGTGATTGGCGCGAAAGGCAGCCCACTGCATTTCAAACCCTAATAGGTCGAGCGTGTGCGAACGCTCTTTGGGGTCAAAAGCGCCTAGCCGGCTCCAAGCATTCTTAGTGTTGTCCATGAGCGAGGCTTCAAATTTAGCCATACTGGACGGGTCATTCTGCCTTTTTTCGAACAATTCCCGGCCGCGGTCCAGCCCGGCCTTAGCGACGGGGAGTCCTTTCTGCTCAAGCATTGATGGCACAAGGTCCAGATGTTCAGGGCTGGCGGCATTGTGTAGAAAATCATCAAGTTCGAACAGGTGTGAATCGACATCAATAATGCGTCGATGAGCTGCGTAGGTCATGGCTGGCGTCCGGTAGCGGTTATTTTAGACGATCTGAAATAACCACGCTATTTTAGATCGTCAATAATAAAGATAGAATGCCGTGATGGAGAAGCAGCGATTAAGAACCCGGCTCTCGCCGACAGTGCGGCGTAATCAGTTGCTGGACACGACGCTTACCATGGTGATTGCCAGCGGTTTGCAAGCGTTCACGATGGAAGGTCTGGCAAAAACAGCGGGTGTATCAGCGCCTTTGGTTTACAACTATTTTTCGAATCGCTCGGAATTGCTGCAAGCGCTCCTTCTGCGGGAGTATCAGCGCGTTGTCGACGAGTTTACGTCAGTGGCGCGCGAAGTGAAAAACTTTGAAGATATCGTCCGGGTTTCCGTCACCAGTAATTTTGACCACCACGCGCCCGGGAATATCTTGCCGCTGCTGCTTTCTCAACCGGAAATTGCATCAGAGATTAAAGCTAAACGAGACCAACATAGTCGCCAGGTTGCTCGTTTCTTGGTCCGCATGGCGGCCGAACAATATCACTTGGATCAGCGCCAAGCGATGATGGTTGTCAGCATGTCGTCAGGCGCCTCTATCGCCGCGGCAGAGCTTGCCGCAAGCGAAGGGCTTGACAGGAA
>CAVODE010000126.1:0-3642 GCA_963694535.1 Dehalococcoidia bacterium
TCGTTTAACGAAGTAGCCTCGTAACCTTGGGTCCAAAAAAGCTGCATCGCCGCATCGCGTGCCGCTTCAACGTCGAATTCTCGTGGTCTACCTGCCATGGCGAATAGTACTCCGGTTCCAATAATGCGAATCATAGCATATTTGTAATTTTGCTACTTGCAATAAGGACTGCCTGGTCCTATATTGTATGCATTACTACAAAAAATGCACTGAAAAATTACCTATATAACTAAGGAAAGCCAATGCTCACGAGTAAAATTAACTATTTTAGAAGGCTGGGAAGGTCAGGCTTCCCCACATTGATAACCACTCTCGCTGCCTTACTATGCGCTTCAAATGCGCTGGCTGCTGATGATTCAAGGGTCAACACTGATCCCAATTACAATCCTGATGCGACCTTGTTTAAGGGTGCCGCCAATAATATTTGGATCGACGTTTTGTTTAAGGCGACTCCTGCGCCAGGCTCAGACAGCGTTCCAACAGAAAATCTTAGAGTAGATCTTAGGCCGGACCGCGACATGACCTTGAACGTTGAGGTCTATAACCCAAATGGATCGATCCCATTTATTGTAACTCCAGGAGGGATGGGGGATATCGAAGGCTTTGGAGCGTTCGCTAAAAACCTTGCTGCTGCGTCCAGTGACCTAAAGGTCATTATTATGGACCGTCGTAACTTAGGGCGATCGGAAGTTTCTTTTGCTAATGCTGAACCGATGGCGGGAGAGGAAGCAGAGGATTTGCATGTGCTGCTACAACGGTTAGATATTGATTCCGCAATATTCTATGGTATGTCCTCTGGCTCCCGTTCAAATATGGTTTTAGCGGAACGATACCCGGAACAAGTGGATGCGCTCATCATTGCCCCACTCACTGGTGGGCCTATAGCAGCACAGCGCCTTTCGGAGGAATATTTTTTGAGCTATGTGAGAGATGATAGTTTGATCTCGATGGAGGCGGTTGCTCAGACGCCATTGTGGAAGGGGTATATGGAGCGGAATAGCCCAGAACTGCAAAAGATTTTTATGGAACAAAACATAGACGACTTTTTGGCCACAATGAAGATGACTGGAGAGTTCCTGGCGTCTTTTCATGCAAAAACAACGCTTGGAATGACAGATGAGCAGCTAATGTCTCTTGAGGTGCCTGCTACGCTTATTCTTCACCATGGGCAAGAGATCGACTTTTTACATCCTAAGGTAAATGCTAGAGCTGCGACTACTTTGCTTCAAAACTCAACGTTTAAGATAGCCCCAAACCTTCAATCGATCGTGGATGAAATATTACCTTTCGTCAATGAGTACAGTTCTGCCGTAAAGGGTGCGCAATGATAAAAATGATAAAGAGTAAGATCGCTGGAATCGCAGTGACCTTGGTAGTAGCTGTTTGTATACTAAGTTGGATATTCACGGCCCCCTACATGAGTAGTCAGGGGCGTGCGCTGAGCAATCAGGGATTTGATCGTACACCCGGAGTAATTATCGGCGGAACGCTAGCTCCTTCTCCGGATGACTTTTCGTCGCTTAATGAGTCTGTTCCGGGCCCTATGATGATGAAACTGAGTGGTTTCCCTCCCTTTGTTACCTACCTGTTGTGGGTAGGTACACCCGACGGTGTAATTTCAGCCTCACGCCCGGACGGAGGGTATTGGTCACAGCGCTTGCGGGAAGGCGGCGGTGATGGGTTGCTGCGCATAGGCGATTCTACTTATGAAATGAATGCCACCGAAATTCATGGTGATGAGCGTCTCGCCATGATGGGAAAGTGGGCCGCAAAGGCGAACATGCCTCTCGATCAAACACTCTATCAAGGCGGGGCGCCCCTCCATGACTGGGAGGTATTCTTCTGGACGCCACGATCCTAGAGTAACGAACCAAGAATTTCTAACTTAAGATAGAGAGGAAAATTATGATAACCATAGAACTTACCTACCTGACATGGACGACGGTGTTTACAGCCTTGATGTGGGTTCCCTATATCCTCAATACGATTATTGTTAGGGGTTTGATAAATGCCGTTGGCTACTCAGAAAATTCGAAGCCTTTGGCGCCTTGGGCTGCGCGAATGAAACAGGCCCACTCAAATGCTGTAGAAAATTTGGTCGTTTTTGGGTTGCTAGTTCTTATGACTGAAGCCGCTGGGGCGAATAATGAAGCTACGGCCCTTGCCTGTGCAATTTATTTTTATGCCCGAGTCTTCCATTTTGCGACGTATGCGCTGGGTATTTCTTGGGTTCGAACTTTTGCCTTTGCTGTCGGATTTATGTGTCAAATTTCTCTGGCTTTACAAATTTTGATGTAAGATTGTTTGATTAATATTCATCAAGGCAGAAAATTCATGTTAATTAGACAGATACCCATCCGCAATTCGTTGAGTAACTATATGTATTTGCTTGCCTGCGAAGAGACCCTTGAGGCAATTGCTATTGATCCTTTGGATCATGCCCTGTGTTTGCGTGTTGCCAAAGAATTGGGATGGAGCATCAAGGTGGTAGCAAACACTCATCACCACCACGATCATATTGGCGGCAATGAACCGGTTATCGCGGCAGCTGGTGCGCAGTTGGTAGCCCACGTCGATGCTATGCCGTCCATTCCGAACGTAGACAGAGGTTTGCTGGCCGGCGACACACTACAATGTGGTGAACTCAGCTTGAAGGTGATGGATACTCCAGGTCATACCATGAGTCATATATGTTTGTTTTTTTCTGGCACTGAGACAGAGAAGCCAGCGCTGTTTTGTGGGGACACTTTGTTTAATGCTGGCATAGGACGCTGTGACTTGGGTGGCGCGCCTGAAATTATGCACCAAACATTCGTTGAACAGTTTTATCCGCTGGCGGATGACGTACGTATTTTTCCAGGGCATGACTATATTGAAAATAATTTGCAGTTCACACTCGACAGAGAACCTGACAATCAATCGGCTCAATCATTGCTTGCGCAGTTTAAAGCGGGACTGAGTGCTGAAAGTTATGTCAGCACAATCGGTGTGGAGCGAGGAATCAATGTTTTTTTTAGACTAGATCAAGCGCAAGTGCGGTCGGGAATTGCTGCGAGTTTGGATATTGATGTGGAAAAATTAGATGATCAATCAACGTTTGTTGGTCTGCGTAGTATTCGGGACAAGTGGTAGTTGTCAATTAATTTTATTTAATTTTTTATTTTCTATAAAATAATTTATATCAATATTTTTGTGCGTTGTTCTTATTGTTCTGAGATTGTATGTAAAATTTCTTTCCTTCTTCTTTTTATCACAAAACTCTTCCTTTTAGCGAAGGTACTGATAGATGCGTTATTGCTTTTGACTTGTATCGTCATTAATAAATAGAGCAGGGTAATCGCACCTAGCAAACTAAGCAAACTAAGCACACTTGCCTACAACACTGCCACCGCTCGTCATGCTGCAACTTCCTCTTCTAGAACTAAGTCCATATCGCTTCCCGAGTTGGTGGGGCTAAATGAAGTTTATTTGTGTACCAATAATGGTATTCTCTGCCTGCTTCGCTAGGAAGCATAATAAAATCAGAATTAGAGATTTAATGGAGCAGGAAATGCGACAGCGAGTAATTAAAATTTGTACCGCAGCGAGCCTGCTCTTTCTTACTCCTGCGATGGTGCTTTCTCAGGATGTCCAGAACGAAGC
>CAVODE010000127.1:0-3602 GCA_963694535.1 Dehalococcoidia bacterium
CAATTAGTTTTGTCATCTTGCTCTTCTATGAGTCTTCCCAAAAGCTACGAAGACGATCCTTAGCTAGACCTCGATCAGTTCTATCTTTACTCAACAGATAACAACCAAATTCAACGAGCGAACTCTTAACTTTCTTGCCATCAGGCGACACTGCAACGAGCTGGCCGTCAGCATGCTCTACAAACTCACAATGCTCTCCCTGGCTGTTAATAAGCTTATCTCCAGTAACTACTAGTCTGTCGTCCAGTAACCGCTTAATTTGCATGCTAGGAGCCTCTCAGTAGGGTGGTGTTCTGTATTATAACCCTGAGTGTCAAGTACGCCTGAAGTAGGGGGCCTTGTTTCCTAGTAACCGCCCAACCAGCACCCACCCTAGGGGCACACCCCGATAAGTCAGAATGGTTCCATTGCACCCGTATACAGTCTATTGTGGACGAACGGTTAGGTATAATTTCCGTTACTACAAACAGAATTGCAGTGTTTGCTCGATTTGGTAAGCTGCTAGCACTATCGATATTTGTGATATTTAACTTGGAAAGGCCCTTATGAGATCTTTAATTTCTAAGTTTAAAGGAAGTAATGTAGCTAAAGTTGGCTCCGCCTATGTAATAGTTGCATGGGTTGTTATTCAGTTGATTGACTCTGTTTTACCAACGTTTGAAGCGCCAAACTGGGTTGGTCAGAGTCTAATTTTTATATTACTGCTCGGTTTTCCAATTACACTAGTTATAGCCTGGGCTTCAGAGTCTGTGG
Source organism: Dehalococcoidia bacterium (assembly GCA_963694535.1). Lineage (GTDB taxonomy): Bacteria > Chloroflexota > Dehalococcoidia > UBA2979 > UBA2979 > UBA2979. Next base: position 754 of record CAVODE010000127.1, read on the forward strand.
CAAGCAATGATTCAGATATGTCAGTTTCTGAGCCGAGCCGCTATTTAACTAGCCAATTAACTAGGCGATTGATTTTTGTTGGTAGCCCCAGTGCAGCAGTAGCAGGAATATTAGCTTTTTTTGTTTTCCCTTTTAATCCTGAATCGGAGCCAGGCGTAAATAATATTGTTGCATCCAGCACTTATTCCGCACCTTTACAATATATTTATGGCCCTGAAACAAAGCCAGTCCGCTCCTCTTTAATCTTAGGGCAAACCAGGTCTCGTCGAATAGGAATGAGAACAGAATTGGGCTTGTCGAACGATGGAAGTCGCTTGGTATTTAATTCTTATGGTGAATCCGGAGGAATTAATATTAATATTTTAGAGTTAGACTCCTTGGATCCTATTTTAGTGCAAGATGTAAACTTGTCTTATGACCTTGGTTACTGTAACTGCGGAGGACCTTCTTTTTCGCCAGATGGAGAGTGGATTTTGTATGTTGAGAATAGCTTGCTTCATCGAGTGAGGTCAGAAGGAAGTGCACCGCAGGAAATCTCAGATATTGAAAGCACCTTTGGGGCTCACTGGGTTGACGGTAACACGATTCTTTACACAAATTTTCGTGATGGCAAGCTTTACCGAATGACTTCTGCGGGACGATCCCCGGAACTTGTTCAAGGACAAATTGATTTAGGTTTAGTGCATAGTTTTCCCTATCAAATAAATTCTGATGGGGCTTTAATTTATACCATTCATCCAAATGAAAGCGTGAGTTTAGGAAATATATATTTACTAGATCCGGCGATAGGTCAATCTACCTTATTAATCGAAGATGCATTTAATGCCAAATATGCGACGTCAGGCCATATTGTTTTTGTCCGAGATGGCTCTATTTGGGCCGTACCGTTTGATGAGAGCTCTTTAAAGATCGTTGGAGAAGAAGTGCCCGTGATTACTGGAGTAGAGACCTGGGCAGATCGTGGAATATCTAACTATGATTTTTCCGATTATGGGCGTCTCGTGTACCTTCCTGGAGAACAGCTCACTCCAGGTGCTGCGAGAGTTTCCGAATCAAATTTAGTTTGGATAAACAAGGATGGAACTGAGGAGCCTATAGATCTGAGACCTCAGTCATTTAGTTTTCCTCAAATCTCTCCAGATGGAAACTTTTTAGCTTTGACTATCACCGAGGAGGGTAGACCGAATTCGGATATTTGGGTTTACGATTTCTTGCGAAAAACTCTAGGAAAAAGAACATTCACCGGAGTTGCTTCACGGGCGATTTGGAGCAGAGATGGTACTCATTTGTTTTTTCGAACAGTAGACGCATCAGGAATAGCAAATGGAATTTGGTCGATTCCAACAAGTGGAACAGGTTCCCCTGAGCTACTAGTGCAGGAAGCTGTATTACCCCTTACTACATCTCCAGACGACTTGACCCTGCTGTATGAAAGAGGTGTTGGAATTGAAAGAAATGTCTACGCTTTTTCGGAAGAAGAGGAAATATCTTTAGACCCAATATTTTCAAATTCGAGAGATATTACGAATTCAAAAATATCTCCTGATGGGAAGTGGATTTCTTACGTTAGTGTCGAAACTGGAATAAACCAAGTCTATATACACCCTTATCCGGAGGTGAATTCGGGCAGATGGCAAGTAAGTATAAATGGCGGTAATGAGCCTGTTTGGCGCTCAGATGGCAAGTCTATATATTTTATAGGGTCGGAAGATCAGCTTTTAAGGGTAACTAATTTGTCCGATAGTGATAGCCAATTTTTAGCTAGTTTTCCAGAGATTGTCGTGGAGCTTGATGATGTGCAAATTAATAGAACTCGAAATTATGATGTCCATCCGTTTGATGAGAAATTTCTGTTCCTGCGAGATCCAGGAACTGTTGGTCTATTAAATGCTGACGTTGTTTCTTTGGTTATGGTCGAGAACTGGTTTGAAGAGCTAAAAAGGTTAGTTCCAATCGATACAAGCTTTGATTAATAATTACAATACTTAATCAAACTACAAACTAATTCAAAGTTGTTTCATAGGTCAGGAATCTTGTGGAAGCCACTATCTTAATTAGGTTTCCGGGAAGACCCACCCTCGGGGCACACCCCGCTAAGTCAGAATGGTTCCATTGCACCTCTATACATACTATGGTGGACGAACGATTAGCTAATCAGACATTAAGAAGAAACCGAGCATGCTTATTTATCATAATCGCCCAGCCAGAAACTTCCGAAGCACTTCTCGCTAAAGGAAACTATGAAAAACCTGCCATTCGCCGTATTTCTATTAGCGCTACTGACTGCCTGTGCAACTGATGATGGCTCTCGATTGAACCCTAATATGATGTCGGATGAGGAAATCGTCGCCTATAATGCGGTTCAGGTTAGGGTCTGGACCGAGATAATGTGTATTCGAGAAGTCTCGATACGCAGTCGTATACGCAAAAGGCACTGCTCGACAGTGTCCGAATGGAACGAGCGCGGGGTATCCGCCGGTGAACAGCTCAACATCATCAGCTTCGGCACACCTCAAATCTTTCACTAAATTTCTAAATAACCCCCTATTAATGACAATCAACCTTTCAATTAGGGCTCCAACAGGGGGCACATGCCCTTAATTCAGGATGGTTCCATTGCACCCCTATACATACTATTTAAACCCCTTGGATATAGCAGGCATGCCAGCGCCTTTGTAGCCTCCAAATGCAGTGAATTCGGGCCTGTTTGTCGTGTAATGATTCGACTGCCTACTCGATAATGCCCGAATTCCACATATCGATAACGACTTTCCATGATCCATCACTTTGTTTTTTCCAGGTGTGAAAATCTCGAACTATGTCCTTATCCGGCGTTCCAGTTTCTGTTG
>CAVODE010000128.1:0-3547 GCA_963694535.1 Dehalococcoidia bacterium
CCCGCCTCGGATCAACAGGTCATGCTCGTATCGGTTCCTTTTTTTCACATTGCTGGTGCCACCACAATGATGTCTGCCATATTTTCTGGTCGTCGTTTGGTTCTGTTACCTGCTTTTGATCCAAGTGTTTGGCTTGATATGTGCCAGACGGAAGGAGTGACCCACTCATTCGTAGTTCCAACTATGCTCAAGCGAATTATGGAAGTAGATGATTTTGAAAAGTACGATCTGTCAAAGCTGGAGCTGATTACTTATGGGGCTGCACCGATGCCTTTTGAGGTAGTCAGAAGAGCAGTTGATGTGTTTAGCCCTTCAGGCAAAGACGTCGGCTTAATGAACGCGTTTGGTCAAACTGAAGCGACTGGTTCTATTACCTTTTTAGGCACTGACGATCATCGACTGACGGGTGATGAAGTATCTGACCTCAAAGTGATAGAACGACTGCAATCGGTAGGTAAACCCATGGCAGATATTGACGTAGCAATCATGTCGGTTGAAGGGGACACCCTGCCGTCGGGTGAAGACGGCGAAATTTGTATTCGAGGCGACAGAATAATGCGAGGTTACCATGGTAGAGAAGACGAGACAGACAGTGCGCTGCAGAATGGTTGGCTTCATACGGGAGACGTAGGGCGCATTGACGAGAGCGGGTATCTCTTTATAACTGGGCGAATAAAAGACATGATTATTAGAGGTGGAGAAAATATCGCTCCCGCGGAGATAGAGCACGTACTTGAAGAACATTCTGCTGTTGCCGAGGCGGCTGTCATTGGTATTCCAGATGTTGACTGGGGTGAAGTGGTGAAGGCAGTGTGTATACCTATGAAAGGTGTAAGTAGTCCTTCTGACGATGATATGACTGCGTTTGTTAAAGCTCGTCTTGCTTCGTATAAGGCTCCATCTTCTTATGAGTGGGTAGACGAGCTTCCTAGAAATCATCTGGGCAAAGTATTGAAGACGGATTTACGAGAAACTTATAGCAATTGAACTAACAGTTAAAGTAGAAAACGATCACCATTAGGAAAGTATTTTGACTCAAGCCACCTTTAAGAAATCAAGTAATGACCCACAGCCGAATACGTTTGTAGGCTCTGTAAAATTGCTTGGTGCATGGTGGGCTCCAGCTTTATGGCTTTCAGGTATGGGCGTATTTGCCAGCTCGAGAGCTGGTAGCTCTCCTGGCAGAGATACTTTTTTTAATATCAATCAGCCATGGATTGTATACGTGTTCATGGCGGCTTTAGTTGGACTTCTGACCTATGGCTTTGTTAGACATGCGTCTTTGTGGATGATTGGCCGACCGACCGATGGTGTATTTCAGAATTTCCGTAACCGATTAAAGAATGTAGGGCGATTTGGCCTGGGCCAAGATAAGGTACGTCGTGATCGATATGCCGGAATAATGCACTGGTGTATTTCGAGCTCGATAATCGTTCTGACAATTGTCACGGCTCAAGTTGCAATTCAAGACGATACTCCACTTGATTTTTTGCACGGTCCTTATTATCTATTTTTCTCGTTTTATGGTGATCTATTTGGATTGATTGGCCTTATAGGCGTCGGTATGTCTCTCTATCGTCGATACTTCGTTTCTCATCACCGGATTCGGTGGGACGAGAGACTCGAGGATCATTTAGTTATTGTTGGACTCGGATTAATCCTTATTTCTGGATTTATGGTTGAGGCGGCACGAATTATTGAGACTGAATTGGTCTCTCATCCAGATTGGGCACGCTGGTCATTTGTTTCCTGGGGCTTAGCTCACCTCATTAACAGTTTTGGGTTTAGTACTGGAAGTATTGATAATCCTGAAAGCCAGATACTAAATCTTCATAAATGGTCTTGGTGGATTCATGTAGTTTTTGCTTTTTCTTGGCTTGGAATGATTGTATTTACAAAACTCGATCATTTAATTTTTGCCCCGGTCAATGCCTTTTTCTTGAGAACCGATTCACCTGGAAGGCTCAGTGAGATTAAGAATATTGAGGAGCAAGAAGTATTCGGAGTTGGTTATATTCAAGATTTCACATGGAAGCAATTATTTGAATTGGACGCATGTGTTCGGTGCGGAAGATGTACAGAAGTATGTCCGGCAAATATAGCGGGACAACCCTTGTCTCCGATGCACCTAATTCAAGATCTTAAGGGGCATCTTGCTGAGGTTGGCCCATCCATTCAGGATCACGGCCATGCTACTGGTGATGCGGGTCGAGAAGTATCACCTATCGCAATGGTTGGTGATGTAATTAAGGACGAATCTTTGTGGGCTTGCAGAACTTGTGGCGCCTGCGTTCAGGAATGTCCCGTGCTTATTGAGCATGTTCCGACAATTGTTGATATGCGGCGTTTCCTTGTTATGAATGAGGCTCGTATACCCGCAAGTGCTCAGCAGGCACTGGAAAATATTGAAATGCGAGGCCATCCGTGGAAGGGAACGGCTTTGGAGCGAACGACTTGGATGGATGGACTCGGGGATGTGCCACTCTTTGATGGATCACAAGAATATCTGTACTGGGTTGGCTGCTCAGGCTCGTTGGTTGAGCGTAATTTACCAATCACGAAGTCAGTTTTCAAGTTACTTCGTGAAGCGGGTACATCATTTGGTGTACTGGGTCAGGAGGAAACCTGTAATGGAGATCCTGCTCGCCGGTTAGGCAATGAGTATTTGTTTCAAATTCTCGCCCAACAGTTAATCGAAACCTTTAAATCTAAGGGAGTGCAAAGAGTGATTACAAATTGCCCTCATTGCTTCAACACCTTTAAAAATGAATATCCACAATTCGATGGCAAATTTGAAGTTCTGCATCATACCGAGTTTCTAGCCAAGGCCTTATCGGATGGCGACTTGACGCCTAAGTACGCCGTCACGGCTGATGTTACGTACCACGATTCATGCTATTTGGGTCGGATGAATGGCACGTATGACGCTCCTCGACAAATCATTGAATTTGTTCCTGGCGCTAATCTAGTGGAAATGCAAAGAAATAAGAGCCAGGGGCTGTGTTGCGGAGCTGGTGGCGGAAATATGTGGCAAGAGGAAATTGGTGAGCGACGTGTAAATCATGTCCGAACAGAAGAAGCTGTCTCTACAGGGGCAAGTCAGGTAATTAGTAATTGTCCTTTTTGCATTCAAATGTTCGAGGATGGAGTTCCTTCTATTCAGCCCGAGGAAGAGGGTAGAATTAAACCGTTTGATGTTGCTGAATTACTTGAAGCCGCCATTTTTGGGCCAGCTAGCGCAGAGAAAACTGACACTGAGGAATAACTGAATCGCCTCAGTTTTATGTCTAGTTGATGTCACTCTTTCGGTACTTGGTCCTAGGCACTAACATACTCGTGATTAAGCCAAGAATTTACAGAATAAAGGATGGACACAAGAGTGAGCTGAGATATCATCGTCTTATAAGTTAATTTGTCTGCGAGGCCACAACTACGTGGTGGGCAGGCTGGCTATGAAGAAGAAATCAAGGAGAAAAAATGCATTTAGTAGTATGTGCGAAACAAATACCAGACCCAGACACTCCACCATCAGCTTTCAAGATAGATG
>CAVODE010000129.1:0-3538 GCA_963694535.1 Dehalococcoidia bacterium
CAGCATCCCAATAAATGCGAAAAGCTTTTGCGAATACTTCTGGATCCATCATCCACTCACCATGGTGACCATCAAGATATCCTTCACTCATTTGCATCAACTGACTGAACATTGCGCCATCGGCAAAGAGTTTTACCTGTTGAGGAAGATATTCAGTCGTGCCTTTGGCGGCAGAGTAGAGTTTTTCGGTCTCAGTAATAACTTGATCTTCAGCAAAATTGGCAACTGCTGACCTTCCATCTGCAATGTAGTACATGCGAAAAGGAGTCTGAGCATCACCGAGCACTTGATTCTGCATCTCTAACCGTGCCGGTGACGAACTTCCTCCTGGTTCGGCGACCAAAGTACTGCCTGCTGCATGCCAATAATTTTCTGCTTCTTGCAGAGCAGGTAGATAACGATCCGGGCGAAAGATATCCGCAAAGACGGTGCCAACAATCAAACCTTGTCCTTGCTCCCAGAAGTGTCCTTCTTCGAGATTAGTTTGTGCGCGTATCGATTCTGGCGCACGGTCTATAAGGGCTTGGTCAATACCAAAATATTCCAGGGCCCGAGAATTGTGAATCTGTTCGTGAATAGATCGCTGCAACACTACGATTGGGATCGTGTCGCTAATCTCGTCTAAATCTGCTCGTGTTAATTCGCCATGAAAATATTGATGAAATCCCCAGGTGTACAACACCTCTGATGGATCAGAATGCTCTGCGACTATTTGGGCAAGACGTTCGCGGTAATCCGCAGCATTCGTAGAACGCTCAATCGTTTTATCAGGCAAAACCCAATCTTCGATTGATAGTATCTCGGCAATGAACAAAAGAGTGGTAAGCCAGGCATGCTCATGTTGGTTAATCAATCCAGGAATGAGCACCTGATCTTTGAATCGAGTGTCTACTGTTAGGATTTGATCCGTAAAAGTTTGCCTTATCTCATCTAGTGATCCTATAGCGACAATACGATCTCCATCTACCGCAACAGCTTTAACCATAGGTTGATCTGAATCCAATGTGACAATTTCAGCAGCTGTGTAAACTATGATCGACGAAGCTTGTTGTGCGAATGATACTGTTATAAAAGAAAATCCGATGACAGCCAGCCCTATCAATAAAGTTCGCGTAATGTGCTTGTACGTCATAATGAGTATCCCTCCATTCAAATAACTATCATGTTTGAAAAATAAAATAAAAAATGGGAGTCAGTCTGAACGCTTTTCTATTTCTTTTGATCTAAAATTCATTAAATAAAATATTGGCAATACTAGAACGAATACTAGTGGATAAAGAACAACAAGCAATATCAAGGCGAAGAACATTAATGCAATCATTGGACTTGTGACATCATCGATTACAAGAAAATCAAGATTAACATTGAGAGTTAACACATCCGTCATCAAAGCCACTGAAGCGATAAAGTTAATTAAGAGCGATTGTCCATATCGATCACCTACGGCCATAACATCATATCTTCCACCCAAATTGGGAGATCTGCCGGCAGCCCAATTACCGAAGTTTTCAGTGAGAAAACTTAGGCCTTTGTTCCAGCTGCCTAAAGATTTGACGAGATCGCCATTCCTAATCCATCATGGTTACCAATGCATTGAGAGCTCGGTCTGATTCAGTGCTCATTACTTCCTCTGTAAATGGTACTAGCTGATTCTTAAGCAGATTTCGACTTAACTACCGTTTCAACGTTATGTTGCTTATGTGTGAGATAGTTTACTGGATAACGCTAATACCCCAAGAAAGAATATTGATGAAAGGGGGGACTAAAAGTTTAATAACTTAGAGATTTTCGACTTAAATTGAGGTGCGTTGAGTTATTAAACTATCAGTATTCCCTACCTTCATTAACTATCAGGCAAGACACATTTAAGTTGTTATCTTATGTGGACTCCCCCCGTGTCAACAATAAAGCTGCTATATCAAAGAAACAAAATGCACACTTATGTACGAGCTCTAATTCAGCAGAACTAACTTATTGAATATTAAGAACTGTTCGAAAGCCAATGTGGCTCGTGCCCATGCCTGTATCCTGAGCTTGTCGTGCTGCAGGTCTATACCTTAGGCAGTAATTTTCTGCGCAGAGATATGAGCCTCCCTTTATTACCTTAACTGGAAAATCACCATGCGCAGAGCTATGACTATTTCCTAGTGTAGGTCCTTCAGGGTTAATTGAGTCGTCAGGTCGATGGTTTTCCGCATACCAATTTGATGTCCACTCCCAAACGTTACCGATTAGGTCATACGCTCCATAGTCATTCGCATCAAAGCAGCCGACAGGGGCTAGTCCTGAGTGCATGTCTTGTGAGTCATTCGTTAGAGGAAATTCCCCCTGCCAAGTATTCGCGTAGTGATGCCCATGCGGAGCCAATTCATCACCTTCCCATGCAAATAAACCATCGCGTTTGTTTCGGGCAGCTAGCTCAAATTGAGCCTCCGATGGTAAGGAACGCCCTACCCATTCGGCATAGGCTCCCGCGTCGGCATAAGAAACATGTATCACAGGATAGTTGCCTTTACCCTCAATATTACTATCTGGTCCATTTGGGTGACGCCAATTGGTCCCTGGCACCCACGCCCACCAATTGGAAACGAGTTCTCCAGGGGTTAGGGGTGTAAACAGAGTAGAGCCGGCCTCCAGAAATTCTGAAGGGACATCGGCTGGCCAATCACTTGGGTTAGGTGGCCTCTCGGCGGTTGTTACATAATCAGTTTTCATTACAAACTGCGCAAATTGAGCATTTGTCACTTCATGTGAATCCAGCCAGAAAGCAGAAACACTAACCGGGTGCGCAGGACCTTCTTCAAGATATGTGGCATCGTTACCCATGACAAATTCTGCGGCGTTAACGTACACCTGACCGCCAATGTCAGCGAGGCAGTTATCTGCCGTGGGTGGTTTGATTGAAGTTTGTGCAGTAGCTAGTGGCGCGACTATTGAAAGCCAAGGCATTAGGATAACGAAAGTGATGACTTGTCTGTGTTTCATAAGCTATGTGTCTATAGTGAGTTAATGTCAAAACTATTTCAGTTACCTCTTATTCAAACTATTTCATTTCAGGCAAGCTGATCTATGTAGTACATTTATCATTGTAACTTTCCCCGAGTCAAACACAATTGCACTACACGCCTTCGATGACAGGTTTTGAAGAGTTGCACTGACGGCTAGATGGCTCAGGACAGTATTACATCCCGCCCTTCACAGGAACTCGATAAATTGTCTCAGCTGGCACTAGATTGATTAGCGGTATCAGACAACTTGTCGATAGAACTTGCGCTTAAATTCTCACTCACTCGAAATACACCGCATTCCGTCCTCCTACTACAATGTCGAAGTTAAGGCCGCTGTCTACATCGATCTTTGGTGTTTCATAGGGCTTGCCAATGTTTCGCTCAAAGTCGTCTCCCATTAGAATTGCCATAGGATCGGAGGCGTTATTTGGTTCGTCAGGGAAATACAATTGAGTAATCAAGCGAGAGCCGCCGCCACTAACAGAAATGTGAATGTGTTTAGGGCGCCATCTACCGATGTCAGGCCTAGC
>CAVODE010000130.1:0-3507 GCA_963694535.1 Dehalococcoidia bacterium
TCTCACTTCTCAGTTTTTATTCGCCGATATGAGGGATTCCCAGGAACCAAAGGGTACATAAATACCCATGGTTACCCAGTGTTATCTAGCGTCTTGGCTCACGGGGACGAGCTTCGTTGACACGAAGCTCTCGACCGCCATTGTCCAGTCCGTCAAGAGCCTTAATGGCTGCATTAGCTTCGGTATCATTTGCCATTTCGACAAATCCGAAGCCTTTTGAACGGCCTGTATCACGATCGATAATTACATTTGCATCACCGACGCTGCCGTATTCACCGAATAATTCCCTAAGGTCATCATCGGTCATTCTATAAGAGATATTTCCACAATATATATTCACTAATTTCTTTCCTGTATCCAAACTCAAGCTCGTGAGACGTTCTCACTTCTGCGTTGAAAACAATATCATAGAATTTGCTAAAGAAATTATATTGAGAATTCTTCGAGAGTGATCGTCGATATCACGAAATATAGGAATCCCTCTTAAACTTAACTGAATTAGTAAACATAGCCGAACAAATCAGCATCATCACGTTAGCTTTCTCTGGTGTGGCCGTAGGCATAAAAGCAAAATAGATATTTTTGGACTTATAGTTTTGGATTTTGTTACCGCACTGGGAGACGGACTCATTCGTGATGTTTTGCTAAATGATGTGCCTATCGCACTCATTAAGTAATCTCTATTTCATAATCACACTAATTTCCTTTGAATTCGCAATCACACTATTGCCACTCAAGGTATCTATACGAGATTCGGTAATACACGCGGCAGATGCAATTGGCACAGATGCTTCTGATCTTGTGACCACACCGGCCACAAGATCAAACGAGATGCTCAACTAGGTCCCGTGTCTTGCCCTCGGAATGGTTACCGCAACAGGTGGCGGGATACTTCGCAACATACTCGCGTTGAGAATCTCAAAAGTCCTCAGTACCCAACTGAATGCAACGGGATCGCTCATAAGTGGATCAGTTATGCTACTACTTTGTTCCTCATGATCTTGAACCTGCAGTATTAGCTGGACTCGTCTGCGCGGCAATGATCGTATGGATCGGCCACAAGGGATGGCTTTTAATGCCTTCCTTTACATTAACCACGATTAATTAATCATGATCAATAATTTGGCCAAGAATCTCCAAATTCTGGAAGATTGTTCTCAAAAGTACAGAGTATGCTTGTTCCATTGACGGAAACTGGACAAGGTATGTCCGCGAAATATTTTTCTCCTTCGGGTGTTAGCACTTTAATTTCGTGCCAAAAAGTACCGTTCCATTTCTCCATACCTACATCTACGTAAGTTTTATACCTAGCACAGTCATCACCTTCATAGGCCTTAACAGAGCTCTTGTCATATTCAACTTCGCACTTCATAAGGACATTTATTACGACGTCCGTATTTTGTGAAGAAGAATAATCACTCACCAACCAAACGGCACCAAGAACTACTCCCGCAGGTAGAATTAAAATCATCAAAAGTTCGCGAATAAATTTATTCATGGATTCAATGATACGAGCGTTCGTTACAAAGTATTTCCAACACACACATTCATCTGATAGCCTTTTCGGATGAAAACTAAGATTGGCCTAACCGCAGTAGTTCTTTTGTTGATCGGTCTTACTGCCTGTTCTGGTGGTCCAGAGCGCCTTGCCTTCGTTAATGATGGCGAAATCTCAGTAGTGAATGTGAACGGCACGGAGCAAATTACGCTCACCTCTGATGGCTACCCGAAAGTGTCGGCTGACTGGTCAGCTGACGAAAAACAAATCGTTTTTGATTCCAACCAAGATGGCGACTCGGAAATATATATTATGAGAGCAGACGGGAGTGAAATCACTCAACTTACTTCTAATAAGAATTCTGATCTTTTCGCCTTTTGGTCACCAAATGGGAATAAAGTGGCCTTTGCCAGTGACCGGGATGGTGATTTTGAAATCTTCACTATGAACGCAGATGGAACCGACGTCACCCAATTAACTACCAATGCTGAAGCAACAGACTTTCCTGGGGCTTGGTCTAAGGATGGCAAGCAGATTATTTTTTCAAGTGACCGTGACGGTGATACGGAAATCTTTATTATGGATTCTGACGGGAGCAATACTCGACAAATCACAACCAACGAAGATAACGATAATATCCCAAGCCTCTCGCCCGACGGTAAGCAAATTGCATTTTATAGCGACCGTGATGGTGATTATGAAATATTTGTCACAAATATTGATGGTACAGAAGTCCGTCAACTTACCACGAATCCAGCAGGTGATTTTGATCCGAAATGGTCGGGTGATGGAAATTTAATTTCGTTCACGAGTGACCGCTACGGTGAAGAAGAAATTTTTATTATGAATACAGATGGTACAAATGTAATTTCTACAGGTGTAGCGGGGTACACACTAGCCTGGATAAAATAATTATCCCGCCAATTACGAAGCCATTAAAGCTCGCAATACCTCATTGTCGAATACCACATCAACCCCTACCCCACCAGATTTAATTGCCACGCCACCCTCAGCAACTGTCGGTAAATCTCCGCCAACCAGCTCGTCAAAATAAACGGTCTCATCAAATTGATGTTCAAGTAAATCAACTTTGGTGGCTGCTGCACAGACTTGAATCGATGCGGCATGACAGATCGGACCGGTCGGATTATGTGGGGAAAAATCAACACCGAAGTTCTCAAATGTTTCAGATATTCTCAATAATTCGGTAGGACCACCAGCGTACTTAATATCCGGCATCATTACGTCATACGCTCCTGCATCAAGATAGGGTTGAAATCCAGAGCGACGAATATTCATTTCGAGACCAGCTAAGCGCACGCCTAACCTATTAGCCTGATCTCTCAACAAAATAAGGTCTGGTATCGAAGCTAATTCCTCAACAATGGGGCATTCAATCCAATATAAATTCAATGACTCTGAGGCTTTTATTAGATCCTGCGCTCCTTTAAAGTTAAAGCGCCAATGACAATCCACCATCACTCTCGAACCAGATTCGACGGCATCCACTACGGCTTGAATTCGATCCAAACCAGTCGTCATCGCTTCTCGCATTTCACGTTGAGACTGGTTTGGACGAACTTCATCAAATGGAGCTAATTTAAATGCTGTATAGCCACTTCTTTGAGCGAGTAAAGCGCTCTCAACAAATCCCATCGGTGATCTGACAGTGGTTCGGCGATTTATATTTGCGTACATTCCGACGAAGGTTCGTTTAATACCCCCCAAAGATTCGGCAAGAGAGACTCCTCGACTCCTAGCCACAATGTCAGAGAAACACTGCATAATCGCGGATGAATACGCTGCTCGAGGAAGAGAATCAAACTGTAGTTTCCTCTCTAAACTCTCTAGGTCAACAGATCTACCAATGATATTTTCCTTGTCTAGAGCAAAGATATCGATTACTTCATTTTCCCTGCCTGCCAGACTCGCTTCACCTAAGCCTTCAACGCCATCAAAAGATGTCATCCGTAAAAACACCCATTTCGTCTTATGCGTGACAGGTACGA
>CAVODE010000131.1:0-3458 GCA_963694535.1 Dehalococcoidia bacterium
GCAATATATATAAGGCTAGTAATCTGTTCGGCTGGGTAGCTCAGGGGTAGAGCAGCGGATTCATAAGCCGCAGGTCGTGGGTTCGAACCCCACCCCAGCCACCATCATCCCCAAACCCTTGCAAACAAAGGGCAAAAGAAACCCCTAATTTACAGGGGCTCTCCTATTTTTACCCAAGGGTGTCATAGAGATGTCAATGTTCAAAAAAGCTTTCATAAATTAAGGCCGCAATGTAATCGTATGAGACACAAATTAATCAGGTATGGAGAAAGGGAAGCCATGTGACCGCTTACCAAGCTTGCCGACAATAACGTCACTTTGTGACTCTACCTCTACTGAAGTCTCGCAACTAATAAGAAGTAATACAGGCGTCAGCAGTAGTAATATTTTTCCATGCTGAGATCGTACGGGTTTAATTATCGGTTGGACTACTGAAATTAACAAAAGAAGATCTAAACTTAGCACCCCACCTACCTTCTTCATTAGTAAATATCCACAATGTGTCGAATGAGAGATACTCAGCATCATTTTCGTTTCGTCTGGATTGCCTGATAATTAGGTGAACTTTTTCTTCGTTGGCTTGAACTGCTTCTATCGATACTGTCGTGGTGTGATGCCACCCCTCAGCCTCAAGTCTTTCGGTTTGCTCATCCTCTTTTACGAGCCAGTCGTCGGGAGTTTCCCATACATCCATTTCCTTTTTTGCAATCCTGAAATGCGGGAAATGCATCGAGTCGAGCTGCCCATCTTTGTCTCTTTGATTGAACGCGTTATTCCAGCGGTGGAAAGCAAAAACAGCCTCTCCTTTTGGATCGTTAGTCATGGGGTTACGTCTTTCACTGTCCTTGTTATGGGTCGATATCCTATTTACGTTGGCCGCTCGGCGAGTGTAACCGTTTCCCCAGAGATTTGGTATAAGAGGGGTACTTTAGCAGAACCGACGGGAGTAACAACACCTGAGTTGTATCCCCTACTATGTCCACATGAAACCAATTACCCGTACCACCCGCAATACACTCAACAGACTGCCGACACGTGCAAACTATGACCGTGACGTGATTCATTCGATAATTGATGATGCGATTATTTGTCACGTCGGTTTTATAGCGGATGGTTCACCGTTTGTTATTCCGACGGCAATCATGCGCCAAGGTGAAAGCGTCTATCTGCACGGCAATTCTCAGAGCCGTATGCTCCAACACCTAGGCTCGGGCCATGAGGCGTGCATTTCCGTAACACATGTTGACGGGATGGTTTTAGCAAGATCTGGTTTTCATAGTTCAATCAACTATCGATCCATTTCGTTATTCGGTCGAGGAAGTCTTGTAGAAGGAACTCGAAAAAAACAATTACTCAACGATTTCGTGGAATCATTAATTCCTGGTAGAGCAGCTGACGTCAGGCCAATGACCTCTAACGAGATAAATATCACTTCCGTAATAGAGTTTCCAATTGAGGAGGCGTCCGCAAAAGTTTCGGTTGGCCCGCCTAGCGATGATAAAAAAGATTATGACCTGCCAATCTGGGCAGGTGTAATTCCACTCGAAACCAACCGAGGCGACCCTATTCCTGATCCTCAAATGAAATTCCCAATTGATACACCATCCTATGTCTTAAATTACATGAGTAGTTGAAACTAGCTAACGAAAAACTACATCGCCATGTGCTCATTAATGCGAGTTCATAAAGCTTCTATTTTCTTTCCGAATGAATGGAATTCCTCTCGTTTTCACGTTGACTGATACATTGCCTATCTCCTAGCTACAACTTAATAGCTTTAAACATGTGTACTATAAGTTTGAATGTACGAACATATTAGGAGTCCACTCTTATTGTGTTCGTACATTCATTATTTACCACCAATTAGCCATGAGCACGGTCACGAATCGATAAAAGATATGTCCCACGTTTACAGTGACTCAGCAGTAATAGCCCTTTCATGCTGAAAGGATAAGAGTCTAACTTATTGGTCGGACTACTGAAATTAACAAAAGAAAATTTGAACTTAGCACCCCACCCCAACGACCATCACCACATGCCCCTAAATTCAGTATTTGACAGGACACCCACGAGTGCCGGCTAGCAAAGCAAGTACCAACTATACTTGGTGCGAATTACCAAAAGGAGCAATATATGAGCCTTGAATATCGCGAAATTACCTCTGGACTAAGATTCCCTGAGGGCCCTATCTCTATGCCAGATGGTAGTGTAATCCTTGTCGAAATAGAGAGACAAACTCTTAGTCGCGTAACCTCCGAAGGAATTACCGAGATCATCGCTCATTTAGGAGGTGGACCTAATGGCGCGGCTTTAGGGCCCGATGGCGCAATTTATGTTTGCAATAATGGTGGATTCAATTGGAGGTATGTCGACGATCGTATATTCCCCGGGCCGCAGGCTGATAACTACCAAGGTGGCAGCATTCAAAAAGTCGATCTAAAAACAGGATTAGTCACGATTCTATATACCGAATGCGACGGTATCCCCCTGAGAGGACCAAATGACATAGTCTTCGACCGAGATGGGGGCTTCTGGTTTACAGACCTAGGGAAAAGTAGATTGCGTGATCGTGATTTTGGCGGCCTTTACTACGCATCTACCGATGGCTCAGATATCCGGGAAATGGTCTACCCAATACCCGGCGGAGGAAATGGAGTAGGCCTTTCACCGGACGAAGATGTAGTCTATGCCGCTGAAACTCCTACCGGTCGGCTATTCGGTTGGAATATTAGTTCGCCAGGGCTACTCTCCGAGGGTCAAACAGCAGGCTTTGCAAATCTAATAGAAAGTGCCTCTGGTTACGTGAGTTTCGACTCTCTCGCCCTCGAAGAAAATGGCAATATCTGTATAGCAACCATTGGTCCCGGAGGGATAACAGTTATAAGTCCTGACGGGCAATCCATCGAGCATGTCGATGTTGGCAATGACCCATTTACTACAAACATATGTTTTGGAGGCCCCGATATGAAAACAGCCTTTATTACGCTCTCCTCTATTGGATCTCTGATAAGTTGCTCATGGCCCCGTCCGGGCTTGAAACTCAACTTCCAAACCAACTAAGTAGTACTGGCGCTCGTGGGGAAGAAACGCTAGCCTGTCTACGACAAGTATGCGGACACCTACGGGAGGATTTCAAGTGACATTTGTAATCACTCAGCCATGCATAGATACGATGGACAAAGCCTGTGTCGAGGTGTGTCCGGTAGACTGCATTCATTTTGAAGAGGGCTCTGACAAGATGCTCTTCATTGACCCTGCAGAATGTATTGATTGTGGTGCATGCCAACCCGCATGCCCTGTAAGCGCCATTTTCCCAGAAGATGATGTGCCTGGAGATCAAGCCGCTTTTACTGATATTAATTCGCTCTGGTTCTCAGACCCTGTCGCCGCACGTGCCCAGGTCGGTGGCGGTGCTGCACCTGCTGCTGACACCGAAAATGTCACTGCTGACGCACCTG
>CAVODE010000132.1:0-3433 GCA_963694535.1 Dehalococcoidia bacterium
AATGATCGGTCTAATGATGTTCATGGAAGGGCTGAAGCTGGGTCTCATGCCATTCGGCGAGGTGATTGGCAACACATTGCCGCGCAAGCTTCCGCTTGCCGGCGTACTTTTCATCGCTTTCTTGCTCGGCATTGGTGTGACGTTCGCTGAACCGGCAATCGGAGCACTTCAGGTTGCGGGCTCCATTGTTGATCCAGAGAAGGCGCCATATCTATATACTTTGCTCAACGATAGAGGTGGCGCAACCGTTTTGGTGGTTGGTTTGGGCGTCGGCTTGGCTGCCGTTCTTGGGACAGTGCGATTTTTGCGGGGTTGGAGCTTGAAGCCCCTAATTTTCATGACAGTAACACCAACATTGGTTCTCAGCGTGATTGCGTGGAACCACCCAGAACTCACCAAAATTGTTGGCTTAGCATGGGATGCCGGTGCAGTGACTACAGGCCCTGTAACTGTTCCACTCGTGCTCGCACTTGGTGTTGGGGTCGCTTCTGCTGCGGGCAAAGGCGCAGACTCGTCGCTATCTGGGTTTGGAATCGTAACCTTGGCCTCGATATTCCCAATTTTAGGTGTTCTCTGCCTCAGCTTTTACACAGCATACACTGTGCCTCCTGAGGCAATTATTGCGCGCGCAGCCGAAATTAAGTTAGCGGCAGAGATGGCTACAAGCCAGCCGGAATGGTACGAAATGACCCCTTGGACAGAGGTTATTCTTGGCGTGCGCGCGATTGTTCCTCTCGTTATTTTCTTGATGATTGTTTTGTTCGTCGTCTTGCGTGAGAAGATGAAGAACGCATTTATTACGTACTACGGCATCATTATGGCTGTTGTGGGAATGTGTATTTTTAATGTCGGATTAACGTACGGTCTTGCAAAACTTGGCGATCAATCAGGCGGTCTAATTGCGGGCGCCTTTACGTCTATTGACGCGATAACAGCGAGCCCTCTTTACAGCGTTTCTGTGGGTGTGGCGATTGCAGGGTTGTTCGCATGGGTTTTGGGGTTAGGGGCGACACTGGCTGAACCTGCATTGAACGCGCTTGGTATGACCGTTCAAAATTTAACTAACGGCGCCTTTAAAAAATCAATGTTGATGGGAGCGGTGGCGTTCGGTGTGGCGACTGGCCTTATGCTTGGAGTTCTAAAACTTATTTTTGATTTTCATATCATGTATATTTTAATTCCAGGCTACACACTCGGGCTGATATTAACGTTGCTTTCAACCGAAGAGTTTGTGAATGTCGGATGGGACTCTGCTGGTGTGACTACGGGGCCGGTCACGGTGCCGCTTGTACTTGCTATGGGGCTCGGATTCGGCAATGCTATGGGTTCCACGGAAGGCTTCGGCATCTTAGCCACAGCATCAATTTGTCCAATCGTGGCAGTCTTGACCCTTGGTTTATATGTTCAGTTTAAAGTGAGACGAGAAGAACGCCAAATAGCAAGAGAGTTTGCACTAGAAGGAGAAATTGCATGAAACGCTCATTTACGACCTTGACTGATGCAACGCTAATCACTGCCGTTGTGCAGAGTGGGTATGGTGAGGTGATAACAGATGCCTTGCTGGAAATCGGTATTCAGGGATCAACAATTCATGCTGCGATGGGCGTTGGTATTCGGGAACGCTTGGGAGCTCTCGGCGTCGCTGTTGATGCTGAGCGTGAGGTTGTCAGCGTAATGGTGTCGAGTGACGAAGTTGATCGAATTTTCGAAAGAATTTTTTTGGCCGCGAAGCTTGACGTGCCAGGGATGGGATTTATGTATGCGACACCGTTGTTACAGGCGGCTACATATGTGCCCCCTTCAATTCTGTCTAAGTATGCTGGTCAATAACCATGTCGTTACCAATACTTAAACGAGATATCCGTAAGCATTACCTTGACTACACGTGGTTGATATCGGGCGTGTTATACGAGGGTGGCACAGACGTTTTGATCCCAGAATTAATGAAAAGAGGGATTAATGAGGTGTGTTTTTATAACGTAGCAGGATCCCCAATAGGCAGAAAATCAGTAGCTGGTGTTGCTGATTCGTTTGACGTCGAACAATTTCATGTTGTTGTGTCTGCGGATCAAGCTGAAAATATCTTTGATTATATCTATCGTTTCTGCGATTTATCGCGCCCGAATAAGGGATTTATAAACATGAACAAGTTGTCTCGTTCGACGCAACTGGATCTTCCAGACCTAAACGATATTGCGAATGAAGAGATATCCGACTAACTAGTAGGTGACCTAATGGCCAATGAATCAGAATTAGAATTAGTAGAAGAGAATAAGATCGGGATCCGGATGAATAAGCGACGGATTTTTGAGCTTGAAGCTGGAGTATCAACGACACATGCAGAATTAATGCTTTTGTTAGCCGATATTGAAGAAAATCGAGCGCTTCTGAATAGAAATTTTACCTCCTCGTTCACGGGAAATAGAGCGATTGTGGTCGATAACGTGAATGATCTCTTTAACTCGCGTTTAATAATGATCGATTCGCTTGATCCCAAGACTGACGTTGAGTCGAATTTCCAGACTATGCTTTCTAACGCTGTCAAGGTTGACCAGCTTGAAAATAGGGCGGAATTAAACGGAAAATTAAGCGAAATCATCGGCCGAGTGCAAGAGGTCAACGTGATGTGGCAAGCGATCAATACGCTAGTTGCTGAGGCTAACGAGGCCGTTGTTGAGCAGGTAGATGCGATGATTTCTGAGAATGCAGAGTGGGTTGACGGCGAATTGATAAGCAAGATGAGCTCTGCCGCGGCTAATTCAAACAAACAAGGCGTGGGTGTAAATCAAGACCGCTTGGATAAGCTGATTGATAGTTCACATATTGCTGAAGATTCGACAGCAGTAATATTGAAGCGGGTCAGTTCAGTTACTAAATCTATTCTTGAGTCTGGAGAAGATATCTCGAGGCGACGTGATGCGATTCAAGCGGATCGCGAACGAGTAATCGCTAATCAAAGACGTACAGCTGACATGATAATCAAACCCTAAATACGGGTCTTTAGAAGCTTAGAGGCAGGCCCATCAGTTCTGTGCAATAGGAGCTGAAAACTACTGTATTTTTACTCTGACCCCGAATTTACTAGCTGGTCTGGCAGTCTCTTCGATTGTTTATGTTGTAAATGGATTTGGTACACTCAGCCCGTAGTTATTTTGCTCTTAGTAAACGGAAACCCTAGACATTAAACTCAAATTAGCTATTTATGGGAAAAGAGAAATCATACACAAATAAATTTTCAGAACTCTCAAAAGCTTCAATTTTGGTCGCTGGAGGGAAGGGGGCTAATCTTGGCGAAATGACTCAAGCTGGAGTAGCTGGTGGAATAGTGCTGATGGTTGTAATCCTTCGAAAGCCCCGCCTATAAAAGCGGATAAGCCCGCAAGAAATACCAAGCCAAATACAGAGATCCAAATTATACGGTTTATCCAAATAA
>CAVODE010000133.1:0-3316 GCA_963694535.1 Dehalococcoidia bacterium
CAGCTTGCCAGTGTGTCCGCTGCAGTAGCTGGTCCTATTGCTTGGATTTCTCCTTCCATGCAGGCGGGTGCTTATGTGGCAGAAGGAGAAGTTCTGCTGCGGCTAGAGAGCAGTGACTTTGAAACAGTTCTTGCACGCAGCAGCGCGTCCATGCAACAGGCGCAGGCAGAATCGAGTCACGCGAGCAATGAATTAGAACGACTAACGGGTTTGGCGGAACAACGTCTGGCCAGCGACTCGCAATTGCAGGATGCCCGCCGTGCAGCGGATGTGAATGCAGCCAGACTGCTAGATGCGAAGGCCAGCTACAAACAAGCACAGCTTGATCTGGATCGTACAGAAATCAAAGCGCCCTTTAACGCCATTATCGAAACTCGAGAGGTTGAATTAGGCCAATATATTAATCGTGCTCAATCCGCAGCCATTCTTTATGGGGCAGATGAAGTAGAAGTGCGACTTCCATTAGCTATTCGCCAGCTTGGTTATCTGGATATTCCATTAGGTACTCGTGGTGAGCTCGTCGGGAATGCGGCGCCAGACGTCACACTCACAGGCTTTTATGGTGGAGAAGAACACCATTGGCAGGGGAAGTTGGTTCGAACCGAAGCGACAATTGATCCGAATAGCAATACTGTTCAGACAATTATTCGAGTTCAGCAGCCTGTCACGGATGGTACAAAATTGAGTGGGTTATTACCCCAGCAGATTCCTTTACCTATTGGTCTTTTTGTTCAAGCGAATATTCTTGGTAAGAAAGCTGAAGACATGATTGCTTTGCCCAGATCAGTCATTCGAAACAACAACCAAGTCCTGGTTGTGGATGCAGAGAATAAGATGTACTTCCGCGATGTGGAAATATTTCGTTTGGAACAAGACCGAGTTCTGATAAGCGGAGGGTTGCTGGTGGGTGAATATATTTGTACGTCTCCGATTCAAGCTGTTGTTAATGGTATGTCTGTGCAGCCCGTTATTGAGAATATATAGTTTTTATTTTTGGCATCACTTAAAACTTTTCAAATTTAAATTAATCTAAAATCGAGGTCAATTTTGTGAGAATTCCCATTACTTGGTTCATTAAAAACCCAGTCGCTTCAAATTTGATGATGATTATTTTTTTGGTTGGCGGGTTTATTTCCTATAAATCTCTTAATCAGGAGGAATTTCCTGATATGGATTTCGGTGTGATTCAGGTAAGCGTGGCTTACTTGGGGGCGACTCCAGCTGAATCTGAATCCGCTGTCTGTCTGCGTATAGAGGAAGCGCTAGAAGGTACGGAAAACATTGACCAATTTACCACGACAGCGCGGGAAGGCGGTTGCGATTCGACACTAACGATTGCCAGCGGCGCTGATTTGAATCGAGTGCTCAATGACATAAAAGGAAAGGTAGATGCTATCTCTACTTTTCCTACGGAAACAGAAAAACCAATTGTCCGATCCTTCGGCAGCTCTGGCAATGTAATGACAATGGCATTGTCTTCGGAATCTGATGATCAAAGTTTGAAGATTGTTGCTGAACGAATTCGTAATGATCTGCTTGATTTAAATGAGGTTTCGTCTGTAAACGTTGAATATATTCGGCCGTTTGAAATTTCGATTGAGGTTTCTGAGCTTACCCTGCGTCAATATGGACTCACCCTAGATCAGATATCTAGAGCGATTGATAGGGCATCCTTAGACTTGCCGGGGGGCACTATTCGGACTGAATCTGGAGAGATACTGCTTCGAACTAAAGGCCAGGTCTACTCTGGTGGCGAGTATGAAGATATTGTTGTGAAATCGTATCCTGATGGCACCCAATTGCGTCTGGGTGAAATAGCTACCGTTCGAGACGGCTTTGAAGAAGGATATCTGGATGCGCGTCACAATGGAGTTAATGCCGCGATTATTGATGTTTTGCGTATAGGTGATGAGGACATTGTCACTTCGGCACAGCAAGTTCGGGCCTTTATGGCATCGGCTGAGTTCGATTTACCGAATGGCATGGAGCTGGAGGTGATCACGGATTCTTCTATTAGCACTCAAACTAGAATCGCAACAGTAGCGGGAAATGCGTATACCGGCCTGTTATTGGTATTGGTGATTTTGGCACTTTTCCTGCGATTTAAAGTTGCGATATGGGTAGCTGCTGGTATTCCTATAGCCATTTTCGGTGCATTAATGATATTTCCGACTGCCGGGCTAACTATTAGTTCCTTGACTGTTATGGGGTTTATTTTAGTGCTGGGAATTGTCGTTGATGATGCAATTGTAGTCGGTGAGAGGATTCATGCGTTCGAGCAGAAGGGATACGATAAGGAATCTGCAGCGATCGAGGGGACGCTTGAGGTGTCTGTTCCTGTTATTTTTGGCGTTCTTACTACTGTGGCGGCATTCCTCCCCTTGTTACTTCAGGGAGGGCAATTTGGAGCATTTTCAAATGTGATCGGTGGGGTAGTAGTCTTCTGCCTAATAGCTAGCCTTATCGAATCTCAATTAATTCTTCCCGGACATATAGCCCATAGAAAAACTGAAGGTTATTTTCTCGAGGGGACGTTTATAGTTAATGCATGGCAAACCTTCCAGCAAAAAATAGCTGGTGGTATGGAATATTTCGCGGAACATGGATACCGGCGTTCATTGCGCACTGTTTTAAAATATCGATATGCGGCTTGGGCTACCGCGACCGGTGTAGTGATTATCGTAATGGCGCTATTGTTCAGTGGTCGCGTTATCTTCCAGTTTATGCCCTCAGTTGAGGGTGATACTGTCTGGGGTACTGTAAAGATGCCAGTTGGAGTTCCCGGCTATATTACTGAAGAAGCTATTGATAGAGTTGAGGCAGCGGCGATTGAGTTGGCCGCTGAGCTCGAGCTTGAGCTTCTTGAACTTAAAGGACTTGGATCAGCGCCGGCAGCAACAGAAAGGGCGGTAGATAGCATACTTACAATAGTAGGTGGCACAGCGCCCCGAGGAGGTCCTGGAGGAGGAAATCGCAATTCTGGTAGCAGCGAAATTGCAGAGGTCGTGCTATACCTTGCGCCTTTTTATGATAGAGGGGAAATGAGCTCCGCTGAAATTCGGGACAGGTGGCGCGAAAAAGTTGGTACCATCCCTGACGCTTTAGAGCTTTCATTTGTCTCTGATGCATTTTCTGCTGGCGAAGCAATTAATTACAGACTGGAAGGTCGGGATGACGATAATCTAAAAATAGCATCTACTCAACTTCGGGAGGAGCTGATGCGCTATCCTGGAGTGTTTGATATATCGGATTCATTTCGTGCCGGCAAACAGGAAGTGCAAATTCAGATACTTGAGCGTGGTAAAACTCTTGGCCT
>CAVODE010000134.1:0-3308 GCA_963694535.1 Dehalococcoidia bacterium
TGACCCTACGGAATTAGATAATGTGATTTGCGGGCATCCAGCTCGCTTGGCCTCCTCCATAGCAGCTAGCGTGTCAACAGTCTCACCTGACTGAGTGACCGAAATAACCAATGTTTTCTTGTCTAAAAGTGGTCTCCGGTATCTAAACTCGGCAGAATTATCGACCTCGGTAGGAATTCGAGCAAACTGCTCGAGATAATGTCTGCCAATCATAGCCGCGTGCATCGAAGTACCCATTCCGACAATCAAACACCTATTAATTTCTTTCAAATTCTCAATACTAAATCGTTCATGATTAAGCTCCGAAGATAGATCGATGGTTTCCGAGGTGCCAGAATATCTGCCTCGCATACCGTTTAAGAGCGTTTCGGGCTGTTCATAAATCTCCTTGAGCATGAAATGCTTGTATGTGCCCTTCGCTACGGTCACTGGATCAAGTGAAAGTCTCTCTGGCGATCTGGTCTTACGCTCACCATCTGACGAAAATATCTCCACCACACTGGGTCGGATGTCCACAATCTCGTTGGATTCAAGAAAAATAAACTCCTGGCTATAAGGGAGAAGTGCAGAGAGATCAGACGCAACTATTGATTCATCTTCACTAATACCAATTACGAGTCCGCCGGCATTCCCCACGCGCGCTCCGATAAGTCGGTCTGGCTGTTGACTATCAACCGCTAGAAACGAGTATGCACCCCTCGCTTTGGATAAAATGAGTTGCACTGCCTCGACAAGATCTAATCCTGCGTCTAGGCCACCCACCAGCATATGAGCCAAAACTTCCGTATCGGTGTCAGAACTGAATAACCCTTGCCCATATTGCTGCCTAAGATCTTCCCAATTTTCGATAATGCCGTTATGGACCACCGCAACTCTGCCAAACGGATCCAACTGTGGATGAGCATTCTTCTCGGAAGGCACACCGTGGGTGGCCCATCGAGTATGACCAATTCCTGCTCTAGCGTCCGTCATTTCCCCTTCGAGTTTTTTACTTAGTTCACGCAATTTGCCACGGGCGCGTACAACTTGCATATTAGTCGGAGTAAGTAAGGCTATTCCTGAAGAGTCGTATCCACGGTACTCTAAGCGACTCAAGCTATCGAGTAAGATGCTCGACGCGAATCTTTCTCCGGTGTAGCCGACTATTCCACACACTTTTTCACCTCTAATCAATCAGCCATTATGTCCCGTGCTAAATCTCTATCATGTAAATTATATCCACTAACTAAGAATTGGACGGAGTCGCCGCTATGGAACAAAAAGATCAGTCACTTGAAATTCCAGATAATCTCCTACGTCATATTTTTAAGTACGACCAATCGATGCCGCTTCTCGCCACCAGCGAAGAAGAATTAGTGATTGACCCTATAACAAGGTCCCCAAGTAACACTCTGAAATCTGAAAGAGTGACGTTTAGTAGCACTCACGATCAGCGGGTTCTGGCCACCGTTACTAGGGCGAATAAAAATACAATCTCCCCCGCAATAATTTTTCAACATGGGTCCACCCCACTGGGAAGATTTTCATGGTCAAATAGACAAAAAATGATCCACGACTGGGCAATAAATGGGCTCACTGTGATAGCAGTCGATGCATATGGTTTCGGCTCCAGAGAGCTTCCAGACGACCGTGGCCGATTGAGACCACAGCGACCAGACCTCCTTTTTAGAACTCGCGACCAAAGAATACAAGCAGTTCAGGATTTAATGAGAACTGTAGATTATCTGCAAGAGAGAAGCGATATCGACTCAAATTGCATCGGATATCTCGGTATATCAATGGGCACTCGGGTCGGCGTGCCATTCATGGGACTTGATAAACGAGTAAAGGTTGGCGCTTTTTTTGTTGGAGGGTCTGGCGATTATGCTAGATTCGATACTGCCAACAAGGACTGGGAATATCTAACCTCAGATGAAATTATTTCATTCAACTTGACCGATCCAGCCCGGTTTGCTGCTCTAACAAACGAACGCGAAACTCTTTGCGCAAATGGCAGAAACGATGTTCTCGTGGGGGCAACCGCCGCTCAACGGTTACAAGATGCCTTCTCTGAGCCCCATACGAATATCTGGTTTGATGGTGGACATGGAGAAACACCAGATCTAGTGTTCCAGCAAGCGCGAGAACTTTTCACTAAAGCGTTCACATCTAACTAGTTTTCTATAACCAGAATTATCTAGAAGTCCAATCCATCAAAATTATCTAAATCATCAATACTGTAATCTTCTCCTAAAAAATCCTCCGGTTCGCCATCGCCCAAGGCGGCGTTTGGTGCGGCGTCTTGCAAAACGGATACACGTTGCCACACTACTCGCTGTCCTAAGTTGTTACATGACGGACAAACTGCTTCCGCATCCCGTTCGGTAACCTTCCTCATCAAGTCAAACTTTTTTGAACACGCTTCGCACTTATATTCGTAGTTTGCCATATCACCACCTCACTTCAACTGGCCGCAAAATCAATTGCAGCTTGGGCTGCCGCCAACCTTGCTATTGGAACACGATACGGAGAAGCTGATACGTAATTCAAACCTATACTGTGGCAAAAATATATTGAAGATGGATCTCCGCCATGCTCGCCGCAAATTCCCATCTTGAGATCAGGTTTCTGCTTTCGTCCAGCATTGACAGCTTGCTTGATCAATCCACCCACGCCATCGCGGTCAATTTCAACAAATGGGTCACTCGTCAAAAGACCTTTTGCCAAGTAATCCGGTAGGAACTTCCCTACATCATCCCTCGAGAAACCAAAAGTAGTCTGTGTTAGATCGTTCGTGCCAAACGAAAAAAAGTCAGCATGCTCAGAAATTTCACCCGCTACTACACAGGCTCGTGGGACCTCAATCATCGTACCAACTAAAAACTCAATTTTGCAGTCTCTCTCTTGCAACACGATCTCAGCAGTCTTATGCACCAAAGCTCGTAGTTGCTCAAGCTCAGACCCAAGTCCAACCAAAGGAATCATTATTTCGGGCTCAACATCAACACCCTCTGCCATGAGATCGCAGGAGGCTTCGATAATTGCTCTCGTCTGCATTTGATATATTTCCGGATATGTAACGGCCAATCGCACACCTCTATGCCCCAGCATTGGATTAACCTCCTCCAACGCATGCACTCTGTTAGTTAATTCATCCACCGAAATATTCAATGCACCAGCAAGTTCGCTAATCTCCGAACTGGACTGCGGAAGAAATTCGTGAAGAGGCGGGTCCAATAGTCGAATGGTCACAGGGAAGCCGGACATTGCACGCAAAATTCCTGTAAAGTCTTGACGTTGATGAGGAAGTAGCTCTTGAAGAGCAGTGA
>CAVODE010000135.1:0-3289 GCA_963694535.1 Dehalococcoidia bacterium
GCAGCTTTAAAAATATCCGCGCCCTGTCCTACTTCAAAGACACGCCGGACGAAATCCGCCACTCCACAATCAATGCACGCCAGTTCATCGACGCAAACGCTTATATGGGTGTTGGTACTGATGCCGCTAGCCCCCTGAATTTTCATACAGAAGCCATGTGGCGAGAAATGTCCGCGCTGGTTGACAGCGGCATGACGCCCGCGCGCGTGATAACAGCTGCCACCAAATCCGGTGCTGAAATACTGGGTAAAGGCGGGGAGCTAGGCACCATTGAAGCAGGCAAGCTCGCCGACATTATCATCATCGACGGTGATCCTCTGTTTGATATCAACGCGCTCAAATATGTCGCTGTCACGATTAAGGACGGCCGTGTTTGGTTTAATAAAAAATACACCACCGATGCACTCACTGCACTGGGCACCGCATTTTAGAAGTAGCGAGGCATTGCAACGGGGAATGATTCTATTTCTTAAAAACTAATGCAGTCTTATTGCACTCAAACTTCATTTGTTGATGTCAAAAGTACTTTATTTTTAGGCGTACTCAACTTATTCTGACTGAAGAAATATCCAAGCAGCAGCCATATGGAACAACTGTATAGGAATACTCGGCAATGAAAAAAAGCCTACAAATCAACGGTTTTATCCTTCTCTGCATTCTCCTGCCTCTACTTGCCCAAGCTCAGGATGAATCACAGCGCGTGACAATTGACGATCTCATGTCATTACAATCCCTATCGAGCCCACAGATTAGCCCAGACGGTGAATGGGTAGCCTATGTCGTTCGCTCTCGAGACATGGAGGAGGACAAATCGAACACACAAGTTTTCATGGTTGCCACCAGCGGTGGTGAGCCTATCCCCATGACCGACAAGGAAACATCGGCAAGTGATCCTCAGTGGAGTCCCGACGGAAAGTTTCTCTCCTTTACTGCCAGCAAAGGAGAGGATGCTAAAACTCAAATTTGGACTTTAAACCGTTTAGGCGGTGAAGCTGTTCAATTAACAAATGTCATACCCGGTGTTGGAGATTATGCCTGGTCACCCGATGGTAGCCGGCTACTGCTAACGCTAACCGACCCCAAGCCCGCCGACTTGACCGAAGACAAAGATGACGATAACAAAGCTGTTCCCTACGTTATCGATCGGATGCAATTTAAACAGGACTATAGTGGTTACCTAGATCGCAGACGCACACATGTTTATGTGTACACCCCAAATAGCGACACAACTGTCCAGCTTACCTTTGGTGACTACGATGACTCCAATCCCGTATGGAGCCCCGACGGCAAATCTATTGCGCTGGTAAGCGATCGCTCTGACAACCCCGACCTTAACTACGGCACAGATATTTTTGTTGTGAATGTAGATGACAAGGATCCCGTTCTAACTCAGATAACCTCAAATCCGGGACGTGATTTCTCCCCAGCTTTTAGTCCTGACAGCAAAAGCATTGCTTATGTAACCTCAACCGGGCCCGACGTTGGCGGCTCTGCATTGACACCAACAAAGTATCTTGCCGTGACTGAAATTGGCGCCGATCAACGTTCTGTGTTGACAGCCAATCTTGATAGAAGTGTGTCCAGTCCTGAATACTCCAGTAACGGCCGAGACATTTATTTTCGTCTGGAAGACAGCGGCATGAATCACTTTGCCAGAGTAAGAGCGCGCGGCGGTGACATTGTACGCGAGGTAAGTAATGAGGTTAGCGTTCGAGATTTTGCGCGCGGTGGCGGCAGAACAGTACTTGCAATGACCAACGCAGAGTCCCCAACTGAACTGTATAGCTATGCTGACGATGCGTTAACACGGCTTACTTTTCTTAGTGATGAATCACTTTCTAGTGTGGTTCGTGCTGAGGTTGAGAAACTGCGTTTTAACAGCGCCGATGGGACACCGGTAGAAGCATTTTTAGTTAAGCCTGTCGGCTATCAAGTCGGCACACGTTACCCGACAATACTTTGGTTACACGGCGGTCCCGCATCACAGTTTAACTTTGGCTATAACGATACTGCCCAGCTTTTTGCTGCTAATGGCTATGCTGTAATCATGCCCAACCCGCGCGGATCAACCGGCTATGGCAGTGAGTTTGCCCACGGTACAGTAGCGGCATGGGGTGAAAATGATTTCGACGATGTTATCGCGGCAATCGACTACGGTATCGAAATAGGCGTTGTTGACTCTCAGCGCACGGGGGTGGGTGGGTGGTCCTATGGAGGCATTCTAACTAACTACGTTATAACTCAAACTCAACGCTTCAAAGCAGCTATGTCCGGTGCTAGCCTCGGCCTAGTGACATCCAACTATGGTCATGATCAATACCAGCTCATGTATGAACTTGAGTTTGGTCTACCTTGGGAGAACCCTCAGTTATGGGCCGAATTATCACCTTTTAATAAAGTGCAGAACATCACCACCCCAACTCTATGGATGGGTGGCGAGGTGGATTGGAATGTACCGATTAATAATTCTGAGCAAATGTATATCGCAATGAAACGTCTAGGACAAGAAACTCAGTTAGTTGTTTATCCGGATGAACACCACGGCATTCGTCGTCCAAGCTTTCAAAAAGACAGGTTTGAACGTTGGATTAGTTGGTTCGATCGCTATTTAAAGCCTGCGCCCTTGGTTAGTGAATTAGATAACTAACGCTTAGGAAATTCTAATGAAGAAACCCAACCGTTTTCCCGCTGCGATTTATTTTTCTCTTGGCACAGTGATCTTACTGCTAGTCTCTAATTCTGTACTGGCACAAAACCAAAGCTTGCTAGAGGATATGCGCGAACTCTATCAGATGCATACACCAGAGAATTTCGATGATGGTGGATTGATCAGTCGCTACGTGTGGAAGAACTTTGCTTCTTTCTACCCACACGCAACCATCGCTCGCACATCTGCCCTACGACCCTTAAAGGTTGCGACTAACAATGCCGTGGCGAGCTTTCAAGTCACAACCGAATCGGGTGTTTCGTCGCTTCATGACTATGTAAATAGCAGTCCCTTAGTCGATGGCTTAATTGTAGTCGCTGGCGGCAACGTCGTGTACGAATCGTATCCAGCCATGGAGCCCTTTGAAAGGCATCTAGGCTGGTCTATCACCAAGGTCATTGTCTCGACTGCGCTGGCAGCACTGGAGAATCAGGGCAAGGTGGATATGAACATGCCCGCAGAGATTTATGTGCCTGAACTCAATGGCAGCCAATGGCAAGGCATTAGCCTAAGAAACATAGCGAACATGGCTTCAGGGATATCCTGTTTGGACAGTGATGGTTATCAAAACACAGAATCGTG
>CAVODE010000136.1:0-3258 GCA_963694535.1 Dehalococcoidia bacterium
TCTCCGTCACGCCCACGAAGGAGAGTGACGTTAGGAGCTGAAGTAGCCAAATCAAATCTGTCGTAGACAGAATAAGGTCCGACATGATCATGATTGCCGGGACCAATAATTGTTGGCCGATTCAGTCTTGCCAGTTCTGACGCAGCAAATTCTAAGGTTGTTTCCTTAACGCGGGAATTATCAAAAAAGTCTCCCGCGATTATAACCAAATCAGCATCTTCAGCTATAGCCAGATTTACAACAGCGGTAAAAGCCTCCTCTAGGTGAATACTATCGCCACTGTTTCCTGCGTCGTACGCACCAAGGTGCACGTCACTCGTATGTATAATCTTTAGATCCGGGCGTAAATCAGTAGTCATCTTTCACCTCTATCATTCATTAGCACTAGGGTATATTTACAATCATTTTCATTCAACTATTACAAAATGCTATTTTACGATAGGCATTTTTGGTTGCATAGAATCCAAACTATCCGAGAGAGCTTGTGGAAGTCCGGAAATAGGAACTCGTATTTGCTTCATGCTGTCCCGCTCCCTGATAGTAACCGCGTCGTCATCCAATGACTCAAAGTCCACAGTGACACAAATTGGAGTTCCTATTTCATCTTGTCGTCTGTATCGCCGTCCGATCGATTGTGCATCGTCAAATTGTGTTCGGAATTGCGTTTTCAATCTGTCGTGCACACTTTTTGCGGTTGGGCTTAATTTTTCATTCCGAGATAACGGTAAGATCGCAACATTCACTGGGGCCACATTAGGCGCAAGTCTCAGTAGAGTTCTCGTCTCATCACCTACGATCTCTTCATCATAGGCATCCAGTAATAGGGTAAGCATCAGTCTATCCACACCGGCCGCCGGTTCGATCACATGAGGCACAATATGCTCGTTTCGCTCTTGGTCGAAAAAAGTCAATTTCTGTCCTGAGTGCTTTGAGTGCTGTGTGAGATCAAAGTCTCCTCTATTCGCAATTCCTTCAAGCTCGCCCCAACCCCAAGGGAAATGAACTTCTATATCCGTGGTTCCCTTTGAATAATGAGAAAGTTCCTCGTCTGCGTGTGCACGGAGTCTAAGGTGCTGTGGGCGAATTCCTAAAGAAAAGTACCAGTTAAGTCTTTCCTGTTTCCAATACTCGTACCATTCAGCAGAATTCTCCGGATAGCAAAAAAATTCCATCTCCATCTGTTCAAATTCGCGAGTTCGAAAAATAAACTGTTTGACTGTTATTTCGTTTCGAAATGATTTTCCAATTTGCGCAATACCGAAAGGTAATCGTTGTCTCATTGAAGACTGTACCTGTGAAAAATTCACGAACATTCCTTGGGCAGTTTCTGGACGCATATACGCACGTCCACTCTCGTCTGAAACCGGACCGACTATCGTGCTGAGCATCATATTGAACTGCTTTGGGGCGGTAAATCCTTGATCGCTTTTACACGTAGGGCACGACCCATCTGGGCTTTCCTCAGCCAGCAAATCTTCACGAAATCTAGCTTGGCAATTCAAACATTCAACTAAAGGGTCGTGAAATGCGTCAAGGTGGCCTGCAGCAGACCAAACTTTAGGGTTCGTTATGATTGCGGCTTCAAGCCCAACGATATTGTCACGCTCCCGTACCATAGATTGCCACCAAAGCTCTCGAATATTTCGCTTAAGCTCGACACCAAGCGGGCCATAGTCGTAGGCAGCAGCAAACCCACCGTATATTTCCGCAGAAGGAAATACAAACCCCCGACGTTTCGCCAGAGACGTAATTTTTTCTATGTCCGCTTTCATCTCTGAAGGCGCCTCGACTCCATTGTCAGTCATAATCCACACCTCTCGTTCGCTATGGTTAAGTTAACTCGAGTAGACCTTGAAACCAACTCCTGATTTGAGCAAATCATTAGCGCTATAAAGATCTTAAGAATGGATTAAATTGTATTTCATTACCAATCGTTGTTTCGGGGCCATGGCCACTGTAAATCACCGTATCGGCTGATAGAGTCATGAGGTGATCTTTAATTGAATTGATTAACAGCTCACTATTTGAACCAGGGAAATCAGATCGCCCGATTGAGCCTTGGAACAACACGTCTCCGGTGAACACTTGGTCATGCCCATAAATACAAATATGTCCCGGTGTATGTCCAGGAGTAAATAAAATCTTATATTCAATCGAGTTCCCTATCTGGATTTTGTCACCATGGCTCAAATATTGATCTGGTTCACGTGGCAATAAAACTTCATGACCATACCAAGTTAAGGCTGAAGGGGCCTGCTGAGCGATGAGTGGGTAATCCAATTCATGCATAGCGAATATCGCCTTTGGAAAATTAGAAAGAATGTCAGATACAGCCCCGCTGTGGTCAAGGTGAGCGTGTGTAACTACAACCGAAGTCACATTCCAGTTATTTTGCTTAAATTGCTCAACCAGCTCGGAACCGTTATCGCCTGGATCAATAATCATCACATCTTGAGTTTGTTCGTCACCCACAACATAACAATTCGCTTGCAGCCTACCAACAACATAGTTTTGAAAAATCATCTACTAGGTCTTAATAAATCGCTCAACAGGTAACACAAAAACCACAGCTCCACCTGCCGTGATCTGGACAATTCGCGACGAAAAAGCTGCATCGCCCGCAAGTGGTAACCCTTGAAGCGGCACCATCTCTTCCCTCTCTTGACATTCTGACTTGACAATTTCAAGAACTTGATCGACATCCACATGATTTACTCCGCTCAGCAAAGTAGAAGATCCTTTTCGAAGAAAACCGCCCGTACTTCCGATCCTCGTAACACTGAACTGAGCCTGAATCAGAGCACTGCTCAACGCATCCGCGTCATCTTGAGCAACCACCATTAGTACAATGCAATCCACCTGTGATTCTGTAGACATAAATTCTCTGACATCCTCTCTAAACGTCTCGCGACAATATAGAAATAGTAATACATCTCAGCAATCTTAACTGAGAGGTAGATGTGAATCAGACAGGTCTTTTGGAACTAACTTCGGCTATAACGTTTATTAAATCGCTCAACGCGCCCCGCCGTATCAACGATTCTTTGTTCACCTGTGAAGAAAGGGTGACAATTAGAACATACATCGACTTTCAAATTTTCCTTGGTCGATCTGGTTTCCCATGAAAAGCCACATGCACAGGAAATACTAGTTAAAACATATTCCGGATGAACTTCACTCTTCATAATAATTATCTATCCTCAAAAATTACCACCCACTACTAGGCAGGATTAATTGACACTTTTTTTCTCCGACCTT
>CAVODE010000137.1:0-3227 GCA_963694535.1 Dehalococcoidia bacterium
AACAATCAAATAAATGAAAAGGTTCGACGATCCATCTGGATTGATCGTAAATTTCTTCTGTCAGTTCCTTGCCATGCATAACAGCTCTGGGATTTTGCTGGGCGTGGTGATAAGACGCCATAGAAATTGCTCGAAGAGCCTCTTGTTGAACACCATTTTCGTGCATAAATCTTCTAACACGCATAGCAAATGATTGAGCTGGTGACATCAAACCAAATGGAGCAGTCCATTTTCCGTCATTATTTATTTCGTTTACAACGGCGCCTTGACCAAATCTACCAAATTGTCCTTGTGCCAAGGCTCGATACACAACAACTACTTCACATTGACCCGAAATAATTGCTGCTACAGCGTTCGCCAATGCTCCCGATCCGCCGCCACCACCGCCGCCCCAAAACATATTTGATAAACGCATCTCTTTAATATCAAGAGCAGCCGCAATTCGATCTGGAGAAGATCTTTCGTTGGAATATGAGCAAAATCCGTCAATGTCTCTCGGATCAACTCCGGCATCCTCACAAGCTAAAAGAATTGCTTCCAGGCACATCTTGAATTCGCCGTCTGGAGCCATAGCGCGCTTGTAATATTTTGTTTCACCCAGGCCTGATATCGCGGTTCTTCCGCGCATAGGATGATCTGACATTAAATACCTACCAATCCCTCATGTATACGTTGCGTGAAAAGAGTAACAAAAAAAGTTGTGTATGTCAGCAAATTAATGTAGGTAAAAAATGACTTTCAGCGCTAAACTCAGCACTATGGAAAATAAAGACCCGATGACACAATTACTCGACGATCTCAAGGATGAGCAAGACTATCTAGATGCAGCTCTTGCAGACATCGATTTAGTGACTTGGGAAAATAAATCTCCAGCAGATGGCTGGCTTTTGCGTGATTGCATCTCCCATCTTGCTGATGTCGACGAAACGGCGGCCTACGTAGCTACAAAAAAAGAAATGCCTGTCAGAGTAGCCTCCGGCAGAACAGATACTACGAAAGATACTCTACAAAATGATCGGCAAAGAGAAGCCAGAAATCTATCAATTCCGGAATTATTAGCTTGGTGGCGGAGAGTTAGGGAAGAACAGAACAATGCGCTGAGGAAGCTTGATGCCAAGGAGCGATTACCCTGGGCTGGACCGCCTATGTCAGTTCGATCTTTTGCCACAGCTCGTCTAATGGAATGCTGGTCACATGGTTTAGATGCGCTCGATGCTGCACAAATTACTCCTGTCGACTCAGACCGTTTGCTTCACGTGGCACATCTTGGAGTTATAACTCGAGGATTTGCTTATCAAAACCGTGGTCTTGATGTACCGAATACCGAAATTAGAGTCGAGTTGGTATCGCCATCAGGTGATATCTGGGAATGGGGCCCCCCCGATGCGCAGAATCGCATTACTGGTTCTGCAGGCGAATTTTGTCGAGTAGTCACACGAAGGTTACATCTGGACGACACACAAGTAAAAAGTGAAGGTGAAAGTGCATCGGAATATCTGAAAATAGCTCAAGCCTTTGCTGGGCCACCCGGACCAGATCGACAACCTAAAAATCATTAATACCGAGGAAGAACTACCGAACGGAGACGAGTAAATGAGTGATCAAATCCTTCGGTATGGAATCGTAGGAGTGGGCTTAATGGGCCGAGAGCACATTCGAATACTCGCACTAATCCCAAACGTTGAAGTTGCCGCCTTTTACGACCCCGATCAAACCTCCCGCACTCAAGCATCAGAGCTCATACCAACTGCAAAAGCCTACGACGATTTTGATAAATTCTGCAAGAGAGACGATATTGATGCTCTAATTATTTCCTCACCAAACCACACACATGCTGAAATGCTTCCGAAACTGATTCAAAATAACCAACATATTTTGATCGAAAAACCCTTAGCCACATCAATCAAAGACGCAAAAATGATTTCAGATCTGTTACACAATTATCCAGGCGTCGTCTGGACAGGTATGGAATATAGATATGCGCCCCCAGTGAGCTACGCTATAAACGAAGCCCATTTAGGAACGATCGGGCAAATTCACATGGTATCCATTCGTGAACATCGTCACCCATTCCTTCCAAAAATAGGTGACTGGAATCGGTTCAATCGTAATACCGGCGGGACCTTAGTAGAAAAATGCTGTCACTTCTTTGATCTCATGCGATTTATCTTGCATTCTGATCCTGTCTCCGTCTTCGGGTCAGGAAGTATTGGGCTAAATCATAAAAATGAACGCTATCACAGTGAAACTCCTGATATTTTAGATAATGCGTTCGTAATTGTTGACTTCGATTCAGGGGCCCGAGCAATGCTCGATCTCTGTATGTTTGCTGAACAAAGCACGGAACAAACAGAAATCCAAATTATAGGTGAAGCTGGAAAAATAGAGTGCCGTCAACCATCGGCTACCGTAACAATCGGTCGGCGGGAAGCATCCTGGCCCAACTGGAAACTCGGTGACTATAGAAACCCTGGTCAAATCGAAAAAATCAAGGTGCCTATTGAGGCAAATATCGCTTTAGGACATGGTGGTGCGACATATTATGAGCATCTCGCTTTCATTGAAGCAATCCTAAATAATCAACCGCCTCAGGTAACTGTTGATGACGGACTTTGGTCAGTTGCCATGGGGCTAGCTGCAGAAAAATCCGTTCAAGAAAAAAGGGTCGTCGAGATAGAAGAAATATTGCAATGAAAGTAAAATAATCGCATTTTGAGGCCATTCAAGATAGGCTACGCTTATGGAATTACCACTTAAACATCTTCGCGTCCTTGATTTATCGTCTGGCCCCGTTGGCGGTATGGCCACTATGGCCTTGGCTGACTTTGGTGCCGACGTAATCAAAATTGAACGACCGGGGGGCGATCCTTTCAGGACCGCAATTAATGCCCCCATGTGGCTCCGCGGTAAACGGTCCGTAGAACTAGATTTGAAACGCGAAGTGGAACGTGAACGATTGTATCGGTTAGTAGAGACTACTGATGTCGTACTTACCTCCTTCCGTGCGCACTCCGCCGTAGATCTAGGTTGCGATTACGACGTACTTGCAAGCCGAAATGCCGGCCTAGTCTACTGCCAGATATCTGGATTTGGACCTTATGGTCCATATGTAGGTTATCCAGGCTATGAGGGGGTAGTGGCTGCTAAAGCAGGCCGAATGCAAGCATTTAGTGGGCTCGCACCTCGTGAAGGCCCTACATACTCGGCAGTACAAGCCTCATCACATG
>CAVODE010000138.1:0-3159 GCA_963694535.1 Dehalococcoidia bacterium
AGCATCAGCCATGGGTCGAATGATCATTGTGCTTATTGTTGGTTTTCTTGTACTGCTCACAATGAACGTTCGATTAGCATTCTTTTCGCTTGCCTACCTTCCCTTAATAGGACTGGTAATCGCGTTCTTCGAAGTTCGTGTCGAACATCGGTTTAACGCGGTACAGGAACAATTATCTATTCTCACTGATGCTGCACAGGAATCAATGTCAGGAGTCAGAGCAGTCAAAGCATACGCCCGTGAAGAGTCCGAAATCAGTGCATTTGCATCTCAAAATGAAGAAATGAGAAAACGAGCTATGAGTCTAGCTGCGTACCAAGCTGCTCTTTGGCCTGTATTCGTTGTGCTTGGCATGGGGACAACTTTAATCGCGCTCTTTTTTGGAACTCCTGCGGTCATCAATGGAGAACTTACCTCAGCCCAATTAGTTCGATTCATCCTAGTACTAGGAATAATCTCTTGGGACCTAATGATGATTGGCTGGGTGATAAGTATTATGCAGCTCGGGCTGGTAGCAAATAAGCGAATTACTGAACTATTCCGACAACCTCCCTCAATTGAAAACGGAGATACCAGTCTAGAAAATCATAACCCGACGGGCAATATAAAATTCAAAGATGTCTCAGTAGTGTTCGATGAAGCAGTCGTGTTAGACAAGATTAATTTAGAAATTCCTTTGGGCCAGACCGTGGCAATTGCCGGGAAAACTGGATCTGGCAAGACGACTCTTGTTAATCTCCTACCAAGAATGACTGATGTAACAGGGGGAGTCGTCGAAATCGACGGCATCGATGTTCGAAAATACAAGCTAAACGTGCTTAGAGAAATGATTGGATTTGTACCGCAAGAGGCATACCTCTTTTCAGACAGCCTTATAAACAATCTAGAATATGGACAAAGTGATCCCACGCCCGAAAATATCTCGACAGCATTAAACGTATCCCGACTTTCAAAAGATTTAGAGCAGCTAGATAACAAATTGGAGACACTGATTGGTGAGCGTGGCGCATCGCTATCGGGCGGACAAAAACAAAGAGCAGCCTTAGCCCGCACCGTCTTGAAAAATGCACCGATTCTAGTGCTGGATGATTCTCTCTCACATGTCGACACAAATACTGAAGAGGAGATTCTTGCCGAGCTTAAAACCTATATGAATGGCAGAACTACCTTACTCATAGCCCATCGGACGTCCACGCTCAGAACCGCCGACGTTATAGTCATGCTGCGGAATGGGACAATTGTTGAGTTGGGTCCCCACAATGAATTAGTCAAAGCAAACGGGCCCTACGCTCAGCTCTACAAAGAACAGTTAGCTGTCGAAGCCCTTGGTGTCGATCTTGATCAATTAAAGTTAGACACGACAATTGACGGATCGGAGACCAGATGAGTTTCTACGAAGATGAGCAGTTAACCGTCAGTTTTGACCGAGCTATCGTAACCAGATTCTGGGGGTATATGAAGCCCTATAAGCTGTGGCTATTTCTGTCAGTTTTGTCCACAGTCGCATTAGCAATCCTTGAAGTACTTCCATGGCTGCTCGTTCAACGTGCAATTGATAGTCACGTAATGACAGATGATTTAACGGGGTTCAATACATTAGTCATTCAATTCCTCCTGATACTCGCCGGAATATTTGTTCTTCGATATAGTCAGACTTGGGTCATGATGTGGATTGGCCAGAAGATAATCCTTCGCATGCGATTGGAGTTATTCCGACACATTGAATACATGTCAGCTTCCTTCTTTGACAAGAATCCCGTGGGAAGACTTGTGACTAGATTGACCGGTGATATTCAACAGATTGAAATGGTAGTTTCGCAGGGAGTCGTGCAGATACTCTCAAATCTTTTAGTTGCCAGCGCTATGGTCGCAGCAATGTACATCATCTACTGGCAATTAGCCGCGGTACTCACCCTGTTCCTCATCCCGCTGATTTTGATCATTCGTAGATTTGCCCAAGCTCAGCGTGAAGCTTTTCGCGATCAGAGGATTTGGATGGCACGCATTGGGGCTTACCTAAACGAAATAATTACGGGGGTGTCCGTAATTCAATTATTTAATCGGCAAAAGAAAAATTTGCAGCTATTCGATGAGCGCAACCAAGGTGCTCTAGATTCAAATATGCGTGTACTCTTCTGGTTTGCTGCTTTCGAACCAGTAGTCATTATTTTTACGGCGATCACAACAGCATCAATAATCTGGTATGGCGGGGGCGAAATCATTCGAGGTGCCATAACTCTCGGTATTTTAGTTCAATTTCTTGGATATATGAATCGATTTTTTTGGCCAGTTCGAGATCTCACTGAGCGATACACCATGATACAGGGAGCCCTCGCGTCGGCAGAAAAAATCTTTGCGATTTTGGACACACCACAAGAGATAGTCGACGCAAAGACTGCAAAACCACTTGAAACCATCAACGGAAAAATACAATTCAAAAATGTTTGGTTCGCCTACAACCACGATAATTGGGTATTAAGAGATGTGTCTTTCACAATAAACCCAGGCGAAAAAATCGCTATCGTTGGCGCAACTGGAGCAGGAAAGTCAACCACAATGGCTTTATTCTCAAGATTTTATGATATTGAACGTGGCGAGATTTTAATTGATGACGTGCCCATCAAGTCAATGCCTCAGACATGGCTAAGGCGTAATACAGGAATTATGCTTCAGGATCCGTGGGTCTTCACGGATACAATTACTGAAAATATCAGAATGCGCGATTCGATGATTTCCTTAGATATTGTTAACGCAGCGGCTAAAGCCGTAGGGGCGGACACTTTTATCAACACGCTGCCCGCAGGATACAACACGCAAGTTTCAGAACGAGGCGCGAATTTCTCCACTGGACAAAAGCAGCTTATCTCACTCGCCAGAGTCGCTGCTTTTAATCCTCAAATTGTTCTCGTGATGGACGAAGCAACCGCAAGCATTGATCCGGAAACCGAAGCAATCATTCAGGCAGGCCTCGCTACGGTTATGGAAGGACGAACGTCGATAATTATTGCCCATCGCTTGAACACAATTAGACATGTTGACCGAATCCTAGTGTTTCATCAGGGAGAACTAGTTGAGAATGGTAGTCACGAAGACTTGATCGCTCAGGGCGGAATCTACACCCAGTTATACGAAATGCAATATGGCCTGACTAGTCAATAA
>CAVODE010000139.1:0-3121 GCA_963694535.1 Dehalococcoidia bacterium
CATCGCGTCTTTCTGTTCTGGGATCAGGTAGTCTAACTGATAATACGCCAGAGCATTTATCAATCCTTTACGACCGACGTCTGGGTTGCCATTCGTGGCGCACCTAAATTCTGTAAAGAGATCAATCACACTAACGTTGGTCGGCCACTTCAACGCCAACATGCTTTGAATTTCAGCGGAAGCAAAGAAAGTCAGAATCAGAGTATTCCCCCCCGTTATAAACGGGGGGGTTTTCATTTCTAGAAGTTGATCGCGCCAATAACGCGAGATATCACCTGTGCGCAAATCTTGGGCAACCATACAGACGACTTGAGGGTTTTCACCATCATCACCATAGAACTCGAAGTCGACCGCATAGATCTGTTTGAAGGGGAATGTGGAGATCTGATTGTACATCATTCAAGCCCCCACAGTTTCCGCAACGCAGGATGTTCGCGATCCTCGATGATATGAGTACTCCCAAAGGCGATTTCCAATATTTCTTGAAATGACAAGTCTGGCCATGCTGGTTCAGGAATTTCACCCTGTGCGACAATAGCCTCGTAGCTTTGCGTTGCCTGGTTAGAGGACATCCTAACCCAACTTTTTTCTGCCAAGTCAGCAATCTGGCGCTGGCTCTGATTCCAAGTATTGTGGTTTCCATCCTCCGGTATTGGTGGCACTGGCCATAATAACACATTCGTCTGACGGTCAATTGCTAACCGCAAATCAACAATTTTGATATCTTGTGCTACAGCACTTGCGAGATGGGGCGCCACCAAAAATGGTTTGTCATCGTCATCTAATCGCAGAATTGCGCACTCGAACCTGCAATCAGAATCGGGGTTTACTCTAACAAATTTCTGTTTGCTCGGTTTATCAACCGGAACATGCATCAACACCTTTTGCGCAACGGGGAGGCCCGAGCCACGAGTGGAAATACGGAATTTCGAAAAGTCCTTCTTTCCCTTTGTCTTATCATCGTTACTCATGCCTGATCCTCCACACGTTTGGTTATCCATGTGTCGATTTCAGTCTCTTGCCACCCTGCTGCACGGCCGCCAGGGGTTAGCTTATAGGGTTTTGGGAATTTGCCTTGTGCAATTAAGCCGTAAATCGTGGAGGGTTGAAATCCTACCTTGGAAGGCAGGTCTTTCATTCGCAAAATGCGAGTGGGTCTAGTATTATCCATAGCTGAACAGGTCCTTTCATATTTGTTCAGCTTTGTTGTAGGAAATATGGGAAGTGCGGTGTGGAACTCTGCATTTTTTTTCGCTGGTCCATCCACCACCGGACACTATGGTGCCCTTCCACGATGCACCCCATGCCCCTTTTACTTGCTTCTTCATTAGCCAACGATGAAGGCTTGTTGATTTCTTTTTTTATCCACCTACAGAAATCTTGTTTCTGAAACTTTTGGTGACTTCTTAATTTTGCGCGGTAGATAGACTCAAACCGGGGTAGGATTTCATAAGCTTGCTGGCGTGCCAGACTCCGACTGGATTGTTCATTTCTGGGCCTTTTGTTTTTGAGGGTCAAAAAATTATGCCGTAGAAGTTTCTGACCTTTTGAGTGTGGCAGAAGGCTAGCAATGCCTCTGTCGTCACCGAGCAAATGTGCATGTGCACCTAAGGCTTGCCACCAAGTGTGTGAGGAGGAACGCTTTTTTGTTTTTTTATTAACTAATGTCAGTTTAAGGATTTTATTTTTCAATATATTCACCCCAACTTGTCATGAGTTCTCGACGCCGCTCCAACTGATCACCACGGCGGTAAGCAGCTTCGGCTTGGTTCTTGATTGAGTGAGCAAGAGCTAGTTCGATGGTTTCGTTCTGAAACGTGTAGGCTCTATCAGAGGCCCAATCTCTAAAGGTGCTTCGAAACCCATGTGGCGTATATGGACCAAATGCCATCTTTCTCATTAAAACAAGCATTGCACCGTTACTTAAGCCCGTGCCTGGTTTCCATCCTGGAAATACGAAATCTTCCGCGTGCCGGTTTGATCTTATACTTGTTAGAATATTTATCACTTGATTGCACAATGGAACTCTGTGCTCTTTAGCTGCTTTCATACGTTCTGCTGGTACAGTCCAAACCTTTGAACTAATATCAAACTCACCCCACCGCGCACCTATGACTTCACCTGTACGGGCTGCCGTAAGTATCATAAACTCTAAAGCCAAAGATGAACTTCCACTTCGCTTGCGTAATAATGATACGAATGCATTAATCTGTTCGTATGGTACAGCAGGGTGGTGCTTTACCCGTTTTACTTTCGCTGTCTTGGCAAGGATTTTATCGAGATGCCCTCGTAAGCGTGCTGGATTTTCGCCATCTGTGTATTTTCTAGCGCGTGCCCAGTCCAGAACTGTTTCAATTCGCTGGCGAACACGGCTAGCCGTTTCAGCTTTTGATACCCAAATAGGTTCTATAACTTTAAGAATTAGGTCTGTATCAATCTCTGAGAGCGGTAGATTTCCAATTACTGGATAAGCATAGGTAGTGAGCGTATTTGTCCATTGTTGGGCATGTTTTTTACTTTTCCATTCAGGTATTTTGCTGGTGATGCATTGCTCTGAAGCATCTTTGAACGTTATCGTTCGAGCTTGTTGCAGTTGCCTCGCTTGCTTTTTTGTCCGTTGCTCCTCTAAAGGATCCACCCCTTCCAGCAACTGTTGGCGGTACTCTAAGGCTAAGTTTCGTGCCTGTGCTAGTGATATTATACTGAGTGATCCCAAGCCCATTTCTCGCTGCTTTGATGTTACAGGAGATTTAAAGCGGAACAGCCACGATTTTGTACCACCTTTGGCGACCTGTAAATAAAGACCTGGATCACAACGATGGTAGCCAACATTCGTGATTGTTTGCACGCTACGTGCTGATTTTAAGTTAGACATGGTACTCTCTACCCACAACGCTACCCACAACAGAGTAACAGATTGTAATAAATACTACTAGACCTTATCAGAGGTTAAATAGCTAAAAATCAAGTATATAAGTATATAAAATAGAGTTTAAGAGATTTTAACAGAGTTTGGTGCGGCGGACTGCTCCTCCGCCATTCAATGTTCTTAAGGTATTGATTTTATTATATAAATTAATTTTATAATTAAATTGTCCCCTATTTTGTCCCCTAAGTTAAA
>CAVODE010000140.1:0-3063 GCA_963694535.1 Dehalococcoidia bacterium
AATGATTGCGGCGGACTTAGGATGTCCTCATATTTTAATACAAAATCCGACCGAAATCACACCACCTTATATCAACAATCTACCGGATGAACTTAAATCGCCTCGCTTCGCAGCACCTTTGGGTGTCTTATCGATAGCTTCAAGCTGGCTAGAAAACGAACCGGAACAAACCAAAAAAGTCGACGAATCGCTCTCATTTGGAACGGGTTTTGCCCGTGCACTAGCTGGTGTATTCGGCGCATAAATTAGTTTGAAATATTACTTAAATGGAAGGGAAAGACTTTACTGATGACTGAACTCAATGACTTAAATGACAGGTCAAATTACGCAAAAGTCGGCTCCGAAATTCGTATGAGTAGAAATTACTTAGAGGACGTTCGGACTCTGAGAGCTGTTAAAGAAGCCAATATTGAGGTTCAGGGAGAAATTGGTGTACGTGGCTCAATAGGATCTAATAGTGCCAAAGACTCTCACTACACGCCTAGGCCTATTCGAGATTTTTCAGGCCAACAAGATCAAAGAAATATTAGTGAAAATACTAAAGATCACGGCACGAATCAACCTTCCGGAACGCACGAAGCAAATATCTCAAAATTAGATCATGAAAGTCCGTCTACACGAGTTCCCCTTAAAGACTCAACTCTACGAGCTGAATCAATTCGGTCAAATAGAACTCGACGAGATATCCCCGATTTCGATAATATGGTCGAAATTACAGTGATTGGCGTTGGGGGAGGAGGCTCAAATTCGGTTGGTCGTATGGAACCTGTTCCAGGAGTAACCTACATAATTGCTAACACCGATAGCCGAGCACTCGCTGCACTCGATGTAGATCAAGAAATTCATTTGGGCAGAACACTCACTCGAGGAAAAGGAGCCGGAGGTAGAGCTGAACGAGGAAAAGCCGCCGCCGAAGAAGCACGTGACTCAATTGGTCAAGCACTAGACGGCTCTGAAATCGTCTTCATCACCGCTTGCTTAGGCGGTGGCACGGGATCGGGTGCCGGTCCAGTAATCGCGGAAATAGCCAATAATTTAACAATTGGTGAAGATCATGTTCTCACGGTTGCCATTGTCACTATGCCTTTCAGCTGGGAAGGCAGCCGAAAAAGAGCGGTTGCGGAAGATTCACTCGAAAATTTTCGACGCAACGTTGACGCGGTAATAGTCATAGAAAATGATTTACTACCCACGGCATCTCCCCCAGAAGAAGGGGGTCAATCAAACCTTGGCATTGAAGACGAATTCAGACTAACTGACAAAATTTTGTCTGATGCTATTCAGGGCTTAAGTGAAATCATCACCGTTAACGGTGTTTGGAATCTAGATATCGCAGACTTCAGATCTACAATGGAAAATGCGGGAGATGCAGTAATTGCTATTGGAAGCGCCTCGGGAGATAATCGAGCCGTTGGTGCAGCCCAGAGAGCTTTGGCTAATCCTCTGATAAATACAGATATTACTAACGCAAAAAGATTACTCATTAACGTTGTCGGGCCGGCGAGCAATAATCAGCACTCTGACAAACTAATATTGCCTCTCACTCGCGATGAGATTCGAAAAATTAAAGAAGTCGTAGGTGAGCGCGCTCATCCAACTGAGTGCGACGTCTTCACTGGAGTTATGCTACGAAACGATCTTGACGATGAAATCCACGTAACAATTGTGGCTGCTGATTTCGAAAATTTTGAAGCTACAAGTATTGATATGGCTCTCGACCAAGGAACACGTAAACTAGAGAAATATGATTTAACTTCCGTTCCTAAGCTAGAAGAACTTAGGAAATCTCTAGCGACACCAATTATTTCCGATACGGAAGTTGTTCGTGCCGAAAAAAAACTGATTTCACCTCCTGAAACTAGCGAACCTTTAAGCGA
This sequence comes from Dehalococcoidia bacterium, assembly GCA_963694535.1. GTDB lineage: Bacteria > Chloroflexota > Dehalococcoidia > UBA2979 > UBA2979 > UBA2979. The sequence continues at coordinate 1,878 of CAVODE010000140.1, forward strand.
CTCAAGCCCAAACAGATTCGACAGCGACGATAAAACTGTCAGCATAAATCAAACCGTCGATTTCTCGGGCGCTGATGTTCCCTATTACAATAAAGATGTGCCCGAGCGTTAGTCCGATAACACGGTCTGTCCTGTAACAAAACACTCACACACGCGGTATTTTTTGTGCAAAACTCTGTGATTATGAATTCCTTTTTTCTTAGTTCATCTTGTATTTTAAAAGTACGATAGTGACTTTGGGAGTCAAGCATGAATTGCCCTAACTGCGAATCAAAACAGAATAAACTAGTCGATATAATTATCGACTCGACTTCAATAGTTAGAGAGAAAACTTGTATTCAGTGCCACTTCGAGTTCAATACTATTGAAGAAATTATCACTGATGCGTTCTTGGTTCATAAGAAGGACGGATCACGTGAGCAATTCGATCGAGAAAAGTTAATAAGTAGTCTTTTACATTCCACACATAAGAAAGGCGCTACTCAACAGATAGTCACAGATTTAGCTGCTGAGGTAGAAAGTCAAATAGTAAGTTCGGGAAATGAGATCGAAAGTCGATTGCTCGCAGAAATCGTAATGCTAAAACTTAAAAATCTTGATACGTTGGGATATATAAGATATGCGGCCTCGTACAAAACTTTTGTGTCAATAAGTGAATTTGTCGATGAAATGCATGAAGTAGTTAAGACAAATCCTCAAATACCTGATGAACAACTATTGCTTTTAATCGACTGAACGATTGCAAACAAAACTCTGAAGTGAATCAGAATTTCTTATAAAAGCTTTTAAGTTCATCCTCTTGATCTGGGTACTGAACCGAGGTCTTTTTAATCAAATACCAAATCCCAAGTCCAAACACACCTATTGGTATCAAACAGTATATTGAACCGCTTAATAACAAAACAAAAAAAGTTGCTAGCAATATTAAAGATCCTAAAATACCTGCCAAAGGTGGGAGCAACACTTCAAACACAACGCGAATTATTAAAAACACTTCGCTCCAAGAACCTTGCTTCGGTGGTTTTTTCTCTTGAAACATATTGCCTCCCATTACCAAAAATAACTCGTTATTCTAATGTTAACCTTAAGCCGAACGATAAATATATGCTGATGAATTTAGGTATTACTCTATGCAGCTGACTATTCATGAACGTATCAACGATGCACGGTCAAAAGTAAAAGAGAT
>CAVODE010000141.1:0-3057 GCA_963694535.1 Dehalococcoidia bacterium
GGCGTTATTCAAAATAGCGAAATGGATTCCAGGATCGCGTCCACGCTTGCATACTTGATTCCGACGTTAGCGGGTGCGACGGGAATTGTTTCTATTGTGGGAGGATGGTTGCTTATAGGTCCCTGGGTGGAAAGACGACTGATAGCAAAATTCCAAATTCGACAGGGCCCGAATAGAACTGGTCCTTTTGGCCTTCTTCAAACCTTAGCAGATGCTTTAAAGCTGATGCAGAAAGAAATAATTATACCCAGCGGAGCTGATCGTTTTCTGTATTTCGTACCACCAGTTGCTGTATTTATTCCGGCTATTCTTGGCTGGGCTCCAATCCCTTGGTCACCAAAGATGTCATATGCAGACTTGGACGTGGGTGTGTTGTTTGTGATTGCCATTTCGTCGCTAGGGGTACTTGCGGTGTTCATGGCTGGGTGGGCTTCAAATAATCACTATTCATTGCTTGGAGCTATGCGGACGATAGCAATGATGATCTCGTATGAAATCCCGATATCAGTTTCGCTTTTAGCTGTGGTTCTTCTAACAGGCTCGACGAAGCTTTCAGAAATAGTTTTGTGGCAATCGGAACATGGAGTATGGCTGGTTATGCTAATTCCATTTGCGGCGTTGGCTTTTCTATTCGCGTCGACTGCCGAAATCAACCGCACCCCAAACGATATTGGTGAAGCAGAATCTGAGATAGTGGCTGGTTTTTACACAGAGTATTCTGGTATGAAGGCCGGACTATTTATGGGCGTCGAGCTGGCTAATGCAATCCTTGTAGGAGCTCTCATGTCAACATTTTTTCTAGGCGGTTACACGATGTTTGGTTTAGAGACTTGGATTCCAGGTTACTTGATTTTGGCGACTAAGATTGGATTGGTGTACTTCTTGTTTGTTTGGATACGCGCTACCCTTCCACGATTTAGATTAGATCAATTAATGGGTTTCGCATGGAAATTTCTCATACCAGTATCAATTGCACTAATGTTTTTGACAGCTATCGAGAGCTCAATCCTCGTTCGATGGGACGTTCCGAATTTCTTGTCTCTTGGTCTTATTGGACTCGTAAACATAACGTCAGCGGCCGGCCTTACTTTCGTGTGGCTGAGATTGCTATTTAGAGATACCGATCTTTCGACACCACCAGCTCCGATTTTGACTCGGAAAATGGGCGGTCTGCAAGCGGCAAAAGTGCTAAGGGGAGGATAATTTAAATGGACTCTCCTGGAATTGTTATCGGCTTTTATATGATGGCGGGCCTAGCGCTTGGTTCGGGAACTCTGGTGTTCCTCGCGCGAAACTTGCTACATGCGTTGGCTTTCTTAGTTATTTCATTTTTAAGCATGGCAGGATTGTTTCTGACATTATCCGCAGACTTCATAGCGATGGCACAAATTCTTATTTATGCAGGTTCCATTTCGGTTCTTATGGTGTTTGCCGTTATGTTGACACCGCTTGCATCTCGGGATAATGGGAACACGATTTACGTTCTGCCAGGACTACTTGCGGCAGGAGGAATTGCTACATTCGTTGGTTTTTTAGCCTTGGATACTAGTTGGTCTGGTCCAGCCACTGATTTTACTACTACGATTGATTTAATTGGAAATTTACTTTTAGGTAAATATGTTTTGGCCTTTGAAATCGCGTCAGTATTGCTGCTATTTGCTTTGATAGGCGCAATTATGCTCGTGCAGACTTCATCTTCAGATCAAGAAGAGGGTGAGGCAGATGACTGAAATTTATGAACTGATATTCGAGATCGGCCTGATGCATTACCTTATCGTATCGGGGTCTGTTTTTGGCTTAGGCACGGCTATAGCACTTGGTAAACGCAGCGCGATTGCAGTATTAATGGGCATTGAGCTGATGTTGAACGGATCAATTTTGGCGTTGTTAGCATTTTCGCGATTTCCACAGAATACCTCGAGTGATGCAGGTTTGGTGGATGGTCACGTATTTGTCGTATTTATCTTGAGTGTTGCTGCGGCAGAAGCAGCAGTTGCTCTAGCGCTTTCTGTTTTGGTTTACCGAAAGCGTGAAACAGTTGATCTTGATCGAATCAACTTGATGCGTTGGTGATTGGGAGCGTTTATGTGGGTTAAGTTTATGGATGTCGAGGATGGATACTCAGCCGAGATGTGGCGGGAGATTTTTAATCAGGAGGCGCTTGCCGTCCGTATAATCCCCCCGATTGAGATAACTAGGATGAGTGAGCCTCATGAGCTCTGGATTCCCGATGGAAAAACACATGTTGCTCGGGAGGTTTTGAATAAAATTTAATGCTTTTACCTGATATTCCTGAATTCCTCATCTGGTTGATATACCTGGCTCCAATTGGAGCTGCAGGAGTAATAGCGATCTCAATATTTGGCAGGCACACTCGTTTGGCTGAGGTATTGCCTGAAAATAAAGCAGGACACATCGCCATAGGGTTTGCGATCTTGTCATGGGTGTTAGGTTTGTGGACGCTGGACATGTCTATTGGACATCATGGTGAAGATATTGGGCTTGGGGAATACTTATGGCTCTCTATTTTTGATCTGCAGATCAGCTTTGGACTTGGAATTGACGGACTTTCGGCAGTAATGATTTTCGTAGTCACATCGATCGCGTTATTGGTGCAATTATATTCAATGGGTTATATGGAGCATGACCCGGCATACTCAAGATTTTTCCTCTTTATGTCGTTGTTTGTCGCGGCAATGCTTGGATTAATTATGGCCTCAAGCCTTTTGCAACTTTTCATACATTGGGAACTAGTGGGTCTAACGTCATATCTACTCATAGGATTTTGGTTTGATCGCCCCGCGGCAGCTGCAGCTGCTAAGAAAGCATTCATTGTTACCCGATTCGGTGATGTCGGATTAGTTCTGGCGGTAACACTTATATGGGCTAAGACTGGAACATTTTCAATTAGTGAAATTAATGAGATGGCACATGTGGGTTTAATTTCAGCACCAATTCTCACTGGATTTACTATTGGGTTACTAGCGGGAGCGGCTGGTAAAAGCGCTCAATTCCCTTTACATTTCTGGTTACCGGATGCAATGGAGGGACCGACCC
>CAVODE010000142.1:0-3047 GCA_963694535.1 Dehalococcoidia bacterium
CTCTCGGTCAAGGACTGAATCGGCATCTTGTTAACACTGACAGCGAGCATCTTCTCTCAAGAGTAGACTTCATCGAAAAATATCTCAATCAATTAGAAAAGCAGGTTGACATAGAACTCATTCGATCTGCAGGACTTTACGTTCTGGTTGATTCCATGCACGGGGCGGCAGCGGGACTTCTTTCCACAATAGTGAATGGGGGAAAAACCATTGTGATCGACCATAGGGCGGATGTAAACCCGAATTTTCCGGGTATGCGAGCACCCGAGCCGATAGCTGTTAATTTAGGTAAAACGATGGAGATGATAGCTGGGTCTAATGGTCATAAATTCGACTGTGGGTTTGCGTTTGACGGTGATGGTGATCGCATGGGTCTTATAGATGAGCGGGGTCAGTTTGTCAGTGCTCTTGATACATTTTCACTACTTGTCCATAGCTCACTTGAAGTTCGCTCTGAGAGCGGACCAATTGTTCGTTCCTTAACGATGTCTAAATTAGTGGACAAGATTGCTCTTTCATGCGGTCAAGAAGTTTATGAAACGCAAGTTGGGTTTAAACATTTAGCACCTGTGATGATTGAGAAGAATGCTGTGCTTGCTGGTGAAGAATCAGGTGGTACGGCATTTCGTGGTCATGTGTGTGAGCGAGATGGATTATTAGCGGCACTTCGTATTCTCGAATTAATTGCAATCAAGAATGAAGGCCCTAGAACTTTGTTGGAGAGATTAATGGTTGAACATGGGGATCATCGGTACAAACGAACTGACTTTCCTATCGATACAAAGGAACCGACTAATATTTATCAACACTTGATTAATTCTGTTCCAAAGACATTAGGTGGTAAACGTGTCGTAGATACGGACCAAATAGATGGATTTCGTTATCATTTAGAGGGCGGTTGGTGGGTTTCTGTGCGGGAATCAGGTACCGAACCTCTCATACGTATATACGCGGAAATGGACAGTGATAGTGAGACAGACTCTGCGATTGCCGAAGTTGCGAGAGCACTTGGGCTCGACCATTGACCCAAACTAATATGAATCACTATCCCGAGATCACGTCGGATATTTTCGATATCTCACCTTCAATCGTGAGATTAAGTGAGAAATTTTCAAAAGTACCGGCTATTAAACAGGTCGACAGAGATGGTTTTAGGGACACATTGATTGGACTCAGTGCTCAATGTCTAAGAGCTTGGGAGCTTGGTCAAAGTTGGGTTTTGCCTGATAATTTACAACTTCCACGGCGAGTTATTTTTGCAGGCGTCGGTGGATCTGCGATAGGTGCTGATGTAGTAGCAACATATGCTCGACTATTTTCGCCAATTTCGGTTGAAGTGACACGGGACTATAGCTTGCCGCCACTCGATGAGGATTGTCTTGTTTTGGCGTGCTCGTTTTCAGGTGAAACCGAGGAGGCTATTAAACCTTTTCAAGCAGCAGCAGCAGCAGGTGCTATGTGTCTAGCAATTACAACTGGCGGCACATTGCAAAAAGAAGCACTCAAACTCGGACAGCCATGTCTGACATATTCTTGGAACGGTACGCCCCGAAGTGCAATTGGTTATGGTGTGTTTTTACCGCTAGCGATTCTTTCTCGGTTAGGGTTGTTTGAAATCAGTGATGATGATATCGAATCTGTCATTGCTGATCTCATGAAACTATCAGATAAGTGGAAATCATCAGTAATCGGCGATGTTGTCACTCTGCCAGCCCTGATAGCAGGTGAGATGTTGGAAAGAATTCCACTAATAGTCGGGTCAGGGTTTCTGGAGGTTGCAGCTCGTAGATGGGCTGGTGAGTTAGCAGAAAATTCAAAAAGACTAGCAGTTCCAGTTGCGGTTCCTGAGTTTAATCACAATCTTTTAGAGGGAGCAGTTGCCGACGCTCTACGTTACCAAACGAATGAGACGCCAGATCCATGGTTTGTGATATTGCTTGATGCTGGCCCTGCTCATCCGCGCAACCGCCTCAGAGTAAATATAACAAGAAAGCATTTTGAAAACGCGGGCCGAAAAGCATGGCACATAGATGTAGGTGGGAAGACACCTCTTCAGTCCATAATGAGAGCATGTGCTTTAGGTTCATGGGTTTCATTTTATTTGGCGTTATTTTCTGAAGTCGATCCGACTAAAGTAGATATCTTGGCTCAATTTAAGCGAGATATCGCTTTGGCTAATGAAGGAGATTAGATTTCTGAATTGAATAGTTAGTTTCACTTATTTGATCTAATTAGCGAGATTTATCGTAATGGCTAGCGCAAAATCCCTGTAAAAACTATCATGAGCGCTCTAACTAAATAATTAGTTGTAACAAAGAGGATAAATTACCCAGGGGGCTAGGCGATGAATACTGCAGATTTTTTGACAATAACTAATGCGATAGTCCCAGATCGGACTGCTCTCGCCGGACCTGATGAGCGACTTACATATGGCGAGTTGCAATCGCGAGTCAACAAATTGGCACAGTCATTGCACTCACGGGGTGTAAAAAAAGGGCATAACGTAGGAGTCATGGCAGTCAACTGCTTAGAATACGTTGAGATTTATTATGCAACAGCTTCACTAGGTGCCACGTTCATACCGCTTAATTTTCGTGCTAAGTCTGACGAACTCCAATATATGATTGAATCTACTGATATTCAAACACTCTTTGTGCAAGAACGTTATATGCCCATTTATGAGTCGATTGAAAATTCACCAATAAAGAATGTGGTGACGCTTGATTTTGAGAAAGCGCCATATGAAAAATATGACGCATTTCGTGATGCGGGTGAAGATATACCGGTCTTTGTTGATATTGAAGAGAGTGATATTACATTGATTATTTTCACATCTGGGACGACTTCTTTACCGAAAGGTGTTGAACTTTCTTATCAAGCATTGACGGCGTTGGTGGTCAATACGCAATCCCCGCCGGATCCCGCCTCGGATCAACAGGTCATGCTCGTATCGGTTCCTTTTTTTCACATTGCTGGTGCCACCACAATGATGTCTGCCATATTTTCTGGTCGTCGTTTGGTTCTGTTACCTGCTTTTGATCCAAGTG
>CAVODE010000143.1:0-3023 GCA_963694535.1 Dehalococcoidia bacterium
TGTTACTGAGCAGTTTGCAATGAATCTAATTTCATTCTACTCGCATGGCTTAATCGAACTCCAACAGCGGTCGCCTCTGGCAGGATCAACCAGATTTCTCTTGTTACGATCCTTTGGGCTACTTGTCACTTTTTCAATTTAATGAATAGCTGACCTAAAAAAATTGGCGAGAAAATAATGCACTTGAGCTTCTTGCACAAAATACGTCATAATCTCGATCACCTTCCTGACCCTGAGCTTGCTCCATGAGGAGGTTTCTCTGAATCGCAATGGCTTCGGCTTCACGTATGCAGAGGATGGCGGCAGTCATTGTCCCGAGGGACTCAGCCGCCAACGCCGTTCTACACAACGCAAGCAACCCCCCGTCTCACCTCCCCTATATCAAGATAACCTATCCCACAGGGGGTGAGGAATGACGCACTGCTAAGCAATTATTGGCGAAAAATTCCGGCCCTGGCTCTTCAATTATAGGCCGGCGCCAAGAACCACATTCCAATTTGCCAAAATGGCGACTGATTATGAAGCAATAAGACTGATTTTCGCCCTATTAGGACAACTATCGTTCAAAGACAAGTTCTGATGTAAAATTAACAACAGGACCGATACTAACAATGTTGAGGCATCGATGGCCGGAGGCCCCTGTAAATCATTCAGCGCCGAAGAACTGGCGGATCATCGGATGCATCTCCATCGCCTGTTCTTTTTGAATCTGCTCATAGGTTCGCAAAATAATACCTACAGCAAGCAATAGACCTGTACCCGTAGCATTACCCACCGTACCTAACAAGTCGGCACCAGCAGCTAGCAATCCTACGAAAGCACCAGAGAAGTATGTCACTGGAGGAATATAATTCTCAAGAATCTTTTCTAAAATCTTTGGATTCTTACGGAAACCTGGAATCTGCATTCCGGTCCGTTCAATCTGCTTTGCTACGTCCTTCGTACCCATATTTGTAGTATCGATCCAGAACTTAGCGAATACCATAGAACCTGCAGTCATCAAGGCTACATAGAATACTACGTGTACCATGATTTGAGTTAGCGAATGGCCGAATTGATCACCAGTTTGATTGAGCAGCGGCATAAACCAATCATTCACCCCATTTACCATACTTGCATACCAGGCAAATCCACCTGAGGCCGTCGTTTGACCTTGATCATATGTACCGATATATTTCGACATAGAAGCGATACCCTCCCGACCCAATATTGGTGTCTGCGAGAGCGTAGGATGGCTCCAGAACAAGAGTGTGAACATGTTGACGTTTGCTAATAAAGCGGCCATCAAAATGACCGGAATGTTACTCGCATAAACTAAGCGAATAGGATATTTACCTCTATGACCACGGACTTTACCATGAGTCAAAGGAAGTTCCAATTTACTTGATTCTGCGAATGCAACAACTAGGAACACAACGATGGAAGAGAATAGCGCAGCCATAGGGTTGACGTGAGTCAGTAAAATAGTTTCGAAACCATTACCACCGCCAGGCAGTGAAACCATTTGGGTTGCCGTCGCCTCCCTAAACATGTAGAATATCATCGGCAGTGTCCCTGATGGAGGATTGGCTAGACTGTATGCTTGTCCTGCTGTAGCAGGGAGGGGAGAGAGAGTTCCAACGAATGTTGACTGTGCAACACCTGCAGCGATGAATAAGGAGATACCAGAGCCGATACCCCACTTGCTGACAAGTTCGTCGAGAAGGAATACCAGGTAGGAACCAGCGAATAGTTGAGCGACGATAACGAAGTTAGCCCAACCCATCCCATATGCATCGATTAGCCACTCACTAGGATCTAAGAACCCATAGGTCTGTGGAATCGATTCAATTGGAATCATTATCAGAACAAGTAGTTTTTGAACACCTTGGTAAAGAGCTTTATCATCGGAGTCACCTAGATCTAATCTAATAATCTTAGCACCAGCGAATAATTGCATAATAATCGAACCAGTAACGATTGGACCGATACCCAAGTGCATAATGGTACCAGAAGCACCTGCCATAATCGAACGGAATCCACTGAACAGGTCAAGTGCTTGACCTGACAATCCGAATAGCATGACATTGGTCATTGCGAAATAGATAATCAAAACGAATGTGGTAGTCCACATTTTTTCATTAAATCTAACGTGTCGGTCTGGCTTGGTAATAGTTGGGTAAACATCTACGAATCTTCGTAGAGCGTATAAACGGCTGCTTTCATCACCACTCCACATGAAACAAGTAAGGATAGCAGCAGCCCCGAATCCAAGGAGAATAACCCCTACAAGGAAGAAACCTACTGCTTCATCATAACCGCCCCATGCTGCAGGACGGACATAGTAAACTGCGAATGCAACAAATGCCAACCATCCCATTAATTTACCATAACGGCCGACAAACTTCTCTTTCAAATTACTTGGGACATCTGTTCGGAAACAGAAGATACAATACGCAAGATAAATTACAGACAAAACCAGACCAACAACTGCTGCTTCGAATGCTGGACCACTTTCTGTGGATAGAGCATCTGATTGCCAATAGATCATCAGAGCATAGTATAATGCACCGGTTAATCCGATTGCCCATGGTATTGATTTGTGTTTCATGAAATCGCCTCTTATTGTTGGATATTATTTTTATTTATGAGTATTGAGGTTCAAAACCTTGGATAAGTTCATTCTTCTCCGGCTTCTTCCATTTCTAGAGAGCCGCCAGCAGCTTCAATCTTCTCGATAGCTTTTGCACTTGCTTCAGCGACTATAATCTTCAATGCAACCTGCATTCGTCCACTTCCAAGAACCTTGTCGATATCTAATGCCGTCAAATCCAGTGTATCTGCGCCATTTGCCAATTCTTCGAGTTGACTTACATTTACAGTAACACTGAAATTTCTAAGTGTTGGGTGACGGTTAAAACCGTGCATTCCCCAGTGATTTGGCATGTACTTGTTACGGTACATAACACGGTGCTTATTCATACCCGCATTACCACGTCCACCACGCTTTCCTGCTCCACGACCTGCTTTCTTTCCACGACCGT
>CAVODE010000144.1:0-3007 GCA_963694535.1 Dehalococcoidia bacterium
GTATAAAATTTCTATTCCACAGGGAAACATCATTACTCAGGACATGGTCGATCAACTTCGCCCTGGCATGACGAAAAGGCAGGTGATTTTTGTTATGGGTACACCGCTAGTCCGCGACCCCTTCCATCAAGATCGCTGGGACTATATTTATAACTTTCAGCCCGGCGGTGGTGTGCGTGGCCAAGAACGCTTGTCAGTGTTCTTCGTCGGGGATGCACTTACCAATTTCACTGGCGACTTTACACCCACCAGTGAAGCAGACGAGACAGCCGAGATCACCGAGACAACCGAACAAGCCAGCACAATTTAGGGTTCGCCAACCTTTCCAATCACCACTATTGGGTCTCCTGTATTCACAGGGGGTGTACCAAATAGAATAAGCAACACACCTGATGCTGGCGCTGTGACTGTTTCCAACTCGTTGCCAAAATAGTCAGTAATCACACCCAATCTTGTTCCTTGAGTAACATAATCACCAGCCCTTACCAACGGATCTGCGTACCAGATTCCTCTATGCTCACTATAGACTCGAGCTCTATCGGCAATAATAAGTGGGCTTTCAGGCAACTCTAGTTCCCCCTCTATCATGTCCAACTCGCGCATTACGTTTAGAACGCCCTTAGTGATGGGGCTTACATACCTATCATCGATGACACCTAGCTCACCTGACTCTACGTCCATCGCCGGAATACCCAGCGTCACCGCTTGCGCGCTGGTGTAGATGGCGTCACTGACTGAATCGTACGATCCAGCGAACTGCACAACTGTACTCAAACCAAAAGCCATAGCGATTCTCTCAGATTCGCGCACGATCTCTTCGCTACCCGCTTCAGCATAGTAGGCACTGTAAGAAGGTCGCAAACTCTCATTTGCATCGCCAGAGTGGATATCGATTACATAGTTGGCCGGCTTGATTACATGAGTTGTCAATTCAAAAGCAATCCGTTCAGTTACGGTTCCACTAGGATTTCCAGGGAAAGAGCGATTCAGATTTTTCAAATCATTTGGACCGAAATAGATTGTCCTCCCAGTAAATGCTGGCATGTTGGCAATATGCACAATAATTACCGTTCCTGACAAATTCGACGGGTCGACTAATAATGGCAGTTTCTGCATCGACAAAATTGGCGAATACTCAGAACCGTGAATCCCTGCGATGAGTGACAATACCGGACCTTCCTGGCTACCATGCAACACAGTGACTGGAATGAAGGTACTCGTATCTCCATTTACTGAATTGACAATGATTTCACCCTGCACCATCTTGCCCGGTTCGACAACGAGCTGTGCCAGCACAAAAGGGTTCGGGTCGTTCTCAGTACTTACCTGAGCGATCACTGCAGTATTGGTCCACATGATCAAACAAAGTGCGAATGATAGAGAGCAATACCTTACAGCACTTACATTTCGCATAAAAATTGATCTCTGTACAATAATTTTTTCAACTCCAGATCCTAGGATATTTGCTTACAATAGACAATTTACTAGTAGGACCAGCATCTCACTCCACGTCTAAATCCATAACCGGAGAAAGTTCAGGTATGGTTATTTTTGCCAGACAATCCTTACTAGTGCGTGGCCAAGAGCGCTTGTCAGTGTTCTTCGTCGAAGATGCACTGATCAACTTCACTGGCGACTTCACGCCTACCAGCGAAGTTGATCAATCCAACACTATTTAGCGCTAGCAGTTAACTTTAGAACTCAAGACGCTACCCAAACTCAATAGACCTTATCAGCGCAGGCGCCAAATCCTTCATTAATGAAGTGTGGTGACGAATCTCTTCATCATTAAACTCACTAAATCTTATAAAATATCTGAGAACCAATTACTGGGCTTACAGATTAAAAAGTCTTAACCTTCCTGCCGAAAAATCTTAAGGCACACTCAACTTAACAAAAATTTTTAGAGTAATTGAATAATTTGGGATTTGAATTTCTCATGGATTTTTCCTAAAAAAATCCATGAGAATTTTTATTAAATGATTAGACCCTAAAATTTAAGGCTAGCCCTAATACCATAGTTCCTTCCAGGTAAAGGCACTTCATTTTTCACAAAGGATGTGTGATTCCTAGCAACCTCATCAAAAAGATTATTAGCAAATACAGAAAGATTTAACTCGCTCTCATTGACCAGATTAAATGTTTTCTGTATTTTTAAATCTAACATCTGGAACGCCTCTGTCGAAGTCTCACCTACCGCAATATCGTTCTGACTAAATACGTCCTTCAAGTTAAGCGCTACTTTTAAGTCATCGTGAGAATAAGAGATTGTGTAGAAATTTCTTGACGGAATCATCCTTGCTATATTGGACCCATCTTTAAACTTGCCTTGAACAGAATCCTTGGCATACGACACCGTTAAGTCTCCTCTACCTAATTCAAAGACTCCCCCTAACTCGAATTCATAACCCTTCAGCTTTGCATCTTTCTGCATCCAGTTTGCAAGAGTCAGTCCCTCATGATCATCATGCTCTTCTTCATGCTCTTCGTGCTCTTCCTCAGTTTCGTCTTGCAGATAGATATAATTATCAATATCGTTTTTAAACAAGGTAAACGATCCGAAGAAAGCTCCCATGCTGACATTAACAGTCAAATCCAGGTTACTAGCCGATTCAGACTTAAGATTTGTGTTCCCATTTTCAAGCCTGCCGGTTGCTAGATGCGGGCCATTCATAAATAGCTCAACAGCATTAGGAGCTCTCTCAACTCTCGAAATACCGAAGTTAATATCAACATTCTCATTGATATTCCTACCTATGCTAAGTGCAAGGCTCGAGTTATTAAAATCTTTGTTAAAGGAATCAATCTCTTCTGCATGATCATCGTCATGATCGTCGTCATGGTCATCGTCATGGTCATCTTCATCGTCATGGTCGTCGTGTTCTTCTTCACGATGAACCACCGATCCGTCTCTACTTATTTGCTCGTATCTTGCACCAAAATCCAGGTGAAACAAATCTAAGTCTGTACTCAAGTAGTAACCAATTGATTTCTCTTTGGTTGAGGT
>CAVODE010000145.1:0-2980 GCA_963694535.1 Dehalococcoidia bacterium
TACTAATTCACAGCAATCTGAAGACGCAAAGGTGTCCGATAACGCTGCCGAGTCAGTGAAAGAGGTTAAAGAACCTTCACTTATGAAGGACACCAGCAAGTCACAAACCGATGAATTAAATGGATCAAAGAGTGTAGGTACCCTTCCAGAAGAATTTCGAAAATTAGGTCTCCAAGATTTATCTCTCGAAGTATTCAAAGATATGGGCTTCATCACACCTACTCCTATTCAAGCCGCAACTATTCCTGCTTTGCTAGCAGGAAAAGACGTAGTGGGATTAGCTGAAACAGGTAGTGGAAAAACTATCGCCTTTGCTTCACCAATGATTGAGACTCTTGATCAAAGAAAAAATCAAGTTCAGGGACTTGTGTTGGTTCCAACGCGAGAGCTAGCCCAACAAGTGCTTGACGTGATATCTACGCTTGCAAAGCCATGGAATCTCAAAACAATAGGTTTACTAGGTGGGCATGCCCTTAAAAAAGACTTTCAGGCGTTAGAAGGAAATCCTCACATAGTGGTGGGAACACCTGGTCGAGTGCTCGATCACCTGCAACGGCGAACATTAAGTCTACGAAAAGTTTCGTTCGCCGTATTAGATGAAGCAGATGAAATGCTAGATATAGGTTTTCTTCCTGCGATCAGAAAAATTCTCTCCCAGACACCACGCGCTCGCCAAACAGCTCTCTTCTCAGCAACCATGCCCACAACCATCAAACGACTAATATGGCAATTCATGGAGGATCCAGAAACGCTGGCAATCGATAAAGAGCTCTCAGCACCCGTAAGTATTCAACAGACATACGTAGAAGTTGCTGAACGCGACAAAATAATTGCGTTGAAGGAACTGATTGAACGTGAGCTTAGAGGCAAAAGTTTGGTTTTCTGTCGAACGAGAAGAATGGTCGAGAGGCTCGCCAAAGCATTGTCCGGTGAAGGTATACAAGTAGGCGCGCTACATGGAGATATGGACCAAAGAACTCGAGACCGCGTCGTAAAGCAATTTCGTGAGGGAGCCCTAGATTTACTAGTTGCGACAAATGTGGCAGCGCGGGGAATTGATATTCCTGAAATCACCCATGTTGTTCATTTTGACTTCCCACAAAACATTGAAGAATACACTCATAGAACGGGAAGAACTGGACGCGCAGGAAAATCAGGCAAGTCCATTATTTTTGTGGCGGAGTGGGATTTGGAAGCTTTTTCTTCCTTTCAAGAAGAGCTTGGCAATGAACTCACAAAAGAAAGTCTCACTCTCTATAACTCTAAGTAGCCTCAGATATATTCATCGTCCAGATGCGCATATACTGAAAGACAATATAGAAGTTAACTATAGCGAATGAGGGGTACCTAACATGACACGAAGGCTAAGTATTGGCTTGAATTGGCAGGGTGAATTCGATCTCGACAAGGTAATCGAAGATGCGAAAATAGCTGATGATGCGGGAATCGAGCAACTAAATATTGCAGAAGCTTGGGGACGAGATGCCCTTACGCTCCTCGCGGTAATTGCCCGAGAAACCACTAATATCAAACTTGGTACCGGAATTATTAATAACTTCTCGCGATCCCCGGGCGCAATAGCACAGCATTTTGCCACCCTCGATGAACTCTCTAACGGGCGAATGGTAATTGGGCTTGGTTCTTCAGGACCGCAAGTGATCGAACATTTTCACGGCATTAAATTCGAAAAACCACTCACTCGAATCAAAGAATACACCGAAATTATTAATATAATCATGTCGGGTGAACCTCTTAACTACGATGGAAACATTTATAAGCTCGAGCGTGGATTTACACTCCGCTTCAACCCTGTCCGAAACCATATTCCAATTCATATAGCCTCAGTTACTCCGAAATCAGTTAAGCAAACAGCTGAAATAGCGGACGGTTGGATTCCTATTTTCTTTCCAAAGGAACAGTGGGCGCCTCAATTAACAGAATTTAACAAATATGTCGATAATGCTGGTAGAGCACGAACAGATATCGACGTAAGAAATCCAGGCGGTATAACCGTTACCGATAATCCTGAGAGCGTAAGAATGGGTACGGCGGCTAATGCTGCCTTCTATATCGCGCGAATGGGAGATTTTTATTACGAACACTTTAGTCGAATGGGCTATGCCGACGAAGCGAATGCGGTCAGACGTGCATGGGAAGATGGTGGCTCCTCGGCTGGAGCCGCAGCCATGCCAGAAGAAATAGTCAACAGCCTTGGCGTTGCCGGATCAACTGGTGAATGTATCGACTACATCGAAGAAGCTACCGAAGCTGGCTTTGACCTGCACGGCGTCAGCGTGAACGAAACTGATCCGCACAAACGATTTGAGGCTTTTAAAGAACTCGTTGGCTAATCAGAAAGGATCTCAAATCGTGGATCTCCAGCTTCAAGGAAAAGTCGCGCTCATTACCGGCGGCAGTCGAGGAATAGGCAAAGCTATTGCTGAAAAATTCCTCGATGAGGGAGTACGAGTTGCAATAGCCGCTCGCGACCAAAACCGACTAGCCGATACAGTCACCAAACTAGACGAAAAATATACCGGTCAAATATCTGGATATATTTGCGATACAAGAGACTTATCTTCTATCCAACAAATGGTCAGTGAAATAACTAACCGCTGGGGTGATATCAACATATTAGTCAATAATGCAGCCGAACCAGGAGGGCCGCGACCAGTTTTAAGTGAAATTGACTGGGAAGAGCATTTACTTCCGCAGGTCGACACAAAAGTCATGGGTTACTTACGATGCGCACAAACTGTGGCACCCCTCATGAAAAAATCAACCTGGGGTAGAATCATAAATATTTCAGGAATGCAGGCACGGAACAGTGGAAGTACCGTAGGTAGCATTCGTAATGTAGCTGTGGCAGCATTGACAAAAAACCTAGCTGATGAGCTTGGGCCTTCTGGAATCACAGTTAGCTGTATCCACCCAGGTTTGACTCGAACCGAAGCGACTGAGTCGCGTATACGTGAACAAA
>CAVODE010000146.1:0-2975 GCA_963694535.1 Dehalococcoidia bacterium
CTCAAGAAGTCGGAACACCAGGCGTTAGAGGAAATACCGACCGCTTTACGATGAGCTTTCGTAAGCCATAACTATTGGGCAACTCAAAGAGGGAGAGCAAAAAACCAATTCTCTCCTTCTTTGAGCAACTTACCCTCTGCGAACTCAGTTTTCAGCGTCGTAGCACTACCAATATTGTCGTCACGCTTTTTTAAAGAGCTGCCAAGCTAATCTGTGCGGAATTCGTTAAGTATCGGTAAGAAAACAAGAAGCTCGAGCATTCGACAACTTCACTTCTGTCACATTTCCTTGATGTGTTGGAACCTGATATTGTTCTGTTGTTCAACCACATATGAGTTGGATGAGAGCGGAGCGATTTTAAATGTCATTAATAACAATCTTACAAAACAGGAGATAGAGATGTCACTCACTTTAGAAGAAAGGCAACCCAGAACAGATATGGAAATAACTTCAGCAGATTATGGCGAATCAGACGCTGTTATAACAGCTGAAGGAAATATGGGCGAGTATGGCCGAGTTTACGCCAGCTACCATCTAAGCTATAACACAGATCGCAGTGGTGGAACCTATACAGCTCAAGGAAGAGGCTTCATAGATTACGATACTATAGCGTCTGGCGGAGGTGTAGGTGTTTGGCGAAGAGAGGGAGCTTTGATTCATATGGATGAACTCATCAATATAAATGATGGTACACAAAATCTTGGAAAAATTGTCATCGACCCAATCAAGAGAACTATGATTATGGATGTATATGTCCTCTCATAAAAGACAAGATTAAAATCTATACAGAGGGCCGGAATGCGTAAGATGCCAACTCCCCCCCCTCTGTATATATACTAGTGGCTTTTTATTTATTTATTCTATAACTATAGGAAAACTTTATTATGCGACTTACTAAAATTTTATTAGTGACATCAATAGCAATATTTTCTGGGCTGGTATTTGCTGATGATACGGCCATGCTGATTGATCTAGATAAGCAATGGGGAAGCGCCGGTGGACCCGACGGCTTTGTCTCTGAAGACGTTATTGGTATAGGCATCGCAGGAATTACTGGGATTGCCGAGGTAAGACAGGCCGCCACAATCGCGTCTGAAGAAGAATACGTTGTCGAAGGATACCAGGTGAAATTTCTCAGTACAGACATTGCTGTGATGGTACATACAACCGCCGGGTCAGACCCCCATGCGAGCATGCACGTTTTTCAAAAGCAGGATGGTAAGTGGCTCGTGGTTGGCGACGCGGCTGTGCCAACAGCCGAATAATCACCAGCGCCACAGGGGCGTATGGGTTTCAGGGAAGTAGCAGTAAAGCTATGTAGTTTTGCCTAGAGTGTGAGAGTTAAATAATGAATATTGAAAAAACAATCAACATCATCGGCATCATTGGCGTTACTGGCTCGTTAATATTTGTTGGAGCAGAATTGAGGCTCACCAATAAGATTGCACAAGTCGAAACCGAATGGCAACTGATGAATAACTATGCTTCATGGAACGAGTCAGTGATCGAATGCCCTGAATGCTATGTCGCAGGTTACCAAGAAAATAGCGAACAAAAAGATTTTTGGAGAAACTATGCCATTGTGCTTCGCGCCCTAAACACCTGGCAAGGAAGTGAAATTGCATATGAAAACGGACTGTTATCAGAAAGAACGTTTAATATGTGGTACAACGATGCGAATCTAATGATAGAAGAGGCAAAAAAAGCTGGAACTATAGAAATTTGGTTGGAAATTATGGACGCACAATATTCTTGGGCTGAATCAATCGTATTCCAATATCTTCACAAAGAAATCGAAGCATGAGGATATTTAAAGCCTAAACCCAAAGCTACTTAACACCGTTCTTCTTCTATCTTGGGAATCTCATGTACGCTCCCTGACCCTTTAAGAAAGCCTTGATTCTCAGTAGTTCCTTTATCTGCTTCGCCCCCAGAGAGATTCTTTTGCTAAGTTAGAAGCTAGAGTACAAGGGTATTCAGAGCTTTGTGCCGCTAGGCTTAACTCGCAGATAAAGGCCATTGCCATCAGCGAGGCTGTACTCTTTCTTGCGAGGCTTATTTTGCTTTACTTCGGTATTAGTAAGGGGCTTTGTAGTATTGGCCATTGTAACACCCAGTCCGTCATTAGAAGCTGATGTTACAATCAGTGTTACATTAAGTCTTGGATGTTGCCCAATATCATTGGGCGCTACAGGACAATAAAATAGAAGGTATGCCAGTATTCTAGAGGGGTTAAAGACCATATCGGACGATATAAGTCTTGTAAGTGGTGCGGATGGGGAGACTTGAACTCCCACACCTTGCGATACTAGAACCTAAATCTAGCGCGTCTACCAATTCCGCCACATCCGCATTCATCAAAAAGCTTACTTAGCCCTTGAAGGGCGCGTATTATACCTAAACCAGCGCTATTGCCAAGATCAAAATCACTGACTGTCAATCCAGTAAATTCTGACGTTATACTGCTGGCCCGTAACCAAGTAACTTCAACGCAGTCTCAATTCAGGATCAGCCCATGTCTCACCTCGAAGTATCAATTAACGATGGCATAGCCACACTCACCATGAATCGGCCTGAGGCCAGAAACGCGCTCAGCATGGACATGCGCTTGGAGCTTTGCAGTGCGCTCCACGACGTGGAGATTGATGCATCGGTGCGCTGCGTTGTTCTTAAAGGCGCAGGAGACCATTTCATGGCAGGTGGTGATATAAAAGGCATGGGTGAGACCATCAAGAAACCAGCAGATGAAATCAAAAAGGAGTTCATACTGCGCATCCACGACCTTCACCCGATCATGTTCGCCATGCGTAGGATGCCTAAACCCATTATTGCGAGCTGCCGAGGAGCGGCAGCAGGCGCTGGTGTCAGCATGGCGCTTGCCTGCGACCTTGTTATAGCCGCCGAGGACGCCTTCTTCACCCTTGCCTACTGCAAGATAGGCACCAGTCCGGACGGATCCTCCTCCTTCCACCTAC
>CAVODE010000147.1:0-2962 GCA_963694535.1 Dehalococcoidia bacterium
GGCATGGTAATACTTAAGGCCAAGGACCCTAACTATGAAAGGTGGCGCCAAGAGCTAGCAGCAAGAGAGCTATTAGTTATTGGAGTGGAATTCCGAAATGCAGGCGGGGCACTTGGCTGTCATCCATTTCCCGCTGGGTTGAATGATTGTGCGTCTGCAACCCGCTGGGCTTTTAAAAATAGAGATAAACTAAGAGCATCATCCATCGTAGTTTCAGGAGAGTCAGGCGGCGGCAATCTCTGTTTAGCTACAGCCCTTAAAGCGAGCAGAGAAAACTGGATTAATGAAATTTCAGGGGTCTATGCCCAATGCCCTTATATTTCCGGACTTTATGCAGATCCGCCTTTAAGCTTAGCGTCTTTAAAGGAAAACGATGATTATTTTATTAGCAATGCAACAAGTGCAGCTCTAGCTAAAGCCTATGACCCACTTGGCGAGAATTCTATGAACCCACTAGCTTGGCCTTATCATGCTGTAAAAGAAGATATGGTCGGCCTACCACCACATGTAATTTCTGTGAATGAGTTAGATCCTCTAAGAGACGAGGGGTTAAACTATTTTCGTAAATTACTTTCTTCAGGTGTGCAAGCGCGTGGCCGAACAGTACAGGGTACTTGTCACGCAGGGGACTGCTTATTTCCAAAAGAACTCCCTGACATCTATTCGTCCACAATCAATGATATCTATGGCTTTTGCCAATCTTTAAAATAATACGTAAGTAAAAGAGGAGCCTTTCATCAAATAAGTGACCAACTAACGGGCTTTATTGAAGCTATAAAATCAGGACACTCCAAAAACTTTCAGTATTCTGGAAGGTCATCCCTCTTGCTCTTCTGCCCTAGATAGCTCGCCCCTGTTTCCTCGTAACCGCCCAGCCAGCACCCCATCCTAGAGGCACACCCCGCTAGGTCAGAATGGTTCCATCTTACCCCTATACATACTATTGTGGACGAACGGTTAGGTTATATAATATGGGGAAATCAGAAATGAAAAAAGTTAGCATAGATGTATGGATTCAACTAATTGGGCCTTATTTAGAACAGCAGAGAGTTCTTCAATCTTAGCAATTATTTGACCCTCGGGGGCCAGCTCTATGCGCTGATAGTAAAGTTGCCTCGCCCGCACACTAATGGCAAAATCGGGAAAATTATTGTAAAAAAAAGGATTTCAAAATAGTGACATATATTTTGGTAGCAAGACTATGACAACGATTGGCACTCCCTTCTCTGCCACAGCGACGAAGGTACTTTTACTCGGTTCAGGCGAACTCGGTAAAGAGGTTGCCATAGAGCTTCAAAGGTTAGGCGTCGAAGTGGTTGCCTGCGACCGTTATGCGAATGCACCCGCCATGCAGGTTGCCGATCGCAGCTACGAATTTTCCATGCTGGATGAAGACGAGCTCAGGCGCGTTATAGAGCTTGAAAGACCAAATTTCATTGTTCCCGAGATAGAGGCCATAGCGACGCAAACATTAGTCGAGCTCGAGGCTGAGGGCTATCACGTTGTCCCAACCGCGCGAGCGGCACAGCTCACGATGAACCGTGAAGGCATAAGACGGTTGGTTGCAGAAGAGCTAGGAATCACCACGTCAGCATACAGCTTCGCTGCGACTCACGAAGAGTATAGAGCGGCCGTAACGGCGGTTGGAATTCCTTGTGTTGTAAAGCCGATAATGAGCTCCTCCGGCAAAGGCCAGAGCACGATAAAATCACAGAGTGATATTGATGTCGCATGGGAATACGCTCAAGAGGGCGGTCGCGCGGGTGCTGGTACTGTCATCGTCGAAGGCTTCGTTGATTTTGACTACGAGATTACTTTGCTCACAATACAACACGTTGATGGCGTGAGTTTCTGTGAGCCAATAGGACATAGGCAAGAAGATGGCGACTACCGCGAGTCCTGGCAGCCCCAGGCGATGTCTGTTGTCGCATTGAACACAGCAAAGGAGATAGCGACTAATGTTACCGAAGCATTAGGCGGCTGGGGACTGTTTGGTGTCGAGCTTTTTGTGAAGGGAGATGAGGTTTTGTTTAGCGAAGTTTCGCCGCGTCCTCATGATACCGGAATGGTGACACTTATCTCACAAGACCTGTCCGAGTTTGCGCTCCACGCACGCGCTATCTTGGGTCTCAGTATACCGGCTATTCGTTTCTATGGCGCTTCCGCATCGGCCGTGCTGCTCGTGGAAGGTGATTCGAAAAAAGTAAGGTTCGGAAACCTAAGGGCGGCAACCGCGATCGAAGACACGTCAGTTCGTCTGTTCGGAAAGCCTGAAGTAAAAGGCAAGCGTCGCATGGGTGTCACGCTTGCGCGTGCTAAGAATACAGCCGAGGCGACGAAAAAGGCGCTCGCCGTGGCAGCTGCCATCAAGGTTAAAATCTAGTGCGATCCTAGGAAGTTGGCATCAAAACATGCCAACTGGAAATCCGGTAATTTTGTGGATCGGTTTAAGGTGCAGTCGGTTAATAAGCCGTGCAGTACGATTACCAGTCATATATCAAAGGATGGCCATTATTTTATTCATCCGGACCCATCTCAATGTCGGAGTTTGACGGTGCGTGAGGCTGCTCGACTGCAGACGTTTCCGGATAATTATCTGTTTGAGGGTACTCGAACTCAACAATATGTTCAGGTCGGGAATGCTGTGCCACCTTACCTTGCTCATCAAATTGCGAAAATAGTCTATGGGGTTCTGGATATTAAATAGGAAGACCCTAATACTGGAGCCCCAAGCTTGATACTTGCAGACAAGCAGAACTTTTAACCTTTTTCAGTTTAGCTCCTAGAGAAATATTTTATAGAGTTAACCTCAAAACAGCATAAAAGCCCTAAAATACAGGACTATGAGGACTTCCTTGAAGTTCCCCAGAGCTTGCTGGAGCAGTGTTTGATAGCAATGGGTACTACTGAATAGTTACAATAAGACATTGTTATATATAGAATTTATATTAGTCGCGATAAA
>CAVODE010000148.1:0-2948 GCA_963694535.1 Dehalococcoidia bacterium
GCCATCCGATTATCGGACAATTGCCACATAATGAAAATCTGTTCGTAGCGACTGGACTGGCATCCTCAGGTTTTGGAAGAGGACCGGGTGCCGGGATGTTGATTGCAGATTTCGTCACGCGAGGTGCAGCTCATCCGACTTTAAATGAATCTGATCCAGCGCGGTTTATTGATTGAGATTATGAGGGAACTTGGCGATATGTATTTGAGCGTGCAAACAGGATCAGACGTCTTTATACTTTGGCAGGAGCAGCGTGAATCAATACCCCTTTTGCATCTATTAGGGTAGGTCGACGTGAATTGAAGATTAGTGGATAAAAGAGGAGCAGCGAAATGCCGTTACAGGTTACAAAATGGCGACGAAAAGAATCAGGATCACTGAACGAACTGGGATTGACTGCGTTAGCATTTTGTCGAGCTCAACGAGCTAGAAGTGAAGTTGATAGCGCTAAATATTATTGGGGCAATCCTAATGAGATATGGATAATCATCGAAGGTGCCGAAGAAATGGTCCTGAACAAAAAACAAACCCCGGAATCATTGGCAGCGATGTACGACCTGAGCGATTTGGCTACACAGATTGAAACAGCATTTCTTGCGGACGCTAGAGGTGGATTTGAAACATACGAGGCCGCTGGTCGGTCATAGTCGATTTGGAGGAGACAATGTCTAAAGGATATATTTTGTCAGCTTATAGAGAAATTAAGGATCCTGAAAAACTGGCAGCATATGGAGCATTAGCTGGACCGGCTGTTGAGGCAGCTGGAGGGCGATTTCTTGCCCGTGGTGGCTCTGTTACTGCGCATGAAGATGGCCTAGAACAGAGAACTGTGGTCATCGAATTTGAGAGCTATGAGGCTGCACTGCAATTGTATGAAAGTGAAAAATACAGAGAAGCCTTAGCAGTGCTAGGTGATGCGGTGGTTCGTGATTTCCGCGTTGTAGAGGGCGTATAACGGGACATTTCAAACAATTGTAAGAGTAGGAAGGCTGCTTGCTGCAGATTTCATATGAGCGATATTGTCATTCAACTAGATAACGGAACTGTGGTCGGTTTGGCCTCTGGAAATTCAACTGTTTTTAAGGGTATCCCTTACGCAAAGCCCCCGGTCGGCGAATTGCGCTGGCGCCCACCGGTGCAATTAGAGCCATGGCTTGGAGTGATTCAGGCAAAGGAATACTCAAGTACAGCTTGGCAACTAGGAGTAGACACAAAACTATTTATTGCTGAAATAATTAATCAATCTGGGTTCAGTGCCATCAAACGCAATTTATTTACGGCGCTGTTTAGCAAATTTGGGCAGTCAAGTGAATCCGAAGATTGTCTTTATCTTAATATACGAACACCGAGAGAAAAGGAGCAGACTGGGTTGCCGGTGATGGTTTGGATTCACGGGGGTGATCATCAGGACGGCTCAGGTAATGGATTTCCATATGAGACGGATGTGTTTTGCGATCAGGGGGCAATTCTTGTCACTATAAATTATCGACTTGGTGTGATGGGATTTTTGTGTCATCCGGAATTGAGCCTTGAATCCTCGGATGGAACTAGCGGAAACTATGGAGTGTTGGATCAGATCGCGGCATTGAAGTGGGTTCAGGAGAATATAGCTGCTTTTGGTGGAGACCCTAAACAGGTAACAATTTTTGGTGAATCAGCGGGTGGTGAATCTGTAGCACACTTGCTTACGTCGCCACTTGCGAAGGGACTTTTCCAAGGTGCAATCATTCAGAGTGCAGCTAACAGTGGCCAAATGATTCACCAAACGACTGCAGTCTTACATCATAAAAGTGGCGAGCAGATTGGAAAGGAACTTGCGGATAATTTAATTACAGGATCCAATCAGATTGAAACTCTTCGGAAGCTGTCAGCATCCGAGATACTAGACCATGTGCGCGCGGAAGAGAATTTCGCACGCCGAAGTTTCTTTCCTGTAATTGATGGCCACATTTTACCAATGAGCCCGTTTCAGGCATTCAGGGATGGTAAAGAGCACGATGTGCCTCTTCTTGTGGGAAGCAATGCTGATGAAGCATCCTTATTTTGGCCTCACATACGGAGCCCATTGATTGAATACCGGGAACGAGAGCATACCGCAGATCAAATGGAAGAATTGGTTGAATTTGAATTCCATGAGGATGCATCTCTTATCACGGAGATCTATGAAGGAATTATGGCGTGCGACCCGTTCGCTCAACAAGAGTTGCTCGGCGACTCGCTATTTGGGGCGCCGGCGTTCTACTACGCCTCGTTACACTCGAGGAAAAATGCAAGCACTTTCTTGTACTACTTTAGTCAAGTTCCACCGTCCAGTAAACAAACAGCGGGCGCCTATCATGCCGCAGAAATAGGTTATGTATTTGATATCAGGTCACCCGTATTCCCAAAATCAAAAGCCGGTAAGCAACTTGCGGCAATAATGAGCCGAACTTGGGCAGAGTTCGCGAAATCAGGCAACCCAAATAATCCTACGTTGCCTGTTTGGGAGGCTTTTCAGGATGGATTTCCAAAGTGGATGGACTATGGAGAACAGCTAGGGCAGGGCCCGGTAGATAAAGAACCCCAGTACCGCGCTTTAAATAGGCGATTAGAGCGTCAGTTAGATGTGCTATCGACCAGCAATTAACTAGTTCGAATTGTTTTGTGCACTTTAAACGACTAAAAACTTGTGGGCGGAGAGAAGTTCCAAGCTTAAATTATCGCCTTCTCCCGGCAGTTAGGAGCTGCGTTCGTTGATTGTGGCTGCATGTTCGGTGAAGTGAGTGCCAGAACGAACCATGGCTGCGCCAATGGTAGAGTCCCAATCCATGCTATCAGGGCGTTCGACAGGCTTGACCATGTCATGATCTTCGACGTAGCGAAATACTCGATTCAGTACTTCAAGGGATGCATCTAGAGCCGGTATCACATCTGCCGCCGCTGCAAACTCACCGCTAGTTTTCTCTGCA
>CAVODE010000149.1:0-2931 GCA_963694535.1 Dehalococcoidia bacterium
TATACGGCGAATTGGGTTACCACATTGTGACAGCGTCAGGCGAGCTCGTGCCTCGAGTGACTGTCAATTGGACCGATGACCAGTATATGTCGCAATACAATCATTCATATGTGGCACAAGACGCATACGCTCTGGTCAACTTATTTCTTGATTACAAAAGTGATAGTAGTTGGCTTGCAAGTCTGTACGTTAAAAACGTCGCGGATAAGTTGTATACCGTTGCAGAGAATCAAACCTCTCTATTCATCGGTAATCAGATATTTGGGCAATTTGGTGCACCGCGTACTTATGGTGTTTCTGTGACTAAGTCATTCTGATTTCCTGTTATTTGGATAATGCTCTAAGAGAAATCGAGACAGTGAATGTAGTAAGAGCTCCCAGTAGCAATTGCTGGCGGCTCTTACGTCTTATCAAACTGTTAAGTTAATTATGGCTCCTTGATTTTTGTCTACTTTAAATGCTCTCAAGGGTGGTATTAGTCTAATGGAAAACACCGTTTACCAAAGATTTGCCAAATCGGCATTGAACAATCCCCACCTCGCTTTTCTATGCTATCCAAGCTCATTAACTCGGGATTATTATCCAGAGGGAAAAGAGTTTTCTTACGGTAATATACTCACGATCGTGGATGATCTCGCGTTACGTTACTTGGAAAGTGGTTATTCAGAGGGGCATCGTATTGCTTTACTTGCTGGCAATAGAGCGGAGCATTTTTTCCATTTGCTTGCTTTAAACCGTATTGGCGCCACTGTTGTTACGCTTAATCCAGAATATCTTTCCCATGAGATAGCTTACGGTATCAGTTTCCCCGAATGTAGTTTGGTAGCGACTGTGTCTCCTTGGCTAGATAAAGTCAAAAATGAGGCACAAAACCTCCTGCCAACTGTTGGTGTAATTGATGTGTTGAATTTGCCTGATAAATTTCCATCTCCAGCGCATCCACCAATTAAAGTTCCGGCAAAGGAATCAGATAGACCAGCACTAATTATTTATACCTCAGGCACTACTGGGCGGCCTAAGGGTTGTATTATTTCTAATCGCTCGTGTTTGGCAGCAGGGGATTCTTATGCAGATGCTGGTGGCCTATTGCAGTTCCATGCCGGTGTTGAGAGGCTCTACATACCTCTTCCAGCTTTCCATATGAATGTATCTATTTATACCTTAAATAGTATGACTAAACTAAATAGTTGCATTATCCTTCAGGAAAAATTTAGTGCATCAACTTGGTGGGCTGATATTATTGAGACTAAAGCGACGTGTTTCCACTATATGGGGATTATTCCACCATTATTGGTTAAAGCCGCCGTTAGCGAGGATGACAGACGTCATAATGTAAAGTTTGGGCAGGGAGCTGGTGTTGACCCTCTCGTGCGAGAGCAGTTCGAGGAAAGATTTGGCGTGCCTCTTGTAGAAGCCTGGGGGATGACGGAGACCTCTCGAGCCATTCAAAATTGCGGCATACCCAGATGCTTGGAACCTAGAGCATTTGGCCGACCGCGGTTACCTCTCGAAGTTCTTGTGGTCGATGATGATGACAAGGCTTTGCCGTTTAACACCCCAGGTGAGTTATTGATTCGCGCTGTCGGGCCTGATCCGCGCGCTGGATTTTTCTCAGGATACTTAAACCTTCCTGAGGAGACTGAAGATGCTTGGAAAGGAGGCTGGTTTCATACAGGTGACGTCGTTTCTCAGCGTGAAGATGGCATGCTTGTCTTTGTTGATCGACGGAAAAACATTATTCGCCGCAGTGGTGAGAATATTGCGGCTACCGAGATCGAGGAAGCCCTCATAATGTCATTAGCCGTGCAGAGTGTCGCGGCTCTGTCAGTCGCTGATGAATTTCATGATGAGGAAGTAATGGTTTGCGTTGTATTGATGCCTGAATATAAATCTTGTAAAGAAATTGCAGAATCAATAATGTCTGACATGAAAAATCTACTTGCTGGGTTTAAACTTCCTGCGTGGATAGCTTTTGTCGAATCTCTGCCTACCACGGGGACCCAGAAAATTCAGAAGAATTTGATATTTCCTGAGGGTGAGGATCCAAGAAGGGATCCAAGATCATATGATGTACGCTTGGTGAAACGACGACTAACAAAGAAAGAGTAGGGTAGGCTTAGCACCTCGTCGGCCATGAGGATTTTATAGTGCAATTCTGCCCGGCTCGAAAATTATATCATTATGAATAATGGATAGTTATTTTCATGCTTATTATGCAGCAATGAGCGCTTTTTATCCTTATAATAGCCATCTTAGTTTGAAGTATTATTGGGTTGCGCAGGGTAAATGGATAGAGATATGAATGAATCGCCTACTAAGGAAATATCTGAGCAAAAGAAGGCTGTCACAAATAGACGAGTGCCGGCGGTAACCAGAGCCGTGTCAATATTACGGTATCTCGCCAATGAGAGCGAGCCTATAGGTATTGTCCCGCTCGCTAGGGGTGTAGGTCTAATTCCAAGTACATGTCTCCACATAACTCGCGTATTGGTTAATGAAGGGCTAGTTGCAGTGGCTCCTCAGACGAAAAAGTACACACTCGGTTCCGGAATATTAGCACTTGCTAGCGCATTTTCACTTCGCAATGTATTGGCTAGGGTAGTCGGCAATAGATTAGATGTATTGGCCAAAAAGCACGGTGTTGTGTTCTCAGTTGTAGAGATAAACTCTTTGCGAGAACATGTTGTAGTGGCTGTTGGAGCTTCCCAGACTGGAGTTGCGGTTACTTTGACTGTGGGCACTCGATTTCCTCTTTTTGCAGGCACATCAGGCCGATGCTGGGCGGCCTTCGCGCTTGAACGGGGAAAATTGGACTCAAAAATGACCAGAAAACAAGTGCAAAGTGTTAGCTGGGAAGACCCTCCGACCTTTGATACCTGGTTGGAGCAAGTTAACTCTGCAAAAAAGCTTGGTTATGCTTTGGACGCTGGA
>CAVODE010000150.1:0-2869 GCA_963694535.1 Dehalococcoidia bacterium
GAGTAGTATTCCAACTTGGGCGATTGTGAGATGCCAGAGTTCAGGTCTGGAAGGCATCACTACATATAGCATCGCATCACCGAGCAAAGCGGCCGCGACCGCTAGGCTCGTCATCAAAATAGTTGTGTTAGGTCGTGTGAGACTGGTTTTAATTGGTATGGTCTCTTTGAAAACGATCTTTTGCAGCTAACATCTTTTAAAGATTCCTTACTCTATCGGACGAGCCTTTTATTCAGTACAGCTTTATCAAATTCGACACCCAAACCCGGTCCGGTTGGTGGGGTTATGTAGCCATTTTCGAATATTAGGGGTTCTTGAAAAATTGACTTATGGAGTGACCCTTGATTAGCCTCTTGTATGGAAAAGTTCGGACTACAGGTGTCTATTTGAATTGCCGCTGCGGCTGCAACCGGCCCACAATACATATGTGGCGCGATCACCGCATAGTGTGCTTCCGCGATACCGGCTATTTTTTTTGCTTCGGTAATTCCGCCGCATTGACCCACATCTAGTTGGATAATTTGAGCTGCTTTTTTTTCTAATATTTGAGCAAATTCATATTTCGTAACAAGTCTTTCCCCCGTTGCGATGGGGATACTGGTATGGGCTGCGACTCGTGCCATCTCATCAAAGTTTTCTGGTGGTACTGGCTCTTCAAACCAGTATGGGTGAAATGGTTCTAAAAAGTGCGCTACTCGAATAGCACTGTAAGTGGTAAGTTGACCGTGCGTACCGATACCGATTTCTAGGTCATTCCCGACGGATTTTCTAATTTGCTCAAAAATCTTTCCGGCATTTGCCATTTCACGCAGTGAAATATCTCTGGGTATTGGGTAGAGGGGCATGAACGGGTCAAATTTGCATGCGGTATTCCCTTCTGCAACAAGCTGCGCGGCTACTTCACCTGCTATTTCAGGATGTTCATTAAATTCTCGCATCCGAGGCATATAGGCATAGGCTCTAAGTTTTTCATGATATTTACCACCCAAAAGATTGTAGATAGGCTGCCCAGTTGCTTTCCCAGCAATATCCCAAAGGGCGATATCTATGGCACTCATTGCTGGAGTGGCATAGAGGCTTGGGTGCCGATAGTCATGTCTTGACGCATACATTCGGTCCCAAATTCGTTCAGTATTGAACGGGCTTTCACCAATGACGTATTCACTCACTAGCTCTTCGAGCAAGCTTATTTGTCCTTGTATAAATGTGGCTGCGATATCCGAATCTCCATATGAGCTTCCGACAACGCGTTCTCCAATTCCGGTAATACCTTCATCTGTGGTGAGCTCGAGAAAAAGGAAATAACGCCCTCCGATGAATGGCTCCTCGTTTTCTACAACAAATGTGTTTAGGCCTGTAACTTTCAAAATTCAACTCCCGGTACTGTCTAGTTATTTACTGGCTGGCCGTATTAATTCCATGCAGGTGCATAAATGTTGAGTGAATAGTAGCAAAGTTCGGTATATTTACGAATTTACCATTCTGCCAGAGAAATCCCAGGTGGCCATTGAAACTAGATCTAGTTGAATAGCAACTTCATTTGCTTTTCGAGAGGTGAGCCATTTTGCGAATTTGGAGTCACTTTCTTTCAGATATTTTGTGACTAGAGTATCTAATATTCTGGCTCCATCTGATTCAATAATTGAGGCTGTGGCCCGCCCGCGAACCCCTTTATACGGCATATGTTCCGAAGATATTTGGAATGCGCAGGAAGGATTTTTTGCAAGTAACTTCACTATGTGCGCATCGCGCTGAGTCGCACACCAAATATGATTATTTTCGTAGCTGAACCAAAGGGAGATAAGTACTGGAAGATTATCATTATTTAATGCAGCTATTTGGACGGGAATTTCGACCTCTCCTAGATATGTCTGAACTGTTTCTAGCGACCAAGGCCCAGTTATTTTTATCGTCACGCGTTTGAAACTCCCTAAGATTTGCTTTCTTCTTAGATTAATCCCATCTCATTTTTTGTGTAGCATCAGAAGGTCAGATAGATTCTTAAGTATTTCTTAATGTTTTTCAAAAAACTATGATTAAATTAATGGGTAAGGCCTGAGAGTATTGGAGTTGCTTCGATGAATATTAGTCAGCTGTGCAAGCGGTATTTAACGTTAATGCTTATTTCTGGAGCTTTGCTTGGATTATTGGCCTGTGGCGGAAGTTCCGAGCCAGATAGCGGCGTCGCACGAGTTGGCGATGCTGAAGCGGTACCGGCAAAAGTAGCGACCGTTCAGCAAGTCTCCCAAGAGCCAATTCAAGCGACAGCAGAAGCCTTCACGGCCTGCATGGCAAATTATGGCTTTGATCTTCCCCCGCCTGCCTTAAACGGTGATGGAACCATTGATATTGGAGCATTACGCGAAGCGGTATTATCGGATTCAAAATTTGATTTGAAAGATCAATCTACTCGTGATGCGTTAGCGGATTGCGCTCCGGAACTAGTGGAGGCCAACGACTCTGCGGTTCGCACAGATGAAGATATAACGACTGACTTTACCACTTGTATGCGCAAGAATGGATTCAGTATTCCTGATCCTGAGCTAAATGCTGATGGTACTGTGGATACAGTAGCTTTACGTGAGAGTGTGATTCAAGATCCGAAATTTGATTGGCAGGATCCTAAGACACAAGCGGGGTTGGGGGAGTGTCTCCCATTATTGCAAGGCGCCACATTTGCCCAAGAAGATAGCGCCGAGGAGCAAGTCGAATTTCAAGATAATTTACTAAAGTTCGCCGAGTGTTTGCGAGCTGATGACGTGCCAGTATCTGATCCTGATTTTTCTGGAGGCACTAGATCGGCGATCACTTCGATGTTCGCGGGGATCGATACTCAGGATGCGAAAGTACAAGCGAGTATAGCCACCTG
>CAVODE010000151.1:0-2835 GCA_963694535.1 Dehalococcoidia bacterium
GACTGCTGCTGCTGAAGCCCTCATAGGGCGGCCTTTAACTGACGAGACTATTTCGGCCGCAGGTGACGCCGCGAGTGAAATTGCTAGCCCAATCACCGATATGCGTGGCAGCATAAAACAACGAAAACATCTTTCCAAAATACTTACGGAACGAACAATCCGTACGGCAGTGGAACGCATTAAATAGATTCACAAAAACCTTCAGACTTGGAATTTATTTTTAAAGAATTTAATTAGGAGAGAACAAAAATGATCCCTGAACCCAAAGTGGTAAACACAATAATAAACGGAGACTCCAAACAAATATTGATCTCCGAAAGAGATTCGTTGCTTGAGGCACTTCGAGATCGCATCGGTATGACCGGTGCAAAAGAAGGATGTAATAATGGAAATTGTGGGGCCTGCGCAGTCATAATGGATGGGCGGCTCGTAAACTCATGTTGTGTGATGGCGGCAGAAGTGGAAGGTGCTGAAATCATGACTGTTGAGGGACTTGCCTCAAGGGATGAATTGCACCCATTACAGACTGAATTCCTCGATAACGCTGCACTTCAATGCGGCATCTGCACTCCTGGTTTCCTAATGTCCTCATACGCGTTATTACAGGAAAATCCAGATCCTACTGAAGAAGAAGCCCGCTTCTGGCTGGCCGGAAATTTATGTAGATGTACTGGTTACGATAAAATTATCGATTCAGTACTTACGGTAGCCAAGGGCTAAATAAAAAAACACAGTTAGTTGGAGAATTACACATTATGGTAGCTACAGAAAAGCCTCAGTATAAAATCATTGGTACCCGGCCTCGTCGACCAGATGGTGTCGATAAAGTAACCGGACGCGCACAATATGGTGCAGATATCAAACTAGAAGGCCTGCTCTACGGAGCGGTTCTTCGAAGTCCGCATGCACATGCTTTGATTAAAAGTATAGATACATCAAAGGCAGAAGCTCTAGACGGTGTACATGCCGTAATCACGAACTCAGATCTCGTCGGCTCTGGTCAGACATTCCAACCTACGACGGCGGAATCAATCGAATCGGGTACATATTGGCAAGCACTGGAACCAGGTAAAGCAAGTCCCCGTTGGGCAGCCGAGAACATTCTAGCGGGACCAAAAGTACTCTATCACGGTCATGCCGTTGCAGCTGTAGCAGCCGATGACGTCCATATTGCTCAAGACGCGTTAGAACTAATTGATGTTGAATATGAAATACTCCCTCACGTAGTGGACGTTCAGGATGCCATGCTAGAAGGCGCTCCTATCTTGCACCCACAATTGCGTACAGGAGTTAGAGCCGCTGGAGTTGACACTCGATCTGACATCGAAACTAATCTTGCTAGTCACATGCGTTTAGAAAGTGGCGACATCGAAAAAGGCTTTGCTGCTGCTGATTTAACGATCGAACGAGAATTTACGAGTTCACAATTTCATCAAGGATATCTAGAGCCACAAAATGCCACAGCGTTTTGGAGCCATGATGGCAGAATTAATATCTGGACATCAACACAGGGATCTTTCATGGCAAGAGATGCTACTGCTGATGTGCTTGGCGTACCTGTAGCTCTAGTGAAGGTTACTCCGATGGAAATTGGTGGTGGATTCGGTGGTAAAATTCCTATCTATCTTGAGCCAATGGCCGCTGTGCTATCGAAGAAAAGCTCGCGCCCTGTAAAAATGTGGATGGATCGGGAAGCTGTGTTTCAGGCAACCGGACCTACAGCCTCCTCTTATAGCAAAGTAAAAATTGGCGTGACTAATGACGGAAAAATTACGGCTGCTGAATGCCTCTTTGTTATGGGCGCTGGTGGGTTTCCTGGTTCCCCAGTAGGTGCCGGAGTTCAGTGTGCATTAGCACCCTACAAGATCGATAATCAAGTCATCGACGGACTTGACGTCGTGCTGAATACCCCGAAAACTGCCGCGTACAGGGCTCCGGGTGCCCCTGCTACCGAGTATGCTGTCGAATCTGTTATGGATGAAATAGCAGAGCAATTAGACATGGATCCGATTGACCTAAGACTAGTAAACGTAGCTGAAGAAGGTGTGCGGAATTCCTCAGGTACTCCTTGGCCCAAGATAGGTGCTAAAGACGTACTAGAGGCGATGAAAAGTCATCCCCACTATCTCTCCGAGCTTCAAGGAGAAGATGTTGGTCGAGGTATCGCAATCGGATTCTGGTTCAATGGTGGCATGGAGTCATCCTCATCTGCTCGAGTGAATAAGGACGGATCAATTGCACTTATTCTTGGCTCGGTTGACATCGGAGGAAGCCGAGCTTCAATTTCGATGCAGCTCGCTGAGACACTTGGTGTTACTTATGAACAGATTGCGCCTCAAGTTACTGATACCGACTCCGTAGGATATACCGCAGTTACGGGTGGTTCACGAACTACCTTCGCTGGTGGATGGGTCGCCTATGAACTTGGTCAAATGATTAAAGCAGAAATGATTAGTAGAGCGTCCAAAATTTGGGATGTCAGTGGGGACGAAATAACTTACAGCGATGACGGAACTGTTATTGGACCGGACGATGCAGATGGAAATGAGCGAGTATTTTCTTTCAACGATCTTGCTAGCAAACTCCAGGCAACTGGTGGGTTAATAGCCGTGTCTGCCTCTTCTTCGCACACGACTCAAGGCGCAGCGTACGGCGGTCACATTGTAGACCTGAAAGTAGATCGTGATACTGGCAAAACCGAGATTCTGAGATATACGGCTGTACAAGATGTGGGAACAGCAATTCACCCTGACTATGTGGAAGGTCAGATTCAAGGTGGAATTGCTCAAGGGGTTGGAATGGCACTAAATGAAGAGTATTACTATGACAGTGATG
>CAVODE010000152.1:0-2814 GCA_963694535.1 Dehalococcoidia bacterium
GAAGTTCTTCACAAATTTAGGTGAGATCACAGAGACGCCCAATACGTCATGCAAGACCATAATTTGCCCTGTTGTATCAGGTCCGGCCCCTATGCCGATTACTGGAATGTCTAATGAATCGGTAACTGTCTTGCCTAAACTACGCGGCACACACTCGAGCAGCAGGGTACTGGCACCGGCGTCTTCTAAGAGTTTCGCTTCTGTAATTATGGCATCAGCCTGTTCGGTATCGCGCCCCTGAACGTGGAAGCCACCGATTCGATTGACGGATTGAGGTGTTAGGCCCATGTGCGCGCAGACGGGAATGCCGCGCTCGGCCAATAATCTGGTTGTGTTCTCGATCCATGCACCTCCCTCGAGCTTCACCATGTGCGCACCGGCGCGCATCAGTGCAGCAGCATTCTCTAGGGTTTGAGTCTCGGAGGCATAGCTCATGAAGGGCAGGTCGGCTACCAGCAGAGCGCCTTTGTTGCCACGCTTGACGCATTGCATGTGATAGATCATGTCGTCCATCGTTACAGGAAGCGTGCTGTCATGACCTTGCAGCACCATGCCTAATGAATCACCAACAAGAATTACTTCGACTCCAGCATCGCCAAGGATCGCGGCGAAGCAAGCGTCGTAGGCAGTCATGCAGGCGAATTTCTCGCCGCGCTTCTTGATTTTGAATAGCGTGGTGAGAGTGACATTTTTGCTGTGTGTGTGTGTACTCATGGCTGCTTCTACTTGCTAAATCTGCTGGATCAGTCGGGAAGGGGATAGTAAGGCTAGAGGTAGGAGTATTCAAGCCAAACTTATTCCCATTTCCTGATCTGGATCAAACCATAGTATCCTGCTTTCTATGGATTATAAGTTATCTCTAAATGTTCGATGCCCTCTTGACCTGTTAGAGGTTTGCCCGTCATACGCGCAAACTCCGATTGTGGAAATCTCTGCGCTCAATAATATTCGACTATTAATTAAAGACGAAACAAAACGCATGGGACTTGGCTCTTTCAAAGCCTTAGGTGGAATTTATGCGGTGGCCAAGTTTCTGCTTGAGCAATGGCAAGAAGAGAATGGTAGTGAATTGCCAGTTCGGCGACTAACTGATCTGGAAGTTCGAGGTTGGAGTAATAAGTTCACTTTCGTTTGTGCAAGCGCAGGCAATCACGGAATTGCCGTGGCAAAAGGCGCTGAACTATTCAATGCAAATTCTCGAGTTCACATTGCAGACTCTGTTCCAGCGTCTTTCGCGCAGAGGCTGACAGCGTTAGGCGCGGTGGTGATTCGCTCCGGCGAAACATACGAGGAGAGTATGTTCGCGGCCATGAATGATAATTCAAATGGAGAGATATTACTCTCTGATAGCTCCTGGACGGGGTATTACCACCTACCCATGTTAGTTATGGAAGGGTATACGGTTATCGCTGAGGAAATGCGGCAAGTATTTTTACTTAACGACAGCTGGCCGACGCATGTATTTCTTCAAGCTGGAGTTGGCGGACTGGCAGCGAGTATGGCTTTTGAGATTCGCAAAAACTGGAAAAAACAACCTAAAATCATTGTAGTGGAGCCCGATGCCGCGCCTTGTCTTTTTGAAAGCCACAAGCTAAGACGCACCACTACAGTCAGTGGTCCAATTTCTTCCATGGGCAGGTTGGACTGCAAGGAGCCCTCACTTATTGCATTCGATATACTCAAGGAGCTCGCTGATGATTTCGTCTGCGTGAGCGATGACGATGCACTTACAGCCGTGAATTTTTTGGCCCAGAATGAACTCGCTACCACCCCATCAGGCGCTGCTGGCTTAGCTGCTATATTGTCAAACGCTAAGTTGGATATCGCGATCCCTGATAACTCAATTTGTCTAGTAATCGCTACCGAAGGGAGTATCTATGCAAATGAGTTCAGTGGATCCAAGCTTGATTGAGTAGATAAAATTTCGAAATCTGGTAAATCAAAACCCAGAGCGCCCCTTCATTGGCTAAGCACATGTTTTCTAAATAATGACCGAATGCTAATTTTTCGCTTTTACTGAGAGAGGTATAGTCATCGTGACCTCTTACTATGACATCGGCTAATTCAAAATTGCTAGTTTAGCTATATAAAGACATGTATCGTCCAGATAGGGTCCTCAGTTCGTAAGTCTCGCCTGCTTAGTATTATCATGAATTTGTTTTGCGACCGTCAGCATTGAAAACATCACACCAAAAGCAGCAACAAGTTGAACAACATCTACAGCAATCATATCTCACCTCCGAAAATTCAAATCTAATTATTTTTTAAATTCGACTTTAGTATATGGAGGCTGGTACAACAATGATTAAGAGGTGCGGAAAGGCCACCCCGGGGGTGGGTGGGCTGACTGGGCGGTTACTAGGAAACAGGGGGGCTGGTAAAAGTAAATCTGAAATCATTTTATGATAGGTAAGATGGCAGGTAAATACTATTATTTCCTCTAAATTATTGATTTTAATATATATTATATTCCTCTCTTGGGCGTCATTATATGAATTACTTACAAAAATTTTGAATCTAAACTCCCTCAGTATTCTCCGAAAAATTTGATGAAATTTACTCTGCCCTCATTTTTAGATTCGCTTTTCCTACTTAGGCTTCCAGAAAAATACCTCCCAGTTACGCAGAGGTTCTGCCCCCTCGTAGAGTGAATCATCTATAGTTATTCCCGCCATGGCGGCCCATTGCCCCATCATGGCGATGCGCTCGTCACCGAAAATTTCGATGGCCTCCATCGTGAAAGTCGCTTCGCCAATCCGCAGCCATCCATCACCACCGTGGTCTCTCACTTGTTGAGCCCAGAAGGCTCCGTCA
>CAVODE010000153.1:0-2755 GCA_963694535.1 Dehalococcoidia bacterium
CTGGCAGCGTTGTTGGCGGTAATCAATATCTATAAAGACCCAGACCGGTTGGAAGCCCGCCTGCCGATGTTGGCTGACCTTGCGCGGCCAGCAGCTGCGATCGAGGAGGTCGCTGCAAAGGTGATTGCCACTGTAAGCGAGCGCCTAGCAGGTAAGGCATTAGTAACCGTGCAGGCCTGTAAGAGTCAGATTGGTAGCGGTGCACTGCCTTTAGACCTCCTGGAGAGTCGCGCCCTGTGTATTACGCCAATAGCCGAGAAGGGTAAGACCGACGAGGCCTTGCAACGCTTGTCCTTGGCTTTTCGTGCCCTGCCGAAACCTGTCATAGGGCGGGTCTCCGACGGTCGCTTGCTTTTTGATCTGCGCTGCCTGCGCAATGTGGATGACTTTTTAGGTCAGCTGGATAGCTTGGCTGACTAGGATTGATCTTCGTTACCGTAGAATTTCAAACAATTTGCAGTGATAGCTGGCTGATAGCTACTTGGCTAGGTATTATTCCGCATCAAATCAGTGAACAGCTTATTTCGTAAGCAATAACCAATAGATAAGGAATGCCAAATGTTTAGTCATGTAATGCTAGGTGCCGATGACCTCGAAAAATCCAAATCCTTTTATGATGCCATTTTGGGCGCGCTAGGCTACGAGCCCGGTGTAGCCGACGATAAGGGTCGCGTATTTTGGGTGAACAAGACTGGCGTATTCTGTATTAGTAAGCCCATCGACGGCGAGCTAGCTTGCCATGGCAATGGCAGCACTCTTGGCTTTAGTGTCGAGAGCATAGAAGCAGGGAATGCGTGGCATGCCGCTGGTCTTGAGAACGGCGGAACAGACTGCGAGGATGCGCCAGGACTGCGTGAGGGAAGTACCGGCCCAATGTATCTAGCCTATCTGCGTGACCCATCCGGCAACAAGATATGCGCTCTGCACAGACTGTAGATCGATAAATCTAGACCAGATAAAGAGATAACGCAGCATGGAAATGGAAGAATTAAACGAGTGGGTCAATGCCTACATTGAAGTCCACGAGAGCGAAAATTCGTCTAACGAGGATCACTCGAGTTATTGGGCGATAGAGAAGTTCGCGGATATGGAAATGGACCACCCCGATCTCAACTGGGTGGCCATGCTGCAAATTATCTCTCTAACCACATCTGATATCGTGATACACGGTCTCGCGGCAGGGCCACTGGAAGAACTGGTCGAACTCCATGGCGTGGAGTACATCGACCAGATTGAGAAGACGGCACAAACTAATCTGAACTTTCGTTTGGTGCTACGGGAGCTCATAGAGACGACAGACAAGAACATCTGGAGTCGTATACTTCGGGCTAGATCGGACGATTGATTCGGTTCGGTGGGTGAGCGGCTTTAACCTGCCATACTAAAAAGCACTCCATTGTTAACATGTGAATATTCACCGAATAACGAATGACGTTGAGTATTGTTATTTAGATCGAACCAGCCACTGACTGACCATGTTGTGTCGTTGCCGAGTAGTGCTCCGCCAGATACTTTTACGTAATCACTATTTCCATCGAAATTTACTGCTTGCCCGTTCACTCCAGAACCATACGTGGCGTCTCCGAGCAGAGTGCCATTTTGTCCACCAACTGAGTCAATGGAATTTCCGTCAAAGGAATAGTAGTTAGTCAAGCCCAGAATGGGAGCGGCTAGAAACTAACGGTGTATTGGAACCCTCGAGTAATAATGCTATGGTTTTGGTAGTGCTAGATGTGATTGATTTCATTCTATATTCCTGGGGTTTTATAGTTATTTTCTGAGAAGCACGTTCTATATATTTGCTTTTATATTTATCGTTCCAAGTGTCTTGATTGAGTAATCAGGGTTCAGGATTTTTGATTAGTTCAACGAAGAATATAGGTAATGGGCGGAGTATTTGTGCCAAAAAAATTTTCCCACAGAATCAAGCAGTTGAAGTTCGCGGGCTATCGAGGTGTTAAATTTACTGACAGTTACAGAAAATTCAAGGAGGATTTTTTTCAGATTGCTAGAAACCTAATCAAAGGGGTAAGAGTAGATTGATTTGATTGGAGAAATTGTAAGATCAAAGAGGAGCATAAGGAGCACTCCTGAATTAACAACTTAATGCTGGTTTTGCCCAAAGTTGCTACAATTATAGAGGTAGAGTGATTTGATTTCTTGGTGTTAGCTTTATGGATAAAAGTTCTTTGACTCTTTTGATCATTGATTAAAAAACTATGCTTCGTTCATTATGAAAGAATCTGATCTCTATCTTCCTTTGAAAAAATTTCTCGAAAAACAAGGCTACGAAGTTAAAGCCGAAGTTGAAAACTGCGATGTCGTTGCGATTAAGAAACTCGCTGCCAACGAAGAAGCGCAACCGACCACTATAATCGAACTGAAACTGTCGCTTAATCTGGAAGTAATTCTGCAAAGCGTTGACCGTCTGATCTTAAGCCCGATTATTTACATCGGTGTGCCTCATTCTTGTGGCGCCCTAAAAAAGACGAAACGTAAACGTATTGTTAAGCTCTTGAAGATGCTCGGCTTAGGTTTGCTCGCTATCAACCCCGAGCGAAAAACTGTGGAGGTTATTGTCGGCCCTACTTCTTACCAGCCTCGACAATCCAAACCAAGACAAAAATTGCTAATCCATGAGTTTCTGGCGCGAGCTGGCGACCCAAATCTGGGCGGGGCCTCCACTAAAGCAGGCCGAATGACCGCCTACAAACAACAAGCCATCGAGATCGCCAATTACCTAAGTAAACACGGC
>CAVODE010000154.1:0-2752 GCA_963694535.1 Dehalococcoidia bacterium
CTTCATTCCTGAATGACCAAGCGAACAATTTAGGCCGAAAGCGACAGCGTTGGCGTGCCTCAATGAGATCCAAAAAGCCTGAAGAGTTTGTCCAGAAAGCGTTCTGCCAGATTGATCTATCACCGTGCCAGAAATAATCAACGGAGCAATTTCTGCAGCCAATCCAATTTTGTTTTTAGCATTTTCAATCCCTATAATTGCGGCCTTCGCGTTGAGAGTATCGGTAATCGTTTCGATCAATAAAATGTCTACTCCACCCTCCAGTAAACCAAGTGCAGCCATCTCATAGGCGGATTTTAATTCATTAAATGAGACATCACGTTGCCCTGGGTTGTTCACATCTGAAGCCATCGATGCTGTCTTATTCGTTGGCCCAAGTGAACCAGCTACCCACCTGACTCGCCCATCACGCTCTTCTGCTCGCCTAACAACCTCATAGGCTAGAGAGGCACCCACGTAGTTCATCTCCTGAACATGTTCATCCATTTGATACTCTGACTGGGCGATCTGAGTAGAGGAAAATGTGTTTGTTGTAATTATGTCGGCACCAGCCTTGATATAACTTTCATGGACGGATGAGACTAAGCTAGGCTCAGTCAGATTTAATATGTCGAAATTTCCTCTGAGATCAATCCCAGTATTTGAAAATCTCTCTCCGCGAAAATTGTCTTCAACAAGCGCATGGTCCTGAAATACGGTACCACCGGCACCATCAATAACTATAATTCTGTCTGCCAGAGTCGTCTTAAAATCAGATAACCTACAGGTACGGAGAGATTGTGTGGTATCCATGTCAGTAATAGTATCTGAAAGTCAATTAGACATCGCTTTGCGCTTTATAAAAAAATGCGAAGATACTTAACCTACAAACCTATATCAAGAGTATCTAGGGATTCTGGCCTCGAAAATCGAGGCAGTGGTTATTAATTTGAAATAGTTTCATGGATAGAGAAATTTTGGCTGCATCGCTAGATAACTCGCCCCCCATCGACTTCCATACAGACACCAGTGACCATGCTGGCTTCATCCGAACAGAGATAGCAGGATGCATTGGCAATATCCTCTGGCGTTGAAAAGCGACCCAACGGAATGGTAGAGATAAATTTTTGCCTAAGTTCAGGCGTATCTCCACCCATAAAAGAAGCGAGTAAGGGGGTTTCGCCTGCAACTGGGTTTACAGCATTCACACGAATACCAAACGGCGCAAGCTCGACCGCCATGGTTTTTGTCGCAGTGTTCATCCAGCCTTTTGAGCTGTTGTACCAGTTTAGATTAGGTCTCGGGGAAATCCCCGCGGTGGACGCAATGTTTAAAATTACGCCTGCATTTCGAGCTTTCATATCTGGAACAAATGTTTTCGCCATTAAATAGACTGACTTACAGTTAACCCTGAAAACGCGGTCAAAGTCTTCTTCGCTTACCTCATCGAGAGCAGCTGGTAAGTGGGTGACCCCAGCATTGTTGATAATGATGTCAATGCTGTCGAAGATCTTCTTCGTGGCTTTACGTAATTGCTCGACTGATGCTCCATCTGCAACATCAACATTAATAGCGATGGCATCTTCACCAAGATCATCCGCAAGAGTATTCGCTGCGTCTAGATTGATATCGGCGATCACTACGCGTGCTCCTTCAGAAAGAAATTTTCGTACAATACCTTCACCAAAGCCGGATGCACCACCCGTCACAATCGCTGTTTTGCCTTTGAGTCGCATAAATGCTCCTTTTGTTTGTCCTTGATAACTTACGACGGTTTTTTAACGAGGAAAAACCGCAGAGTACCAAATCTCTTTTCATATTCATCCCGAGATATAGTGCGCCCGCCAAAGCGTAACTTAACGGCCTCCGTCTGGGCCATATTTACTTTTCCAAGGTCTCAGTAAATTATCCAAGCCATTCCTGTCCCGAAGAAAAGGCTAAGCACCAGAGTTGGGTTAAATCATGTTTCACACATTTTTTTGGAAATCCGATCTGGATGAGGCTGAGATCTGATGGATGTCACTAATTGTCGACCTTTTTAGTCGACAAATGCAAAGATGCAGGTTACGCTCAACGGCAAATTATCTACCAATAGTGAAGGAGTATTTATGCCACGAGCAAACATAGTTGCGCGATCAACTGTAAAACCAGGGCGTCTAGCCGAAGCAGTGGAACTTGGATCACGTGTCGCTGATCTGATGGTTGAATCTGGAGCAGCGAGCTCACGGTTTTGGGTCCCAGCAATTTCACAGGATATTAACCTTGTAACGATTAGCTCAGTTTGTGATTCCATTTCGTCTCTGGATGATGTCTTAACAAAGTTTGCGACTCAGGAAGAAGCGACTCCAAAGGAGGAGTGGCCAGTCGTGCTGAATTCGAGGTTTCTCATGGCAGAATTACATACGGCTCAGAACTCTACTACCGGAAAGCTACGTTCAACCATTATGGTGTCTCCTCAAGCAGGCCCCGCGTCACGTGAGGCCGTCTCAAATTGGGTTGATATAAACAAATCTAGTGGAGCAAATGGCTCCATTGCGTGGGGTTCATATTCTGGAACTGCTGGACAAAGAATAGCGATACAGACTTTTTACGATAGTTGGGCACAGATGGAAGAGACCAGAAATGCGCTGCAGAGCAACAGGGAAATGCAAGCAATCTTTATGGGTGGCTTAGTACAGAATATTCAGTCTGCTGTACATCGATTGGCACACGAGGCCAGTCGTTAAGGACGAATAGAAAATTAAAAGTGTTGGAAATACTAAAGCCCACTAGC
>CAVODE010000155.1:0-2716 GCA_963694535.1 Dehalococcoidia bacterium
TGCCAGAATTACTAGAGCCTTGACGTTGCTATAGCTGATCCATTTTTGGAAAATATTAGTAGTCATTAACTTTAATCTCCTTGAGTCATATGTTTTATATAGTCAACATTAATATGGAATAAATGTAACTTCAGTGTATAGTACTGTCAAATATATTCTACATATCATAGTGTCATGAATGTTTTTGGGGTATCAATATGCTATAGTAAAAGACATAAATCAAGTACAAAATGGGGCTGTAGCTCAGCTGGGAAAGCGCTTCAATGGCATTGAAGAGAAAAAATGACTTCACAGGACTCCACCCCTTTTGAATTTCCAGCAAACTTCTTTCGGCGAGAGGATACGTCGTCTGATCATTATTTCTATGAAAACCCGAGATTTGTCACGCACATAGACGATGGAACAATTGAGGCTCTAACAGCCTTTTACGAAGAAGTTATCCCAGAAAATGCGAAGATACTTGATCTTATGTCGTCATGGGTTTCCCACTTACCTAAGGAAAAAACAACTAACGAAGTCTACGGACTCGGTATGAATCATGATGAGTTAGAAAACAATCCACATTTAACGAAAACACTTGTGCATGATCTGAATCGCACCCCACAAACACCCTTACCAAGTGACTTCTTCGACGTTGCGCTGTGCGCGGTATCAGTACAATACCTAACGCAACCAGTTGAAGTCTTCCGAGATGTTGGACGAACACTTAAATCGGGAGGTTCATTCATTGTGTCTTTCTCGCATAGAATGTTTCCAACTAAAGCAGTCGAAGTATGGAAGTCGCTGGACACTAAAGACAGGACCCAACTTGTTGGAGCATACTTTCAAATCTCAGAGGTATTCGATGAACCATCGCTAGTAAAACGCGAGCCTGCCGACTCGGATCCACTATGGATAGTTCTCGCGACAAAAAAATAGACTCTGGCTGAGTAGCTAGCCCACTAAAACATTCTTAATAAATTGAGTTGCTTGATGCTCTGATCCAGCAACAAAAGGCCTGACATTTCTATGCTCGAGCTTCAGTTCAACCGGCTCGCAATCTGAATCGTATAGATCTTTATTCGCAGCGCGAACTATAGCCGCACCGCCAGCCACATCGTGTAGCGCATAATGAGATCGAAAGCCCTGGGCTAGTCCACTTGACACATACATCTCTGATTGCCCAGTGGCAACAAGAGCCATGCGCATTACTACTGATCCCACCGCGTACACTGGAGTTTCCTCTGGTATAACCTGCCTAACCCACCGATCGTGCCAAGATATAACCACTCCTACTGGGTTGGTGTCTCCAGATGTCAATGGCTCGCCATTTACCCGTACCGGTAATTCATCGAGAGAAATAACTCCAGTAATAACTGCTGAGTCTTCAGGATTTCTTGAAAAACCAAGTGGGAGTCCGATTACACCAAGAGATAATTCTTGATTTACGAATAGTGCGATAGATGTTCCGTATTCCCCTGCACTCGGATTGTGGACTAAATTCGAAGTCCCATCAATTGGATCAACAACCCAGGTCGGAGACCCAGCTACTGTGGAAGGTGAGCTGTCGGACTCCTCAGACTGCCACCCACTCCCTGGAATCAATTTTAAAAGAGACTCGTTCAGATGCAAATCTACTGCTTCGTCAATTTCTGTAACCAACTCACCCGGCAAACCAGAATCTTTATGACTTACGTAGGCGCCACGTTTCAAGAGATTAACTATTAGTTGATTTGATTCGCTAACTAATTCTTCGAGGGCCGATAAAATGGATACTAAATTGATTTCCGATAAATCTGAACTCACAAACTAGCGCCACCATCAACAGTTATAGTCTGGCCTGTGACAAACACGTTTCGCTCGATAAGTGCGACTATTGCATCTGCACACGTTTCGGGAGTTGCAACTCCGCGCAGTGGCGCCGTTGAACTCAAACGATCTTTTGCTAGCTCATAATTCTCGTCCCCTTGACCGTCACGCAGCCATCTGCCCTCAATGAAGCCAGGAGCAATCGTATTAATCCGAATCTCGGGACCCAAAACACGAGCTAGTGATTTTGTAATCATGATGACACCAGCCTTTGAGGCTACGTAGGGGATTGACGAGCCGGTCCCTCGTTGACCTGCTGTCGATGCAACATTCACTACTGCACCTTCGCCAGCTTCTCTCATGTGCGGTGCCGCAGCTCGAGTACAGTTAAAGACGCCTCTTAAATTTGCACCTATGATATCGTCCCAAACTTCGTCAGTGACTGCCTCCAAGTCGGAATGATCGATAAAGTGAGTCATTCCTGCGTTATTTACGAGAATGTCTATTCCACCATAAGTCGCTACCGCAGCCGCAATTAATGCCCTGCACTCACTATCGTTTCTTACATCAGCTTTCACCGCATGTGCGGTACCACCATTAGCTTCAATTCGGGCAACAATATCCGCCGCGGCGGCTTCGCCTCTCACATAATTAACAACGACTTTTACTCCGAGAGATGCTAATAACTCAGCTGTCGCTTCTCCTACTCCGGACGAAGATCCCGTCACGACAGCTACTTTACCTGCTAGTTCCATAATATTACCCCTGTCTCACTAATCTCTTCATTA
Source organism: Dehalococcoidia bacterium (assembly GCA_963694535.1). GTDB lineage: Bacteria > Chloroflexota > Dehalococcoidia > UBA2979 > UBA2979 > UBA2979. The sequence continues at coordinate 2,577 of CAVODE010000155.1, forward strand.
TTCTTTTTTATCCCGTCCCAATCGCACTGACTTGGCAAGTAGTTCGATGACGTGCCGCACGTCCATGTCGCTAGACTCACGTCTTAGGCCAGCCTCAAGTTGTAGAGTACAGCCAGGATTTGCCGTACATACGGTCCCTG
>CAVODE010000156.1:0-2686 GCA_963694535.1 Dehalococcoidia bacterium
CCCAATCAGATTAATACACTCAGATGGCAGAACATGGTCAATAGATGCGCCTGTTCGTCCTGATCTTAAGACTCCTACCCCGAGCCCCACTAGTGTTCCCTCTGTGAGTCCTTCACCTACGGCAACTCAACCAACCGTTACGCCGATCACCTCCACCACACCTGTAGCAGCCGAATAATAATAAGTTATTAACAGTTCCCAACTACTACTAACAAGCCTTTGTTTTCAAGGGAAAGATCCTTCAACCTGTCCAACAATGTCTACCAGTCTGCACCTAGGTTGGCACCATGGGTCGTAGGATTTCTCTACTACCTTTTTGTGTGGGGGAGTACTCGGATATAAAACATCTTGTGAAATTGTAAAAAAAAAGTGCTGGGGGAACGGCTGTCGCGCTTGGTGTGGTTTAGCTCAGAACATTATGACTGCAACGAATCTGCTATACGGGACAGTTGGAATCGATTAGGTTTTTTGATTTCAGTTCTTGCCACATGTTTTGATTAATTGGAAAAGTCATCATATCTACGTTCTCAGATGCTTCCATATGTGTACTTGGACCGGGTATGGTCGAAGCTACAGCTGGATGTAATAAACCGAACTGTAGAGCGGCGGCCTTTAGTGGCACACCAAAATGTTCGCACACATCTCTAATTTGTTTAGCTTTGGAAATTATGTCTGCTGGGGCCGGGTCATAAAAGTAGGTGGTTTCGGACGCCAAATTGGATGCCAGAATACCGCTGTTGTAAGGGCCCCCCAATATCAAACTAATATTTTGCTGCTCACATATAGGGAGTAGGGTATGTAGCGCGGACTGATCAAGGAGTGTGTATCTCCCAGCGAGTAAAAAACAGTCAAAGTCTGCCTCTACGGCAAACCTAGAAAGCATTTCCCACTCATTCATCCCCGCGCCAATTGCCTTAATCATCCCCTGTGATCTCAGTTCTGCAAGTGCTGGGAACGACTCATTTAAAGCCTGATCATAGTGATCATCAGGATCATGAATAAATGCTATGTCTATGTAATCGAGCTGCAATCTTTCGAGTGTTTCCTCGATCGATCTTAATATTCCATCTCGAGAGAAATCGAAGACGACATTATTTTTATAGCGAGATGCTTTATCGTTCACTTGAATTGTCGCAGTAGTGGGACCATTACGCTTAAAAGATTCTGCTTCCTCTTCAGAAAGAATCAGTCGCCCAACTTTACTCGAAAGTGTGAACTCGCTTCTATCGATAGTTGATAAAAAACTCCCGCTAAATATCTCACTATTTCCTGCACCGTATAGTGGCGCCGTGTCAAAATACCTGATGCCGGTTTCATATGCTTTTTCCAGTGTACGATAGGCGACCGACTGATCCAGCTTACCTAGGGGAGCTCCCCCCATTCCAATTTGCGTAACCTTGACCTCAGTAGATGCAATTGTCGATGTTTTCAAATCAGTATTCAAGAATGACCCTTCTGCTTCGAATTATGCCAAGGGCAATAGATAGCATTAACTACGGATAGTATATCCCTTTATTTACACCGATTCCTATAAATGACGTGCAATAGCGCTAATGTACGATGGTAGTGGTCGTTGGGTGCCTACGCTTAACCCGAAGAATAACGCTCAGACTGTGTGGTCTCCCTCGTCCCGTGTGGTGGGGACAGGTCGTGATAACGTGCTGAAATTACGGATCAATGTCGAATTATGAAACGAACCATAAATCTTTGCCACAACCGACTAAGTCTGTGTCCTAAAGATTTGTCTCTCGTAATCTGTTGGTTGATTGATTGTTCTAGTGGGTCAGGGTTATTTCTGCGATAGTTGGCCCGCATTTGTTCTTCAAGCTCATTTATGCTCTCATCGGCTTTTTTCAGCTCGCTTGGCTGTTTCGTACTCTCTAGACTAGATGCGCTCTCCTGAGATTCGCCTAATCTGGCCTGCCTTTTTTGTTTCTTAGCGTTTTCTGCATCAAGCATTTTTCGTCTTTGTGCATTAAGTGCTTCTTGTACGGGATCACTTTTTTCTTCATCCGTTGGATTTGAGACTATTCCTAATTTTGATAACGGGTGATCTGCTGGCAGGCTCGACTTTAGGTATGCAGCTTTGAAGCGTTCACCCTTTTCAATCTCTTCTGGAGTCTTCTCGTCATCAGTCATGTATTTAATACTAACGGCATGGGCTCAGGATTTGAGTTTGAAGTTAAACAACCAGAATTTTCATAATTGTAACTCAGGGCGAAAGTACGTAAGAAACGAAGTAACTGAGGCTATTCCTGCGTTTGTTTCGTTTCTTTAGTAGCTTCTTCCCTCTTTCCTTGGGCTTCTGCTGGCTGCTGATCGCGCGGGAAGTTGAAAACTCCGTTTCTTACGTACCTTGCAGAGGGTGATATCCCTCATATCGATCCACATTCTGGGAGCATTGACACCATTTGGAGCTTTTGCGATTAACTCTAGACGTTACCCCCCCCCGTAATTACTGGGATTCAGGGGAATGATTAGGTCATTAGCGAGATAATAAGAAGTTATTGCATAGCTACAGAAAGTTTTCCAAGCGTGTTCAGGACATGTATATCTTGGTCAATTAGCACTGTACGTGGATCGAGCTGTAGCATACTGTCCTGAATTTTAGAAATAATCGGGACATCAGCGGTACGTAATTCTTTGCTGATGAGTTCTAACTTTTGTTGTGGCAGACTGATTGCGC
>CAVODE010000157.1:0-2603 GCA_963694535.1 Dehalococcoidia bacterium
AACGATGCTCGCAATTTCTGAACTAACTCACTCGGTGGTTTGGTGGACGTAATATTTTCGCTGCGCAATATTAACGAATGATTCTCCCGACGGACGACGGTTCCAAGTGACCTCAAAATGTCAGATAATTCCTCTATATCAGCAATATTCGGCACATTATGTAGCACCACTTCGTCAGAAGTCAGTAAACTTGCAACCACTGCATATAGCGCCGCATTCTTTGATCCCGCAACCTGTACGGTACCCTTTAGTTCGCTGGATCCCGTAATTAAATAGGCTTCAGACACGTCAGGCCTCTCAGAAGACACGGCTCTAAATTTAAACCAAGATGGAATACCCTTGTCGACTAACAGCTTACTTCAAATTATGAAAAATCTGTTACATTTCTTCTTCATCTTCAGGAACATCAGCAAGAATGTTTACCTCGTTATTCACTACTTGCAAAAAACCACCCGCAAGGGATATCGTTTCGACACCATTTGCCCCATATAGGGTCATGCTTCCGGCCGCGAGACTAGTCATAAGAGAGGCGTGCGAGGGAAGAATTGTAATTTGGCCATCACTCGCTGGTACCACGATCTTCTGCACATCGTTCTGGGCCAGAATAGATTCTTCCGCAGTTACAATATTCACCGAGAGAGCCATAAATTCCTACTTTACTTGACTAAATTGATCGGTCCTAGATTTTACTATGCTTCCGCCAATTGACGGCCTTTTTCTATAGCATCATCAATATTTCCACACATATAAAAAGCCTGTTCCGGGAGATCGTCGTGCTGACCTTCGAGAATCTGCTTGAATCCCTCGACTGTCTCAGCGACTGTCACGTAACGACCTGGGATGCCTGTGAATACCTCGCCAACAAAAAATGGTTGAGACAGAAATCTTTCAACGCGCCGTGCTCGAGCAACAATTGCCTTATCTTCTTCCGAAAGTTCCTCGATTCCAAGAATCGCAATTATATCTTGTAAATCCTTGTATCTCTGGAGTGTTTGAACAACGCCCTGAGCGACGTTATAGTGCTCTTCGCCAACGACGAGTGGGTCTAACACTCTACTATTCGAAGTAAGTGGATTTACTGCTGGATACAGTCCTTTTTCAACTAAAGCCCGATCGAGAGTAATCGTCGAATCAAGATGGCCGAAAGTCGTCGCAACTCCTGGATCAGTGTAATCATCCGCAGGTACATAAATAGCCTGAAATGACGTAATCGAACCCTTATTAGTAGACGTGATTCGTTCTTCTAGTACACCAACCTCTGACGCCAGTGTTGGCTGATAACCAACCGCAGAAGGCATACGACCAAGAAGCGCTGATACTTCCATTCCAGCCAAAGTATATCGATAAACATTATCCACAAAAAACAGAACATCTCTGTTCTCTTCATCCCGAAAATATTCAGCCATGGTTAGTCCACTCAGGGCTACTCGTAATCGGACACCAGGTGGCTCGTTCATCTGGCCGTAGACAAGTGCTGTTTTATCGAGAACTCCAGATTCATCCATCTCATGCCACAGATCATTGCCCTCACGAGACCGTTCACCTACACCTGCGAATACTGACAATCCTCCATGCTCTGTCGCCAGATTTCTAATAAGTTCGGTATTGGTAACAGTCTTTCCTGTACCAGCTCCTCCGAACAAACCCACTTTTCCACCCTTAGCTAGAGGCGCAACAAGATCAATCACCTTTACACCGGTTTCTAGGACGGCGGCGCTAGTCTCCTGCTCCGAGAAGGAAGGGGGAGGCCTGTGAATTGGCCATCTGGTCTGAGATTCAGATATAGGTTCACCTGGATCTATCGGTTCACCAACAACATTAAAAATTCTTCCCAAAGTTTCTGGGCCGACGGGGACCGTAATAGGCTGTCCGGTATCCACAACTTTCGCACCTCTGGCTAGTCCATCGGTCGAGTCAAGAGCTAACGCACGAACCCAGTTATTCCCATTATGCTGCTGAACCTCAGCAATGAGTGTTTCTCCATTCAAATCAATGTTGATCGCGTTGTAAATTCCAGGTAATTCTCCAGTAGGAAATTCGACGTCTACTACTGTCCCAATTACTTGTCGCACTGATCCTTCTGCCATAAGATTGCCTCCTAGATATGTATGAAGAAAAACTTTCGTCTTCTATCTATATTCCTTCTCAGTATTCCAAAATTCCTAATTTCTCTTCTTATCCCTCTAATGCCGCCGTGCCACCAACTATATCGAGTAACTCGCCCGTAATACCTTCTTGTCGGGCCTTGTTGTATTCCAATGTAAGACTATCAACCATGTCATTTGCAGCATCTGTCGCTTGGCGCATTGCAACCATTCGCGCAGACTGCTCGGATGCTCGTGCCTCTAATACTGCAGCGTAAAGTTGCATCTCGACATAACGAGGCAATAAAGTGTCTAGCAATTCAACAGGTGATGGCTCGAACAACATATCGCCTGATAAAGTCTGTTCAGCACCTTCCTCATCAGCTGGGGGGTCAATTGGAAGAACTTGAACTGTCTCAGGGCGCTGAATAGCCGCATTGATAAATCGAGAAAAACCAACAAATACCTGATCTATCTCACCGTTTTGAAATTGCTCTATCACTGAAGCTGCAATTGGTT
>CAVODE010000158.1:0-2575 GCA_963694535.1 Dehalococcoidia bacterium
GTTCTCCAAAATGCTCTAACTCTAATTACGCGAAATATTTTTCACCACTTGGTATACGACGCAACAACAGTTTTGTTACAGAGAAATTACCAGAAAAGCGGAAGGCAAAAGACCAGGCCCTGAAGCGACTAGCGGCAGCGTGCCTTTTGTATCAGTGTAGGCGGCGTGAATCAACTCGTTCGATGCCCCAGAATCGATATCGCTCTTCAGTCTAAGTTTAACATGGCGCATACGTTTACTCGATCTTCTGAGAGGGAAATGGGGATCGTCAAGAAATTCACCCATAAAGAAGCCAACATTCACGAACATATTAAAGTAGCCAAACGCGGCCCCGCTTAAGCAGTCGGTTGGATAACTATCATGAAGAAGTTCATTGACATCATCGCCGTAACTTCTGAAAACCTCGAATCATTGCGGTGTAATTGAATAGATTTCCGCTGGATCGCCGGAAAGCAATTCATATATTTCCCATGAATGAGATGTTGCGTAGATAAAGGTCATTTGTACTGTTCAACTTGCTACTTCGCCTCGGGTCATTCTACGTGGTTAAAGTGCCGACTTTGTATCGAACAAAATTTTTACAGTCTTCGATGGGTCCGCGAAATACATTGCCTTTCTAGCCCAATACTATAGCTTAGAGCGCTACTACGTTTTGTCATTTATCTCAGATAGTTGACATAGCGCCAATCTACAGGCAGCCGAATGACAAAACCTCGCTTATCCTACCAGACCGTCGAGTTTGGAAAGATAGATATCCATTTGTGCACCTTGCGTAATCGGCAGGAATTCCATGACCCAGTAGGTGTTGCCGAGAGTTTAGGGATATCCTCTGCTCAGTGGCCGATTTTCGGTGTTGTGTGGCCTTCAAGTAAGGTTCTTGCTCACTACATTAGCGACTACAACACGGGCTCAAAACGAATCTTGGAAATCGGCTGTGGCATGGCGCTAGCCAGCCTGCTCTTAAATAAACAGCACGCGGACATTACAGCAACTGACTATCATCCTGAGGCAGGTATATTTCTTGCAAGAAATGCTCTCCTCAACGAAGATGAGCCTATTTCCTATAAACAGGTAGCTTGGGGTGACACAGAGGACGACCTCGGTCTTTTCGATTTGATAATAGGAAGCGATCTATTGTACGAAGAGCAACATATCGCGCTGCTTGCCAACTTTATTGAAGACCACTCTAATCAAGCCTGTGAAGTGGTTATTGTCGACCCTGGCCGTGGCAGGAAAAATAAACTAAGCGCTAGAATGATCGAATTCGGATATAGCTCTACTGAGGAAAAGCCAAGCCACACAGATTATCTGAGCGAAGAATTCAAAGGACGTATTCTAAAATATTTTCGCTGAACCTCACAAAAGAGCTGAAATCGACAAGTTTGCGAATGTTTGATTTGGTTGCTAGGCGTCTCTTTTCTTTTTTGGCACTTTCTTAAATTATTAATAATTATTCATTTTCTAAGTTTTGGAATGCACCTGTGAGCCGCTTTCTAGAAAAAGCGGGGGTTGCTATTCATTATGTATGCATTTGGGCTAAAAAATGGTGCGTTCAAGCATATCGAAATAAGCAGATTACGTGCACTTTCATTGAGTTGATTCGAAGCGATACCGGCTGGCGTCAACATTTTTTAATGTTATGAGTGTTGTTCTGTTGAGGGACTGGGAATGTATCTGTTCTAAAAATTAGGAAATGAATCTAAAAAAAGGCGCAACAAAAGTTGCGCCTTGATTCTTATGGATTGAAGTTAGTTAGAATTATTCTGCAACTCGCTTCATTGTAGTGTAGCGAACCGAAGTGACTTTGCCGCCGCCCCAGTTTTCAGTACGAGTTTCGTATGTATCCTCATCGATCATGCGCATGAAGCTGTGGTGAGCATGTGGGCTCGACTCGACGTCCATATTTGTACCCTTGGTGAACTGGAAGTCGATGACACCCTCTTCGCCGGAATCTCTAAAAGTCATTGATGGCTGATTGCCAATAGCGCAGTAGTGAGTATGAATAAGCTCTTCTTTGCCATTTTGATGGTACATACTGACCATCTCAGCAGGAGTGCCGGCAGCAAACGTCTGCATCACTGAAGAATTACCGATGTTCTTAAACGAGACTGAAGTTGCGGCAACAGCGGCGTCATCCTTAGCTTGGCCAACTGGAACAACCTGAGCTTCACCAGCCCATTTTCCCTCGAGTTTTAGCATAGTCTGAAAAGCTTCATCAGGTGAGAAGCCGTCGCCTGCCAAGGCAGTAGAACTAAGCAATAAAGCGGCTGTGGAGAGTGCAGCAAAGTGTAGTTTTCTCATGGATTCAGTCCTTGATGATTTTTAATGTTGCAACAGACTATTCCTGCCCCCAGTGGTTGTCAACTCAGGAGTGGCAACAAAGATGTAGGATGCGGTAACGAAAATCTCACGATAGTTGAGGATTCCCTAGAGAGTTTGTTCAGTTTCCACAGGCAGCTCGCCTTCGCTAGTATCTAGTTTGTGGATAAACTCTCTACGTACTAAAAGAAAGCTCACAATCGCCTGCGCTGTGACGGACAATATTGAAACATACCAGACCATATTGATACTGAAG